>NZ_JBXARE010000007.1:65152-146465 GCF_058807935.1 Pseudoduganella sp. GW821-FHT11H04 | reverse complement strand
ACGGAGGGACTCGAACCCCCACACCTCGCGGCACATGGACCTGAACCATGCGCGTCTACCAATTCCGCCACGTGGGCATTAGCAATAACATCTGCTATCATACTGCTTTGGTGAGTTTTGCGCCAGATGAACTTTCATTCCACGCTGCACATCGACTCGCCATTCCCGCATCGCTGCGAGAGCCAGAATTATAGAGGAAACTCTACCGATGTCAAAGGGTCTGCGAAAGATTTTTGTGTGCGGCCCTTCCTGTTACACTACCAACCAATAATAAGATTACTGAAGAACTTTTGAACTCCACTCATATCATTCCTAGCCGCGAAGAGATTCTCGGCATCTTCCGCAGCGCCAAAGCGCCGCTCGACCTGCGCACGTTGGCGCTGTCGCTCAAAGTCAAAGCCGATTCCCATGCCGTCCTGACGCGCCGCTTGAATGCGATGGAGCGCGACGGCCAGATCCGTTCCGATACCAGCGGTTTTTATGTGCTGGCGGACCATTCCGAATTCATTGCCGGTCGCGTGTCCAGCCACCGCGACGGCTACGGCTTCCTGATTCCAGACGAACCGGGCGAAGACCTGTTCCTGGCCGAGCGAGAAATGCAGAAGGTGCTGCACGGCGATAAGGTGCTGGGCCGCATCACCGGCTACGACCGCCGCGGTCGTCCGGAAGGCACCATCGTTGAAGTGGTCCAGCGCGGAACCACCCACATCATCGGCCGCCTGCTGAAGGAGAACGGCGTGTGGGTCGTGGCGCCGGAAGACAAGCGCATCAGCCAGGACATCCAGGTGCAAGGCGCCGTCGGTAAAGCCAAGTCGGGCCAGATCGTCAGCGTGGAGCTGACCGAGCAGCCGGGCCGCTTCAAACAGCCATCGGGCAAGATCGTTGAAGTGCTGGGCGATATGGACGACCCGGGCATGGAAATCGAAATCGCCGTGCGCAAGTTCGGCGTGCCGCACATCTTCTCGGACGCCGCGCTGAAGCAGGCCTCTAAGCTGCCGGACGTGGTGCACGAAGCCGATTGGGGCGAGCGTGTCGACCTGCGCGACGTGCCGCTGGTGACCATCGACGGCGAAGATGCGCGCGACTTTGACGATGCCGTGTATTGCGAACCGGTGAAGATCGGCCGCAGCAAGGGTTTCCGCCTGATCGTGGCGATTGCCGACGTGTCGCATTATGTGAAGCCGAACGATGGCCTGGATGGCGACGCGATTGAACGCAGCACCTCGGTCTACTTCCCGCGCCGCGTGATTCCTATGCTGCCGGAGAAGCTGTCCAACGGCCTGTGCTCGCTGAACCCGCGCGTTGACCGCCTGACCCTGGTGTGCGACGCCGTGATTACCGCGCAAGGTGAACTCAAGGCTTACCAGTTCTATCCAGCCGTGATCCACTCGGCTGCGCGCCTGACTTATACCGAAGTGGCAGCCATTCTTGGCAACACCAAGGGTCCGGAAGCAGCGCGCCGCGCGGAAATCGTGCCGCACCTGCAGAACCTGTACGACATTTACCACGCACTGCAGAAGTCGCGCCAGGAGCGCGGTGCGATCGATTTCGAAACCACCGAGACTTATATCGTCTGCAACCCGGCCGGCAAGATCGAAAAAATCATCCCGCGCACCCGTAACGATGCGCACAAGCTGATCGAAGAGTGCATGCTGGCGGCAAACGTGTGCGCGGCGGACCTGCTGCTGCGCCACAAGCACCCAGGCACCTACCGTATCCACGCCGGCCCGACCAAGGAAAAGCTGACGCAAGTCCGTGATTTCCTCAAGCAGCTCGGCCTGTCTTTGGGCGGCGGCGATACGCCGGTAGCCCGCGACTACGCCGACTTGATGAAGAAGATCAAGGAGCGTCCGGACGCGCAATTGCTGCAAACCATGCTGCTGCGCTCCATGCAGCAGGCGGTGTACAGCCCTGACAATATCGGCCACTTTGGTTTGGCGTATGAGGCCTATGCCCACTTCACCAGCCCGATCCGCCGTTATCCGGACTTGCTGACCCACCGCGCCATCAAGGCGATTTTGGCGGGCAAGAAGTACGAACCGAAGATCAGCGACCAGTCGGTGCTGAACACGACGATCTCGAACGCACAGCGCCGCCAGGCTTTGAAGGACAAGCAGGAAGGCAAGGAGAAGAAGGCCAAGGGCGACCATAGCATCTGGGACGCGCTGGGCGTGCACTGCTCGGCCAACGAGCGCCGCGCCGACGAAGCTTCGCGCGATGTGGAAGCATGGCTGAAGTGCTACTTCATGCAAGACAAGCTGGGCGAAGAGTTCAGCGGCATCATCACGGGCGTGACCAACTTTGGCATCTTCGTGCAGCTCGACCAGCTGTTCGTCGAAGGTCTTGTGCACATTACCGACCTCGGCGCCGACTTCTTCGAATATGACGACGCACGCCACGAACTGCGCGGCCAGCGCACCGGCAAGCGTTACCAGCTGACGGGCCGCGTGAATGTGCAGGTGGTTCGCGTGGACCTGGAGTCGCGCAAGATCGACCTGCGCCTGGCTGACAGCGAAATCTCGACCCTGCCGCCGCAAGGCAAGAAGCCATCCCGCAAGGGCGGCGGCCTGGTAGGTTCGCTCGGCGAATTCGACAGCTTCGATGAAGACGACAATCAAGCCGTAGCGCGCAAGCGCAAGGCGGCACGCGGCGCTGCCGCTCCGTCGATTTCGGCGCGCGATGAAGCGCCGACCCGCTCGCCGGGACGCTCGACTTCCAAGCGTGGCGCCGCTGCTCCGGCTTACGCGCCACCGGCGCCATCGCCCCGCAAGGCCGCCAAACCAAAGTCCAAGACCAAGCCGAAGGCGGCCACCGCGACCCGCGTGACCAAGGCTGCAAAGCCTAAGAAAAAACGATAAGCACCCCTCCGGCGCTTCGGCGCCGGAACTATTTTGAGAACTACGATGTCCAAGAACAAAATGATTTTCGGCTTCCACGCCGTTACCTCGCGCCTGCGCCACGAAGCTTCCAGCGTTGAAGAAATCTTCTTCGACCAGGCCCGCGACGACCGCCGCATGAAAGACCTGATCGCCCACGCGAAAGCTGCTGGCGTGCGCGTGATGCCGGTGGAATCCGAGCGCCTCGACAAGATCGTCGGCACCCGCCGCCACCAGGGCGTGATCGCCTTCGCCTCGCAGCTGTCGCTGGCGCGTAACCTGGACGAGCTGTTGGATATGGTGGAAGGCCCGCCGCTGCTGCTGGTGTTGGATGGCATTACCGATCCGCACAACCTGGGCGCTTGCCTGCGTGTGGCGGATGGCGCTGGTGCGCATGCTGTTATCGCTCCGAAGGATCGTTCGGTTGGTTTGAACGCCACCGCGGCCAAGGTGGCTTCCGGTGCGGCGGAGTCGGTGCCGTTCATTACCGTGACCAACCTGGCGCGCACGCTGCGTGAGCTGAAGGAGCGTGATATCTGGCTGATCGGCACTTCGGATGATGGCGACAAGACTTTGTACGAAGGCGACTACTCCGGTCCGACCGCGATTGTCATGGGCTCGGAAGGCGAGGGCATGCGCCGTTTGACGCGTGAGACTTGTGATGTGCTGGTGTCGATTCCGATGTTTGGTTCGGTAGAGTCGCTGAATGTGTCGGTGGCTTCGGGCGTGTGCTTGTATGAAGCGCGACGTCAGCGGATTGCTCGCGAAGCTTAAACCGGTAAACCGATGTCTGACCCACAGGGTCAGACACCTCGGCCCGCGGCTGTCGCGTATCGGTGTCTGACCCTATGGGTCTGACACCGGGTTACCGGTTTGGCAGCCAGCAAGTAATAAGCATATGCGCTATGATGTTCCTCTGAACAACAGCCATCCAACGCACCACCATGTTTGACCACCTCCGTGACGACATCCGCAGCATCATCGAGCGCGATCCCGCAGCTCGCAATGGCTGGGAGGTGCTGACCTGTTACCCAGGCCTGCAAGCGATCGTCATGCACCGCTGGGCGCACTGGTGCTGGACCCACGGCCTGAAATGGCTGGGCCGCTTCATTTCCTACTTCGCCCGCATCATCACCGGCATCGAGATCCACCCCGGCGCCACGATTGGCCGCCGCGTCTTCATCGACCATGGCTTCGGCGTCGTGATCGGCGAGACCGCCGAAATTGGTGACGACTGCACGATCTACCAGGGCGTCACGCTGGGCGGCACCTCGCTGCACGCAGGCGCAAAGCGTCACCCAACGCTGGAACGCGGCGTGATCATCGGTGCAGGGGCCAAGATCCTTGGCGGCTTCACGGTCGGCGAATACGCCAAGGTCGGCTCAAACGCCGTGGTGCTGAAACCAGTACCCGCCGGCGCTACCGCCGTCGGCAATCCCGCCCACCTGGTCCAGAAAGAACACGCAGCACCATCGGCAACCTCGCGCTTCTTTTCCGCATACGGCGTGACCGCCAACGGCGACGATCCGCTGTCCAAGGCCCTGCATAGCCTGATCACCCACGCGGTAGCGCAGGAAGAACAGATCGAACGCTTGTCGGCAGCGATGAAGGCGGCGGGCCTGGCCTGTCCGGACCTCAAGCCTTGCGACAAGCTCGATCAAACAGAACTCAACAAACTGGTCGAATAAGGAAGAACCATGGACGACATTCTGGACCCGTTTGAAATCCGCGTGCTCGCGGTATTGGCCGAAAAAGAAGGCCTGACGCCCGATAACTACCCGCTGTCGCTGAACGCGCTGACCAATGGCTGCAACCAGCTCTCGAGCCGTGAACCGGTGATGCAGCTGTCCGATGAAACCGTGGCCGACGTGCTGGCCCGACTGGCCGAGCGCAAGCTGGTGGGCACCGTCAGCCAGTCAGGCGCGCGCGTGGTCAAGTACGAGCACCGCATGCGCATGAAGTGGACGCTGGAGCAGGACAAGCTGGCGGTGCTGGCCATCCTGATGCTGCGCGGCCCGCAGACGGCCGGCGAAATCCGCACCCGCACCGGCCGCCTGCATGAATTCAAGTCCGTGGCCGATGTGGAAACGGCGCTGCAATTCCTGATTGATAAGTACCCGCCAATCGTCGCCAAGCTGCCACTGGCGCCCGGATCGCGCGAACCGCGCTACGGCCACTTGCTGGGCGGCGAAGAAGCCCTGGCCCGCGAGTCCACCGCAGTTGCATACGGCGGCAGCGCAAGCAGTGCAGGCGAGGGCGGAGGCAGCCGTGCCGACCGCGTGGCGCAATTGGAGCAGGAAGTCGCCGCCCTGCGCGAAGAAGTTGCCTCCCTGGCAGCCCAAGTCGCTGAATTGAGGGCAGTAATCGAGTAGTAGTAGCTGTTGTGAGAATCCGCCATATTCGTTTGGATTGATTGTGGCGGCTCCCGTGCGTTGATATGCTGGACGGATAACATCAACAGCCACGGGAGATCGAATGGAATTGCTGCACCGCTTGTCCATCCGGCACAAGCTTCTTCTCAGCATGGGCCTCTGCCTGCTGCTGTTCATTATCATCTCATCCACCCTCAGTATCATGAAGACCAGCCAGGCCGCGCGCGAGCGTGTGCTGGGACATGAGCTGCCGGCGCAGGTAGCGGCTATCCGCAACGATGTGCTGCGCCAGATTGCCACGCCGTTGGCTGTCTCTAAAACGCTGGCCAACAATACCTTCCTGCATGCCTGGGAAGATGCCGGCGTGCCGGACGAGGGTCTCGCCGCCTGGTCGACGGAAGCAAAAAACCTGAAGTCGAAAAATAACGCCGCTACGGTGTTCTGGGTTTCGCGCGCGACCGGCAAATATTTCACCGATAAGGGTTATGACCGCACCTTGAACGAGAAGGCGGCCAGCGACCAGTGGTTCTACGGCTTCTTGTCCGGCAGCTCGGCATATCAGCTGGACATCGACAAGGACGTCAGCGCCGATTCGTATATGTTGTTCATCAATACCCGCGTGCAAACAGCGGGCGGCAAGCAGGCCGTGGCCGGACTCGGTTTGTCCGTCAACGCGCTGGCTGAGGCGGTGCGCAACTACAAGCTTGGCCAATCGGGCTATGTGTACCTGGTGCGTGCCAACGGTTTGATGCTGATCCACCGCGACCCGAAAATGGTGGACGGAAAACACCAGCTGTCTGAAATGCAGGGCATGACGCCAGCCCTCGCCAAGCGCTTGCTGGGCGGCGAAGCCTTTGTGGCGGACAGCTTCAAGGACGCCAACGGCGAACAGCTGGTGGCTTCTTCCTTCATCCCGGAATTGAACGCCTACCTCGTTGCGCAAGTGCCCGAGGCCGAAGTCCTGGCCGGTATCGCGCGCGGTGCGGCAATGACCTCGCTGATCGCAGCCGTCATTGGCGGCGGCATCGGCATGCTGGCGATCTTCATCATCGCCCGCGCCATTGCAGCACCGGTCGCGCATGCAGCCGAACTCCTGGAAGACATTGCAAGTGGCGGCGGCGACCTGACGCGCCGTATGCCTGTCGAAACCCAGGACGAAATTGGCGCCCTGGGGGCTGCATTCAACAAATTCGTCGAATCGCTTAACGCCACCATCCTGCGCGTGCGCGAGAGCAGCCGCGCCATTGGTGAGGCTACGGGCGATATCGCCAGTGGCAATATGGATTTGTCGGGGCGCACCGAAGCGCAAGCCTCCAACCTGGAGGAAACGGCGGCGGCGATGGAGCAGCTTACTTCGACCGTGCATAACAATACCGCGAACGCGGCGCAAGCCAATAAGCTGGTGGCAGGAACGGCGGAATCGGCCAAGCGCGGCGGTATCGTGGTGGGGCAGGTAGTCGAGAAGATGGCCTCGATCACCGCCAGCTCGAACAAGATCTCGGACATCATCGGCGTGATCGATGGCATCGCGTTCCAGACCAATATCCTCGCACTGAATGCAGCAGTGGAAGCAGCGCGCGCCGGCGAACAAGGGCGCGGCTTTGCCGTCGTCGCCAGCGAAGTGCGCAACCTGGCCCAGCGCAGCGCGGCAGCAGCGAAAGAGATCAAGGAGCTGATCACGGAGTCGGTGCAGCAGGTTGCCGATGGCGGCAAGCTGGCCGATTCGGCAGGCTCCGCGATGCAGGACATCGTCAAATCGGTGCAAAATGTCGCTGGCCTGATGCAGGAGATTGCCAGTGCGAGCCAGGAGCAAAGCCTTGGCATCGACCAGGTCAACCAGGCCGTAACCCAGATGGACGACACCACGCAGCAAAATGCCGCGCTGGTGGAAGAAGCCGCCGCTGCAGCGCAATCGCTCAGCGAGCAGGCAGCACGACTGGAACAAGTGGTGGGACTGTTCAAACTTAAGGAGAAAGCATGACCCGAGCCGCATTTGCCATCGCAGCCCTGGCGCTCGCCGCCGCACAACCAGCCTTTGCGTTGGACTGGATGGACAACTCCATCGGCTACCGCTATGGCACCAAGTTCGCCGAGCCATACAACACGCAGGACATTCACAAGAACATCATCAACCTGACGCACGCCAGCGGCTACGCCTACGGCAGCAATTACATGAACCTGGATGTGCTGAAGTCAGACAGCAAAGACGACAGCGCAACCGAGACCTACCTGTTGTATCGCCATACCCTGGACATCGGCAAAATCAGCGGCAAGGAATTCAAAGGCGCCGGCATGCGCGGCCTGGGTTTTACGCTGGGCTTCGACTGGAACCACAAGAACGACAAGGGATACGCGTCGCGCAAGCAAATGCTGGTGGCCGGGCCGACGCTGATGGTGGATGTGCCGGGCTTCCTGAATATCAGCCTGCTGGCGCTTTGGGAAAGCAATAAGCCGATTGGCGTGAATTCGCGCTACAACTACGACACGCACGCCATGTTGAACGCCGCTTGGGGCATTCCGCTAGGCAGCGGCTGGTCTTTTGAAGGGTATATGAACTACATCGGCAGCAAGGGGCGCAACGAGTTTGGCGGACCGACGGGGCCGGAGACCAATATCGACATGCAGGTGATGTACGACTTCAGCGCGGCGATGGGGTTGAAGCCGGGCAAGGTGAAGGCCGGCTTCGAATACCAATACTGGCGCAATAAGTTCGGTAATCCGTCCAACGTGCCGGGTAGTTTGGCGAAGACCCCGATGGTCCGCGCCGAGTACCACTTCTAATCAGACGACTGATTCTTAGGTTTGCCCTGGCTGTCGCTGATACGGAATTTCTTACGGCGGTCACCCATCAAGTAGCGCAGGTCGCTTATTGTCAGTTCGGAGACTTCGTGCATGCGAATGAGCAGCGCGGCTCCAACTGGCAGTCGGCGATGGCGGATCTTGCTGATCACCGGCGGTGCAATTTCCAACGCACGGGCCAGGGCCGCGTCGTTCTTCAGCCTGAGATGTTCGATGAGAGCGTCGAGCAAGCGGTTCGGGTCGTAGACCCGTTCGGATGCCATCAATGCGGTTACGTCTGATTCGGCCATACTGTTCCTTTCCCTTCCGAGAATTTGCGACTACTTATAATATATTACCTTATCGTAAATAAAATTGCATTCGGATAACTATAAATGCAGAGAGAGTCGAATTCACAATCGGTCGTCAAGGTCATCGCATCCTGGCCATTCCTGGCCTTTTTGCTGACGCTCTTGCTAAACGACTGGTGGTTCAAGTACACCTTCCCCGGAGCGCTCACCGGGAAATTGTCTGACTTCGCAGGAATCGCTTTGGTTGGAACGTTAGCGATGGCGATATGGCCGAAGCGCGTTCTTTCGGTGGCCGTGGTGATCGCTGCCATTTTCGTTTGGTGGAAGGGACCCGCGTCCCAATTCGTCATTGATTCGATCAATAGTGTGATGCCGGTTCAGATTGGACGAACCGTTGATTACACGGACCTCGTAGCGCTTTGCGTACTCGCGATGTGCCCACATTTTTCGACTTGCGCGGATCGCTATTCATTGTTCTCTCAACGCGCACGACGCGCGTTGCGCATTCCGCTGTTTGCCGCAGTCACGTTCGCAATAATGGGAACCTCAGCTGCGCCTATGCGCGATGCATATTCCATTCGGCGCGCATCATCGTCGTTCGCGTTTGAGCGCGGCAAGATCGCCGAAGTGATCGCCGAAGTAATGAAAAGCCAGGGCCTCGAGTGCAAAGAATGTTCGAGGCCCGACGAAGGCGCCCTATACGTTGGGCGCGGCATTGCGGCCCGCTACAAATTCAATGACGGCGATGCCGTTTCCTTCCAAATTGACGGTTCGTACAACGGCCCATTTTTCCGTTCCAGCGACGGCGATAAAGCCGATGCGCTGCGGAAGATGCTGAAGGCGAAACTGGCAGAGCGCTTTAGTGGCCTCGAATACGTTGAGCCTTTGTCGGTTCCTTGACCGGCTTTTTAAGCCAGTGTTATAGTCTTCCTGTCGGAAAAGGCAGACTTGGTTTGGTAAGCCCAAGTCCTTTCGGTAACGAAAGCTCTGGTCTTTGGCCCTTGCATCAGATCCCCACGACGAATTTTTTGACGCCGCCTGGCGTCCAATAGTTCGTCCGTGCGCAGCCTGATCTTGGGAACGCTCCGGTCGAACATCGACTAAGGAGCTATGCATGCCGACACCCCACACCCAATCCCATGACGTTCTGATCGCCGGCGCCGGTCCGGTTGGCTTATTCCTCGCCTGCGAGTTGCGGCTTGCCGGCTGCTCCGTGCTTGTGCTGGAGCAGATGCCCGATCCGCACACGCCGCTGAAGGATCTCCCGTTCGGGTTGCGAGGCCTTACTGTGCCGACCATCGAGAGCTTCGACCGGCGCGATTTGCTTGCTGCGCTCCAGGAGCACGCGGTCAGCCGCAAAGAGCCGTCCGCAGCGCACTGGATGCAGCAAGCTCGCCGTCCTGCGGGGCATTTCGCAGGTATTCAATTCTTCCACGACCAGATAGACAGCGAGCAGTGGCCATTCCGTCTGCCTGGCCCGGTCAGCAATGTCGCTGCGGACATGGCAAGTATCGAGGCTGTCCTGGCGACTCGTGCGCAGGCCTTGGGTGTCGAGATTCTACGCGGCTGCAGCGTTGAGAAGTTCGAGCAATCTGCGGACGGCGTGACAGTATTCGCAGGCGCCACAGCATTCCAGGCGCAATGGCTTGTCGGTTGCGACGGCGGACGAAGCACTGTACGCAAGGCTGCTGGCATCGGCTTTGCTGGCACCGATCCAGAGTTCACTGGCTACTCGGTGCTAGTCAAGCTGCCAGCCCCGGACCTGCTCAAACCGGGCCGCCATTACACGGCGACAGGCATGTACACATTTGCCGCCCCAGGCACGATCGGTATGGTCGATTTTGACGGCGGTGCTTTCCACCGCAACGAGATAACACGCGAGCACGTCGAGTCCGTGCTGCGCAAGATCTCCGGCGCCGATGTCCGCGTAACGGACTTGGAACTCGCCACCACATGGACCGACCGCGCCTTTCATGCAACGGAATACATGAAGGGCCGCGTAATCCTGGCCGGCGACGCTGCACACGTCCATTCGCCGCTGGGCGGGCAGGGCCTGAACCTTGGCCTTGGCGATGCGATGAACCTTGGTTGGAAACTCGCTGCGACGATACGCGGAAGCGCCCCTGCCGACCTGCTGCATAGCTATGCCCGCGAGCGGCGGCCAGAAGCTATGCGGGTTCTCGACTGGTCGCGCGCGCAAGTAGCACTGATGCGTCCAAGCCCAAGCTCGCGCGCAATGGAGTCGATCATCCGCGACCTTATGGAGACTGGGGACGGAGCGACTTATTTCGCCAGGCGCGTGTGGGGTGTCGGCATTCGTTATGAACTCGGCGACGCACATCCGCTTGTGGGGCGCAGTGCGCCGGACTTCGAACTGGCCGACGGTTCAAGGTTGAATTGCCACCTGCGATCCGGCCTTGGACTGTTGCTCGACTTCGAAGGGCGCGAAGCTTTAAAGTTGCTGGCTGAAAGCTGGGCTGAGCACGTTCGTTATGTAGCCTGCGGTGCAAAGGATCACCTCGGATTGAGCGCTTTGCTGGTACGGCCCGATGGAATCGTTGCATGGGCCAGCGATTCCGGTGGCGCTGAAACTAGCCCTTCCAGTAGCCTATCCAAATGGTTTGGAGATCCTGAATAATATGGTGTGAGAATCCGCGTATTTCTCGATCTGGGCAAAATGCTATGCTGCCTGGCGCAGCACGGTCTCATGTTCGCCTTTGGGGATATAAGGATACCGACGAAGGTAAGGCCGCGGTTGCCACGATGATTATCGCGGCGCTGGAACGACAAGGGTTTGCGGTTGAATGGAACGGCAGCGTCCAGAAGAAGATAAGAGTGCCTGAGATTAATTGGCAGCGCCGGCTGCAACACTAATTCTTTGAGTTTGCGATTGAGAGAGGTCAGTCTTGGTTTCTGCTGCTGTATCCTTTTTCGCCGACATCTTGGTCCCGGTAGTTTCGTTCGCGTTGGAGGTGTGCATATACATTCTTATTGCGAGCGTTCGCCCATGGCGATACCTGGTTTCCTCGGCTTTTCGCGCCAAAATTAATGCGCAATATGTGGGCAAGAATCCGGTAGTCAAATGGTGGCATGTACTTTGGGGAAGTGCGCTGCTCATCGCGAGCCTGGCGGTTGTCGTCGGCATTGCATGGTTCTTGTCTCAAATGGAATCGGGGACTAGACCGTCGCCAAGTCTTCGCCAGCAGGCAGCGGATAAGGCCGAGCAGGTGATCATTGAGCACTTGAAGCGATCGGGTAGCAAACAGTGACCGCTATTCCGTCAAAGACTTTTGTGAAATGGATGGCCGCCATTATTAGCGGTGTCCTTATCTTTATTGCGGCGTTTCTTTTCATGATGGCGGACCCCTGGATGATGGGCTGGCCTACGTCAGCTCAACGAAGTTGGGTAAGCCGGTGAGCGCTGGTCGGATGCAGGAATATTTCCGGTTGCTTGCGGGGATTGGCAACCCAATCATCTATTCTGATGGGACGATGACGAAATACAGCTATGCGGGCGGTGGCTTTTTGGCGATTGGTCCCGGATGGCAGAAGGGGATTCAATTTGGATGCCAAGCAAACGTGCCGATTCTGGCGAGCTTGGACAACACGAATGAGCTGAAAGTAGGTGACTTCAATCAGCGCATGATCGACGATGACTGGTGTTTGATTTTTGAGAAATTCGATTAGGAGGGCTGAGGCAGACTGAGGCCCGTCCATGGCGGACGGAAAACATTAGACTATTCACTACTTCAAAACAAAATGCTCAAATACCTGAAAAGATATTGGAACGAAGGCCGTGGCGACGAGTACGATTCGTGGGGGACGTCATGGTGGTTCTTTGAAGTGAATGATAAGGATGAAGTTATCCGACAAGCCGAGCTTTACGAAGTCGGGCGGCTTCTGCGCTATAGCTCCGCGCACGTAGAAGACGAATTCGGGGCACTCGCTGAAATTTCATCCGATATGCCGGATGCAAAGTACGTAGCGATGTCGCCGGAGGAGTTTGAAGAGATCTGGAATCGACGCTGAGCCGGTGTTTCGTAGTCTCTGGGGCGCTCGTTAAGTCGGTTCGCCAGCGCGTCAAGCTGCCCCTTTGAGGAATTCAACAAATCCAAACTCTTGGGAAAATGCTGCCGACCACACGTATACCTGCGCACCTGGGGGACTTCTGGGATGCTTTCGCTAATTCCATCGGTGGCGTGGACGCTGCCCGTTTCTACGAGGTGTGCATCTTCGGCGATAGTGAGGATCTGGCGAATGAGCTTGCCGAACTTGTGCTTCAGGGCACCAAGTGCGCAACAGCAGGGTCGGTCTGGTCCTGCGAAGGTGAAGGAAGGCGACTTCCCATGCGGGGCGATCTCAGTATCGTCACGAACTGGTCGGGCAGCCCGCTGTGCATCATTGAAACCGAAGCAGTCGAGGTTATGCCTTTCAGCAAAGTCAGTTCCGAGTTTGCGGCTACTGAAGGCGAAGGAGATGGCTCGTTGTCGTTCTGGCGGGAGGCACATAGACAATACTTCACCCGCGAATGCGCCCGAGCAGGCCGTCAGTTCAGCGAGGACATGCTTGTTGCCTGTGAGCGGTTCAAAGTCGTCTACCAGCCCTCAACCAATGTAGTCTAACCGGCCGCTCGATCCGACGATCGCGTCTCAGCTTAAACGTTGAAGATCGAATTGGGCAATCTGTGGAAACGGAGACGCCCTGTCCTGCAGCATGACAGGCCAGGGCGCCTAAGCGAAGGGTTAGAACTTGTACTGCAAGTTCGCAAAGAACGAGCGGCCGCGTGGGTCGCCGTAGGTTGGATCCCAGGTTACTTCGAAGTAGCGCGACTGGTTGGTGAATGGCGGCGGCGTGTCGAACAGATTGATCACGCCAGCGCGCAGCTTGAGATTCTGGTTGAACGAGTAGCTGCCCGTCAGGTCCCACAGCGAATAGGCCTTCACGTCACGGTCGTTCCAGCCCGGATCGGCCAGGCCTGGAATGTTCTGGTCGCGGTAGCTGGAGAAGAAGGTGTGGCCCAGGCTCACATTGGCCGGGCCCTGGGTCCAGTCAATATTGAGCTTGTGGCGCCAGCGCTGCACGGCTTTGTCATCGCGGAATACGCCCAGGCCATTCGTCATCGGCGAGTTGGGATCGGACTGGAATTTGTATTTGGTGATCAGCGTGCCGTTCAGGCTGGCGCTGAATCGGCCAATCGAGCTGGCATCGCTACGCCAGTTCAGCGCAATATCGAAGCCGGAAGTGTTCAGCTTCCCGCGGTTTTCCTTCTTGAACTTCAGGAAGGAGATGACGCCATCTTCGTCTCGCACCACGATGTTCGGATCGTTGTAATAGACGGGATTGTCGAACACGGTTTGCTCGCCGATCTCCGAGATGATGTCGGTCTTACGAATGATCCAGTAGTCGAGGCTGCCGTCCCAGTTTTTGTTGGCTTGCACTACCAGTCCGAGCGAGAACTGCTTGGATTTTTCCGGTTTCAGCTGTGGGTTGCCGTAACGGTCCACATCGAACTGGGCCACTTCGCCCGAGATCGGATCTTTCACGAAGCTGGCCGTTGTATCGGAACGCACCGGCAGGAACATCTCGGAAATCGATGGCGCGCGGAAGCCGGTGCCGTAGGATGCGCGGCCCATGACTTCCTTGCTCGGCCGGTAGCTGACGGCGACTTTCGGATTGACGGTGTTCAGTGCGCCCGTCGTGATGTTGGTCAGTGGATCGTGCACGCCTTTGTAGCGGTCGTAACGCACAGCGAACTGGCCTTCCCACTCCTTGCTGAAGGGGGCATTGATCTCTGTGTAAATGCCGGCGATGTCGCGCGAGTTGGACGAGTCGGCCAGCAGTTCGTCGGAGCTGGAGCGGTCACCTTGCACATCGTTGCCGCGCAGTGCCTCGGTGGAGGTGAACGCCGTCTTCTCGCGCCGCAGTTCGGCGCCTACCGCCAGCATGGCTTCACCACCGCCCAGGGCCATCAGCGGGCGGGTCACCTTGCCATCGAAGCTGTCGCTGGTGCCTTTGGAAATTCGCGCTGCGTCATGGATTTTGATCGAGTCCATGAACTTGCGGCCAGAGTCATCCGTGGCTGGGACAAAGGGGTTGTACTTGCCACTGGCTATGCCGGCCAGCATCTTGCTGCGCGAAACCCAGCCATCGATATCAAGGTCGGTGGCCTTGTTTTCGCTGTGGTTGTAGGCGGTATCGTAATCCCAGTCGCCGAACTTGCCGGTCGCGCCGATCACGAAACGCTGCGCTTTGCTGGTCACTTCCGAAGTGCGGCGGCCGGCATCGGTCAGGCGGAAGCGGAAGTTGATCGGGTCGGTGATGCCGGTCTTAGCTTGCAGGTCGGCCGGCAGGAAAATGCCGTTCGTGGTGCCGTTGATGCTGCTTGAGACGGCGGGTGAGGCGGCATAGCTGGTCTCTGCTTTGCTCAGCAGGACCTCGGCAAACAGCTGGTGGTCGTCATTCACCTGGAAAGTGGCGCGCCCGATAAAGCTCATTTTTTTGGAATCCGGATAGACCTCCGAATCGCCCATGTAGTTGAAGGAACAGCCGTCGGTGCCGCCGGGACCGAGCGGACGCACTACGTTTGGTGTGCCGTCCTTGCAGGAGTCCCTGCCGAAGTTGACGCGAGTGTCCATCCAAGTGCCGCCGGGCCCTGAGCCTTTCAGGTAGCCGGAACTGTTCAAGGTCGCCAGTTGGGCGTCAGTCAGGTCGACGTTGCCAGGGAAAGTGTAGCTGGACAACTGTGGCGACAGGCGGTCAGGCAGGCTGTACTCCTGCATGAATTTGCGTTGGGAGCTGGCCAGGCGATCGGTTTTTTGCAGGTCCAGCGCGCCGAACACGTTGTAGCGGTCGGTACTCAAATTACCAAAGCCGCCTGACAGCGTGGCCGATCGTTTTGCGCCGCCGCCTTCGCCCGTACGCAGCGCATAGACGCTGACGTCGCCACCCTGGTAATCCTTGCGCGTGATGAAGTTGATCACGCCACCCATGGCATCGGTACCGTAAATCGCCGAAGCGCCATCTTTGAGCACTTCCACGCGCTGGATCGCGCCGGCCGGGATGTTGTTCAGGTCGACGCCGGAATTGTCGCCGGGGCTGGCGAAGTTGGCCATACGGCGACCGTTCAGCAGGACCAGCGTGCTCGATACGCCCAGGCCGCGCAGGTTGGCGCCGTTGAAACCGCGCTGGCCACCCATGACGTCGCTGGTGCTGGCGCCATCGGTCAGCGCGCCCACGTTAGAGGAAATCTTTTGCAGCAGTTCGGCAGCGGTGGTGACGCCGGTCTTTTCAATATCTTCGCGTTTGATCACCTCGACTGGCAGCGCTGTCTCGCCCTCGATGCGCTTGATGCTGGAGCCAGTGATCTCCACGCGCGGCATGGTTTGCGCGTAAGCGCTCATCAAGCTCATGCTGCCAAGCGCGAGCAATACAGCATGGGTGCAGCGGGTGCGGCGGAGCGCCGATGCCTTGTGCGTGCCAGGTATTTTCATGCGATCAGTCCTCGTAAGTTGGTATTCAAACGCTAGTGACCTGCTTGTATTCATAATGAAACAGTTGCAGTGTATGCAGCATTGCAAGACTTGCGCGCGCTGGATGTTGCGAGGGTCGCTCTGTGTGAAAGGCGTGTCGCATTGTTGCAAGGATGGAAGCTATCATCTGTTGCGGACTTTCCACAGTGCGACATGCAATTGCCAATGTGCGCCGCGTGTGGAAATAGTTCCCCGATCAATGGCAACATACTCAGCAATTTCATTGCGGTAAGGAGCTTGCTTCGTGAAAGTCGTTTCATTACTTCTGCTCTGTGCGGCGCAGCTTGCCAATGCTGCCGACACTTCGCAGGCGCAGGCCTTCCAGCCTGTCGCTGGCACGGTGGTACCGATGGGCGGCGCCATTCGCGACGACAACGAGGCGGTACGCCAGCGGCTGGTGCAATTGGCCGGTGGTTCTGCGGCACGCTTTGTGGTGATTCCCACCGCATCGGACCGGCCAGAAAAGTCGGGCGCGGATGCAGTCGCCCAGCTACGGCGCCGTGGTGCGCAGGCAGAATTGCTGAAGATTGCCCCGCGTTGGACAGGTGAATCGTTGGAGTCCGCACGCCAGGCAGCGGCCGATCCTGCCAACCTGGCCAAGATCCGCAACGCCACTGGAGTGTTCTTTACCGGTGGGGCGCAGGAACGCACAGCCGATGTACTGAACCCGGACGGCGTAGCGTCGCCCGTTCTGCAGGCCGTGCGCGAGCTGCAGACGCGTGGTGGCGTGGTTGCCGGAAGCAGCGCTGGTGCCGCCATCATGAGCAGCACGATGTTCCGAGATGCGATGAATTCTGTGCAGGTGATGAAGGGCGTTATGCGCGACGGTAAGGAGATCGACCGGGGCCTGGGTTTTGTTGGCGACCAGCTGTTCATCGACCAGCACTTCCTGAAGCGAGGCAGGGTGGGGCGCATGCTCGCGCTGATGCTGGCCAAGGGTTATAAGGTGGGGCTCGGTGTGGACGAGAATACAGCTGCCATCATCCACGGCAGCGAAATTGAAATCGTCGGCGGCAGCGGTGCGCTCTTGCTCGACTTGCGGCAGGCGACGCAGGAGCCGGGGCCCGTGAACGTGCGCAATGTACGGATTTCCTACCTCGACAACGGCGATCGCTACGACCTCGCCAAATTGAAGGGGCAGGTATTGGCCGCCAAGCAGGCCCGGGGCGAAATCAAGTTCCGCCAGCCGGGCTTTGCATCGGAGCTGGAATTTGTCCGTCCCGCATTTACCGACATCCTCGGCGAAAACACCATCCTGCGCGCGCTGACGCAACTGGTGGACGGACCGCGCGATCATATCCGTGGCATTGCCTTCGACCTTGAGAACTTACCTGACGCGCCAGTCGCCGATCCTGCTCCGGAGCTGGGTTTCGAGTTCATGCTGCGTCGCGATGAACATACGCATGGCTGGGATAACGAGGGGCTGGACAACAATGATTACTCGATCTTCGATGCGCGGCTCGATGTGCGGCCGGTGCGCCTGAAAACGCCTTTCTATCAGGCGTGGTGAACATGGAGCAGATCACGGTCGCGCTTCCATCCCCCGCCGCAGGTACCACCCGCAGCCTGAGTTACCTGCGTTTTGGTCAGCAGGGCCAGGGCCCCAAGGCCTATATCCAGGCATCGCTGCATGCGGACGAATTGCCCGGCATGCTGGTCGCCCACCATTTGCGAAACCTGCTGGCCGGGCTGGAGCAGCAGGGCAAGCTGTTGGGCGAAGTGATATTGGTGCCAGCAGCTAATCCGGTTGGGCTGGCGCAAACGTTACTGGGAACCAGTCAGGGCCGCTTCGATTTGCGCACGGGGCAGAATTTCAATCGCATGTTCCACGATCTGTCGCACGATGTATGGCAACGCGTGCAGCCGCAGCTGGGGCAGGATGAACAGGTCAACCGGCAACTGATTCGCACCGCCATCCGGTCCAGCCTGGCCGGCAGCCAGCGCGATGTTGCGGCCAGCGACGAACTGTCGGCCCAGCGCCTGGCGCTTATGCGTCTTGCTGCCGATGCGGATGTGGTGCTGGACCTGCATTGCGACTGCGAATCGCTACTGCACATCTACACAGGGACGCCCATCTGGGAGCGGGTAGCACCGCTGGCCGGTTTGCTCGGCGCCCATGTCGCTTTGCTGGAAACGGAATCAGGCGACGACCCGTTTGATGAAGCCTGTTCGCGCATCTGGTGGGACATTGCAGCGCTGGCAGACGGCCTGTACCCCATTCCGCTGGCCTGCCTGGCCGTCACCATCGAGCTGCGCGGCTATAGCGACGTCAATCACGCAACGGCGGCCCATGATGCAGCGGCGATATTGAATTATTTGCGCTTACAGGGCGTGCTGGCCGGCCCCTTGTCGCAAGAGGTACCTGCGGCCTGCGAGCCGACGCCGCTGGCCGGCTGCATGCCGGTGGCGGCGCCGTCGGCAGGACTGGTGGTCTATCTGCGCGAACTGGGCGAGAGCGTGCGTGCGGGCGAGCCTTTGATCGACCTGATCGATCCCGTCAGCGGCAGTGTGCAACAACTACTGGCGCCGGTGGACGGCTGCTGCTTCTCCCGCGAAAACCGGCGCTATGTCGCACCCGGTACGCGCCTGAGTAAAGTGGCTGGCAAACATGCGCTGCGGAGTGGTTCGCTTTTATGGGCTTGAATCTCTATCCCGTTTCACTGGTGTTGCTACCGGGCTTCTCCCTGTTCACGCTGGGGGCGGTGCGTGCCGCGATCACCGTTGCCAACGAGGTGGAAGGGGAGGCCATCTATCAGCTGCGTCAATTTACTCCGGATGGCGAAGCGGCCACGTCCCAATGCGGCCTGACGCTGGCGGCAGAATCGCTGGCCAGCTTGAATCCTGAGCAGCCAGGCCTGCTGATGCTGATCGCGGACGAGCGTCTGAGTCTGGACTCCAGCCACCAGCTGGGACATCAGCTACGCCGCCTTGGTCAGGACAGCGACTGGGTCCTGGGCGCCTGTGGCACGGGCGCGCAAGTGCTGGCGGACCACGGGCTGCTCGATGGCTACCGTGCCGCGATCGACTGGCAAATTCAGGCGGAGGCCGCGCAGCGCTATCCCGAAACGGTGTTCACGCAAGGGCTATACGAGCTTGACCGCAACCGCATCAGTGCCGGCGCAGGCGCCGCAGTCATTGACTTGATCCTGTATTGGCTGGGCAAACGTCACGGCAGCATGTTCGCCGCCGAGGTGGCGGTTGCGCTGGGGCTGGAAAGGCTGCGAGGTGGCGATGAGCGCCAGCCGGTACCCGCATCGGCGCAGCCGGCGGTGAGTTCGACGCGGCTCAAAGACGCGTTGGAACTGATGGCGGCCAACCTGGCAGAACCCTTGCCAGCAGAAGATATTGCGCAACTGGTTGGCGTGTCGCGCCGCCAGCTTGAGCGCCTGTTCCGCCAGCACCTGGATACCTTCCCGTCTCGCTACTACCTGGAATTGCGGCTCAAGCACGCGCGCCGTCAATTGAAGCAGACCACGCTGTCGATCCAGCAAGTAGGGCTGGCGTGCGGATTCACTTCGGGCTCCCATTTTTCCACCACCTACCGTAATTATTTCGGCTGCACTCCGAGGGAGGAGCGTTCCCGGAATACCATGCCGCTAGTCGAGTCTTATAACGCCGGAGAGGACTTGGAATGAACCACCTGGACTACCTGTTGCGTCCGGCAACCCTGGACGATCTCGACGTCATAGAAAAATTCTCCAGGGCTGCGACATTCAGCATCCGCACTTTGAAACCGGATCGTGCCCGCCTGGCCGCGCGCCTCGAACGCTCACTCAAAGCATTTGCCGGGAGTGAGCCGCTGAACGGCGATGAAATTTACCACTTCGTGCTGGAGGATTTGCAAGCAGGGCGAGTGGTGGGTACCAGCGGCATCGTCGCCAGTGCCGCGTCGAATGGGCGCTTCTATTGCTACCACAACGAGTTTCTCGTACACGGCAGCGACGAGCTTGGCATTACCAACCGCGAGCACACCTTGCGTTTGTGTGAAGACCTGTCCGATCACACTTTGCTCAGTTCGTTCTACATCGAGCCCGAATATAGTGAAACGCTGGCGCCGCAATTGCTATCGCGTGGACGGCTGCTGTTCATCCGTAACTACCCGCACCTGTTCGCAGAACGGATAGGCGCGGAAAATCCCGGTCTTTGCGATGACGAAGGCAATAGCCCTGTGTGGGATGCGCTGGGCCACCGCTTCTTCAAAATGCCGTTTCCCGAAGCTGAGCAGCGCACCGGCGGACGCTCCAAAAGTTTCATCGCCGAGCTGATGCCGCGCATGCCGGTGTACGTATCGCTGCTGTCCAAGGAAGCCCAGTGGGCCATGGGGCAGTTGCATTCGGATGCCGAACTGCCGTTCGGCATACTTGTGGCGGAAGGGTTCGATGTGGACTCCTACGTCGACATCTTCGATGGCGGACCAATCGCCGAAGCGCGTGTCGCTATGCTGCGCTCAGTCGTCTCGGCACTCAATGTGGAGTTGGGGGACGACGTTGGTGCAGAGGGCGAACCTTGCATGGTCGCCAATATGGAACGCTCAGGATTCCGCGCTACGCTAACGCGCGGCGAATTCGTCGACGACACCGTGCAGATTTCGCGTTCTGCGATTCAGCGACTCGGGCTGAACGAAGGCGCGCGAGCCTGTGCAGTACGAGTCGGTTGATTGTGGTCATCTATTCGTCAATAGCCGACCGTTAGATACTGCGCTTCGGTTCAATCTGGCGATTTCAGGAGGCCGAGCCGAATCCCTCGCCAGCGGGTGAAAATACAAAGTACCACTCCCAACGGGACGAGAACGGTGGGAATGAAGATCACCTGTCTGATGATGCGGTCAAGCGTGAGTGGCGTGGCGCCATTTAACTGTGCGAAAGTATTTCCAGCAATGATCACGAAAAGCGTCCAGCCGGCGCCCGCGGCACATCCGATCAACATAGCGCTTCTAATCGCCCCGCTCAAACACCTGATGGAAATGGCATAACCAGTCGCGGCCATAAGCAAGCACAATGGGGTGCAATACAGCGACCGATCCGCGCCAACGTAGGATGTCCTGGGTTATCGATTCATTGTCGAATGTGGAAGCAGGGGCTTTGTAAGGCGAAATCAATTGGGAATTCGGGCTAAAAGAAAAAGAGGACAGATCGGCGGGATAAGCAGGTCAATAACATCGGCCAGATCGGCGGCTCGGATCCTGAAGAGCCGAGCTGCCGAATGATGAGATACCTCGATCAGTTCTCTTCGCGCCAGCGGCGCAGGTAGATCGCGCCGGCGATCATCGCCACACCCGCTGCGACGCCAATCCACAGGGTCGGGCTGCCCAGCGAAGCGTAGGCCTGGTTGAAGAAACCGGTGATCTGGGCTTCAGGGTTGTTGTGCATGCCGGGGGCGTTATGCATTGCGTCGCGGGCCGATTCGTCGAAGATGAACCAGGCGCCTGGCAGTACGCTGCCCAGCAGGCGCAGGACCACTTGCGAGAAGAACCATTCGATCTTGATGCCGAGGCTGAACGCGTGGTTGGCCCATGCGATCAGTGCGCCGGTGATCAGTGGTGCGCCTACGGCCCACAGGAACACTTTGCTGCGCGCCCAGCTCGAGACCAGCAGCAGCCAGCCTACGGTTGGCAGTGCCCACAGCATGTAGACCGGCACGAGGGACAGCATGCGGAATGGGCTGAGCCAGAAGTTGGTCGACGATACCAGGTCGCCGAACACGTTCGCGCCGTGCAGGGTGAGCGCGAGGGCGCCCATCAGGGTAATCGCCATCGCTACCACGAAGGCGGTGGCCGCAATCACCAGCGGGAAGCCGAGCAGGGCTACGATGGCTTTGGACAGCACGGTATTCGTGTCCGACACGGGCAGCGATTTCCAGAACAGGATGCTACGGTCGCGGCGGTCGTCATACAGGGCGCCAAGGCAGTAGAAGAAGATCAGGAACGCCATCATGATGTACAGCGGCGTGCCCATCATCGGGAATGCTGCGCCAAAGGCACTGGCCATGTCATGGCGCTCCACGACGGACATGTTGTGGAAATTCTCCAGGCTGTCGCCATTGAATTTCCCTTCCATCGTTTTGCCGACGATGAGCATCAAGGCGGTGAAGGCGACCATCAGGCTGCCGACGACTGCCGGCGCCCAGAACAGCATGCCCTTGTTTTCCCAGTATTCGCGCTGGATCAGCCATTTCATCGTATTCATTCGTAAGTTCCTTTCATGCTGGCCACGAACAGGTCGGCCACGCTAGGGGTACGGGTTTCGCCAAACGTTTCCAGTTGCTTGCGCGAGACGCCGTCGAACAGCATTACCGCTTTGCCGAAGACCGTGCGCTGGTGCAGTGGCTGCAGGGCGCTGGCGGCGGTCATGTACTCTGGCTGCACCATCACTTCGGTGTAGCGGTCGCCGATTTCGTCCATCGAAGCGGCGAGGGTGATCTTGCCGTCGCGGATGAACATCAGGTCGGTCAGGATGTTTTCGACTTCCTCGATCTGGTGGGTCGTGATCAGGATGGTCTTGTTTTCGTCGAAGTAGTCTTCCAGCAGCTGGTGGTAGAACTGCTTGCGATACAAGATGTCCAAGCCCAGGGTCGGTTCGTCCAGCACCAGCAGCTTGGCGTCGATGGCCATGACCAGTGCCAGGTGCAGCTGCACGATCATGCCCTTGGACATGGCCTTCACCTTCATGTCCGGCGAGAGCTTGGTGTTGGCGATGTACTTCTCGGCGCGTTCGCGGTTGAAGCGTGGGTGCACGCCTTCGCAGAAGGCGATCGCGTCTTTCACCTTGAGCCAGCGCGGCAGGATGGCGACGTCGGCGATGAAGCATACGTCTTTCATCAGCTCGTCGCGCTGCTGGCGCGGATCCAGGCCAAGCACATTCAGCTCGCCGTCGAAGCGGGACAGGCCGAGGATGGCTTTGAGGGTCGTGGTTTTGCCGGAGCCGTTTGGCCCGATCAGGCCGACGATGCGGCCGGCTTCAATCTGGAAGCTGGCATCGTCCAGCGCCTTGGTGGTGCCGAAACTCTTGCTCAGGTGTTTAGCGGTGATGATCGCTGTCATGCCGGGGCTCCTTGTGGCGGCACATTCGTGCTGCGCAGCAGTTGTTCAATATCCAGGCCCAGGCGGCGGATACGTTCCACCATGGCGGGCCATTCTTCGCGGATAAAGCGTTCGCGTTCAGAAGATAGTAGTTTATCAACAGCGCCGTCAGTAACGTACATACCTAATCCCCTTCTTTTTTCAACCAAGGTTTCGTCGACCAGCTCTTGATAAGCGCGGGAGACGGTAATCGGGTTCAATTGATAATCGGCCGCGACCTGGCGTACCGAGGGCAGGGCGTCGCCGGGCTTCAGCAAGCCGTCCAGCATCATGCCGACGACCCGCTCTTTTAATTGCAGGTAGATCGGACGGTTTTCATTCCACATACATCGTTTCCTCCAGTGTTGGTGATTTAATGGACTGGTGTTGTAGTGAACTATAAC
The DNA here is from genome assembly GCF_058807935.1 of Pseudoduganella sp. GW821-FHT11H04. Taxonomy (NCBI): domain Bacteria; kingdom Pseudomonadati; phylum Pseudomonadota; class Betaproteobacteria; order Burkholderiales; family Oxalobacteraceae; genus Pseudoduganella; species Pseudoduganella sp. GW821-FHT11H04. The sequence continues at coordinate 123,138 of NZ_JBXARE010000007.1, read as the reverse complement.
ACTGAATTTGTCCGGCGCAAGTGGTTTTTTTGCAAATTGTGGCTATGCTCTATGTTGGAGTACACCGTTCATAGGAGATTGTCATGTCCAGATCCATGCCTCGCGCCCTGGCTGCTGTCTTTGCCGCTGCTGCTTTTGGGTGCCTTATTCCTGTTTCCGCAATGCATCTCGGTGATGAGATGAAGTGGGGCGATGCCCCGCCAACGCTTCCGAAAGGCGCTAAAGCAGCTGTTTTACAGGGGGATCCGACCAAGGCTGGGCCGTTTGTCATCCGGCTGCATGCGCAGAATGGATATAAAGTGCCGCCGCATATGCATTCCATGATGGAAAACGTGACCGTGATTAAGGGCACGCTCATGCTGGGCATGGGGGAAAAGATCGATGCGAAGGCTGCCAAGGCTCACCATGCTGGGGACTTCGTGGCGATTCCCGCCAAGACCAATCACTACGCGATTATGAAGGGCGACACCATCGTGCAGATTCACGGCGAGGGGCCGTTTGATATCACGTATGTGAATCCGGATGATGATCCGATGAAGGGGAAGAAGTAAGCATCTGGCGTAGTTGCAGCGCTTGCCGGACTTGAGTGCCGGACATGGTGTTGTCGAAGATGACTAGTGCGCGGCCTTGCTGGCCGCGTAGCCAAGCTGCGACCTTTGCCAACCGTTCTTGCTCATAGATGGAGCGGTAGATCAGGGGGCTGCCGTGCAGGCGGACGTAGGTCTCTTCGGTACTCGTCGCGATGTACGGGCCGGGCTCGCCAGCGGGCGGGTCGGCCAACACTCGTGTTACTCCCAATTCGCACATTAGTGTGGTCGCTTCTTCGGCGAACCAGGAGCCGTGTCGCGCTTCGCACGCCAGCGCGATGCCGCTCGCGATGGCGTCGAGGCGGGTGCGAAGGATTGCGAATAAAGCTTTCGCTGCTGCTGGGTCGAAGCGCAGGCTTGGGGGAGTTTGCACCAGCACCCAGCCGAGTTTGGCGCCCAACGCGCCGGCCTCCGAGGCGAATTGGTCGAGGTCGGGGCTGACTTCTTGCAGGCGCTTTTCGTGAGTGATTGTGCGCGGCAGTTTGACGGCGAAGCGGAAATTGGTTGGTACGCTTTCAGCCCAGCGTGAGTAGGTTTCGGGTTTGTGCGGGCGGTAGAAAAATGAATTGATTTCGACGGCGTTGAACACAGCGGCGTAGCGCTCCAGGTTGCTGCCAAACGCGGCGGGAGGGAATATCTCTACGTCAGCCCTGGGCAGGGCCCAGCCTGCGATACCAATGGTTACAGGTTTCATGTGCGATCCCCGCTATAGTCATGCCCAATATGACACAGGAGCTTCAGATGAACCAACACAGACGCTGGGCCGTACGCGCCGCGTTCGCTGCCGTCACTGTTTTGATTGCGGGCTGCGCCACTTTTGCCGGTCCGCGTGACTACGACGTGCCGCTGGCGAAGCTGCAGCGCAATATTGACCAGCGCTTCCCTATTGAGCATCGAGCGTTGGCCGTGTTCGATTTGCGCCTGGTGCAGCCAAGGCTGGCGACGTTGCCGAACGACCGCATTGCACTGACTGCGCTGCTGTCGGTGAGCTCGCCTTTCATGCGGCAGGAATATACCGGTACCATTTCGCTGTCGGGCCGCCTGAATATCGATGCGTCGCGCAACGCGGTGATGCTGGCCGATACTCGCCTGGAAGACTTCATGCTGGATGGGCTGGACGAACGTACGCAGCGCCAGGTCAGCGGAGCCGCGCGGGTGCTCGCCAACAACCTGGCACGCGAGACGCCGATTTATACCTGGCGTCCGGATGAGCTGCGGTATGCGGGCGTACAGTTCGTGCCGACTGCCATTCGCACTTCATCAAGCGGACTCAGCATCCACCTGGAACCCTTGCGTGACGGTCGTCTATAATCCAGACATCAACATCTTGGAGAAAGTGAAATGCCGTTTTTCGGTCTGGGTCTGCATATTCTGGTTGCCATCTTTTTTGCCGTGCACGCTGTGCGCCGCGGGCGCGAGCTGTATTGGCTGCTGATCCTGTTTTCCTTCCCGCTGCTGGGCAGCCTGGTGTATTTCTTTGCCGTCTACCTGCCGAGCTCGCGGCTTGAGCACGGTGCGCGCAAGGCGATTTCCGCTGCGGGCCGCATGCTTGATCCAGGCCGTGAATTGCGCGAAGCACGCGACGCTTTCAGCTTCACACCGACCGCGCAAAATCAAATGCGCCTGGCTGCAGCTCTGCTGGAAGCCGGGGAAGCGGCCGAGGCGGCTACGACCTACGAAGCCTGCTTGCAGGGTGCTTTCGGCTCCGACCTGGAAATTCGCCTTGGCGCGGCGCGTGCAAACCTGGCTGTTGGTGCGCATGGCAAGGCAATTGAGCACCTGGAATTCATCCGCCGCACCGACGCCAATTACCGCGCCGAGCAATGCAGCCTGTTGCTGGCTCAGGCGTTTGCATCGGCTGGACGTAACGATGAAGCCCGTGCCGAATTCGAGGCCGCGGTGCAGCGTTTTGGCAGCTTTGAAGCACGCGCCGAATATGCGATCTGGGCCGCCAGCGTGCGCGAATTCCAACTGGCGCAACGCCTGAAGAGCGAGCTGCAACACACGATGGACCGCTGGAACCGGCATACGGCGTCAATGAACGACGCCACCGTACGGCGTTTGAATGCCGCGTTCGCGCAAGTGCCGCGCAGCTAAAGAAAGAAAGGAGCATCAGAATGCATAGCCCGGTCCTGATGTTCCAATCGTCCCGCTTTGAAATCGTTCAAGACGAAGACAAGCTGACCAACCCCGGCATCTTTGGCCGCAGCCTGGCCGAGTGGATGGCCAATGAATTGCCCACGCACGGCTATCGGGCGCTGGGCGAAGTGATCCCCGAGGACTTCGCCTGGTGCGTGCCGGTGGAGGCGGAAGACTGCGAGCTGTACGTGGCTTGCACCAACTCAGACGAAGGCTGGCAGACGTATGTTTTCGCCGACTGCGGCCTGATGGAACGGCTAGCGGGCCGCGACCCCCGCGCCACCGCTGTCGCCGGCCTCTACTCAGCAGTGCTGTCGATTCTAGAAGACGCTCCGGACATCACTTACCTCCACACCCTCCAATAGCACCCCCTACAGCCGAGCCCGTGTCACACCTTGGGGTCTGACCCCAAGGTGTGACACGGGCTCGGCTGTAGGGCTTCAAACTTATCCTGAATCAAGGATTTTGGTTCGGCGTTCGGCGATAGTCAGGCTCAGTTTTAACCTGAGCAGGACTATCCATGAATGCAAATGAAAAAATGTTCGGCAATCCCATGCCGCCCCAGGAAATCTCGCTGGACGTGCTGCGCGAAAAGTATGCGAAGGGGGATGAGCAGGACATCATTGATGTCCGCCGCCGCGTGGCGCGTGCTCTGGCCGAGCTGGAGGCGCCGGATCGACGCGCTGATCTTGAAGAGCAATTCCTATGGGCGCAGGAGAATGGTTTCGTACCCGCTGGGCGGATCAATTCGGCGGTAGGCCTGGGGCTGAAGGCTACGCTGATGAACTGCTTTGTGCAGCCGGTGGGCGATTCGGTTACCGGGGAGGATGATGGGCTGCCGGGCATTTATACCGCTGTGGCGGAGGCGGCGGAGACTATGCGCCGTGGCGGTGGCGTGGGCTATGACTTTAGCGCCATCCGTCCGGCCGGGGCCAAGGTGAAGGGTACGCAGTCGCGCGCTTCGGGGCCGGTGTCGTACATGGAGGTGTTTGACGCGTCCTGCAAGACAGTGGAGTCGGCAGGCGCGCGGCGTGGTGCGCAAATGGGCGTGCTGCGCATTGATCATCCGGATATCGAGCGCTTTATCGCTGCCAAGGATGATGGCGGCTTCCGCAATTTCAACCTTTCGATTGGCGTGACTGATGCCTTTATGCGCGGGCTGGCTGCGGACTCGGAGTTCGAGCTGGTGCACAAGGTGGAGCCGGGTGATGAGGATCTGGCCGCCGGCGCTTACCGTCGCGATGACGGAATGTGGGTCTATCGCCGAGTGCCCGCGCGCGAGCTGTGGGATAAGGTGATGACTTCCACTTATGACCATGCCGAGCCGGGCGTGCTGTTCGTTGACCGCATCAACGCTGAAAACAATCTATATTACTGCGAGACGCTGCGCGCTACCAATCCTTGCGGGGAACAGCCTTTGCCTGGGTATGGCTGCTGCGATCTGGGTTCGCTCAACCTGACTTGCTTTGTGAGGCATGCGTTCAGCGAGCGTGCGGAATTCGATTACGAGGCTATGTGCCGTGTCGCCGGGATCGGCGTGCGGATGCTGGACCTGGCGCTCGATGCGACCCAGTGGCCGTTGCCGCAGCAGGCGGATGAGGGGGCGGCCAAGCGGCGTATTGGCCTCGGATTCCTGGGGTTGGGAAGTGCGCTGGTCATGTTGGGGCTGCGCTATGACTCGGATAATGGGCGCGCAATGGCGGCCAGCATCGCGGAGGCGCTGCGTGATGCGGCTTACGCGGCTTCGGTGGAGCTGGCGCAGGAGAAGGGCGCGTTTCCGTTCTTCGACAAGGAGCTGTACCTGGAGGGGGCGTTCGTGCGGCGCCTGCCGGCTGCTTTGCGCGAGGCGATTGGTAAGTACGGTATTCGTAATTCGCACCTGCTGTCGATTGCGCCGACGGGCACGATCACGCTGGCCTTTGCGGATAACGCTTCCAATGGCATTGAGCCGGCGTTCTCGTGGGTCTACCAGCGCCGCAAGCGGATGCCTGATGGTTCGACGCGTTCGTATGAGGTGGCTGACCATGCGTGGCGCTTGTATCGCCACATGGGCTTTGAAATGGGGCAGTTGCCGCCGCAGTTCGTTACGGCGCTCGATATGGCGGCGCTGGATCATGTGAGCATGATGGAGGCGGTGCAGCCTTTCGTTGATACGGCGATTTCTAAGACGGTGAATGTGCCGGAAGATTATCCGTATGAGGACTTCAAGGACCTTTATACCGAGGCTTGGGTGGCGGGGCTGAAGGGGCTTGCTACGTTCCGGCCGAATACGGTGACGGGGAGTGTGCTGAGTGTGGCGCCGGAGCCGGCTGCGGTTAGTGCGGTTGCGAGCGCGTTGCGGGATGATGATCCTTTGCGTAAGCGGTTTGATGGGCGTCCGTTGGGAGAGCTGGAGTCGGTGACGTCCAAGGTTGAATACTGGACGCAGGAGGGGAAGAAGGCTGCTTACCTGACCGTGAGCTTTATTACGGTGGATGGCGTTGTGGATGGTGCGCCTGTGCGGATTGAGCGGCCGTTTGAGTTCTTCATGCCGGCGAACCAGCGTAGCGATGGGCAGCAGTGGATTACTTCGTCTATGCGCTTGCTGTCCATGGCGGCGCGGGCGGGGAGTTCGATTGCGAAGGCCTTGGCGGATATGCGGGAGGTGACTTGGGAGAAGGGGCCGGTGCGCTGCGGCTTGTTGACGCGGGAGGATGGGGTGCAGGTGCCGGTTTATCACGATTCGGAGGTGGCGGCGATTGCGTTTACTTTGCAGCGGATTTTGATACGGCGTGGGTTCCTGGATGCGTATGGGAATCAGGTGCCGGTGCCGCAGTTGGCGCTGCAGTTTGGGGTTGAGGGGTATGTGGCGCCGGAGGCGATGGCGGCGCCGGTGCAGTCGACGGGGAAGTGTCCGGAGTGTGGGGCGCGGGCTTTGAGGAAGGTTGATGGGTGTACGCGGTGTGTGGAGTGTCATTACATGGGGGGATGCGGCTGAAAAACCCTGTAAACCGGTAAACCGGGGTCTGACCCGCAGGGTCAGACCCCGTCTGCGCTGCCGCTGTTGGTGTTGGTTCTGGGTCTTTGACTTATTGAGAAAGTCAAAGGCCTTAACCATTACCTCCCCGGCTTCGAGACCGTTCGGGGTACGACCCTGCGGGTCGTACCCCGGTTTACCAGGTTTTGCTTAAGCTGCGTCAAGGACGAAAAAAACGCAGCTCCATAAACTTCCTCCCACACTAACCCCTCGGAGGACTTACAAATGCATCACTCTTTCCAATTAGCTTCCGCCCTGGACGCCGCCAACGTCACCCGCGTGCTTGACCTGCTGCGCACTGTCCCCGGCATCCGCGGCGTGCACGCCCCTGCCGGCGCGGCACACGTCGAAGTCGCCTTCGACGACTCCCTCACCAGCATTCATCAAATGGGCAAGCTGCTGGAAGAACATGGCTACCCGCCAGTCGCGCCACAACAACGTACTTGCTGCGGCGGTTGCGGCGGTCATTAAGCAAGACTTGACCTGGATCATGTGAGCTGCCCGAGTGGCGGCTGTATTCTGGCTAAAAACATACATTTGAAACACCACAAAAGGAGCTATCATGCACGCCACTAAGAAGTTATGGACGTGGCTCGCCATTATCTGCCTGCTATCGTTCTCGGTACTGGGCTGGGTGGGCCGCGAAATTTACCTGAAAGCGCCTCCAATAGCGCAAGTCGTCGACGACACCGGTTCGGTGCTCTACACGGCGGAGCAGGTCAAATATGGCCAGAGCGCCTGGCTGTCGGCCGGCGGCCAGCAACTGGGCACCGTATGGGGCCACGGCTCCTACCTGGCGCCTGACTGGTCGGCCGACTGGCTGCACCGCGAGGCCGTTGCGCTGCAAGACCTGTTCGCACGCAAGAACTTCAACAGGGACTACGCCCAGCTGGAAACCGGCGCGAAGGCTCACGTTGACGCTCTCGTGAAAACTGAACTGCGCACCAATACCTACGTTGCGGAATCCAATGAAGTAAAGCTGTCGGCTATCCGTGCAGAAGCGGTGCGCACCGTGGCGGCACACTACGCTGGCCTGTTCGGCGAGGTTGCGCAATACGACAAGCTGCGCGAACAGTACGCCATGCCTAAGAACTCGCTGCCGGAAGCGACCGACCGCGCTGCGCTGACCGGTTTCTTCTTCTGGTCGTCGTGGGCTGCCGCTGCTGATCGTCCGGGCGAAACGGGTCTGAGCTACACCAGCAACTGGCCGCATGAACCCCTGATCGGCAATACGCCGACCGCCGGCGCCGGCATCTGGTCCATCGCATCGGTCATCCTGATGATCGGCGCTATCGCCGGCATGCTGTTCTTCCATTCGCGCCATAAGGAAGAAGACGATCCTGTACCACCGAAGAACGATCCGCTGTTCTCGCTGAAAGCTACGCCTTCGATGAAGGCTACCAAGAAGTACTTTCTGGTCGTGATTGGCCTGATCCTGGCGCAAGTCGGCATGGGCGTAATCACCGCGCACTTTGCGGTGGAAGGTACGAGCTTCTTCGGTATCGAATTGGGTAACATCCTGCCGTTCACCGTCAGCCGCACCATCCACACCCAGTTTGCCGTGCTGTGGATTGCTACCGCGTGGCTGGCTACCGGCCTGTATATCGCTCCCGCGATTTCGGGCGCTGAACCGAAGTTCCAGAAGCTGGGCGCCGACGTGCTGTTCTACGCGCTGCTGTTCATCGTCGTAGGTTCGACCGCAACCGGCTGGCTGGGCACCTTGCAGCACAGGGGCGTTGACTTCTCGTTCTGGCTGGGTAACCAGGGCCTCGAATTCACTTCGATGGGCCGTGTATGGCAAATCCTGCTGTTCATTGGCCTGCTTTTCTGGGCCTTCCTGCTTGGTCGCGGCCTGTGGCCGGCGCTGAAGAAACCATCGGAAAGCCGCGGCATCATCGCCATGGTCTTCCTGGCTGCACTGTGCATCGGCGGCTTCTATGCGACTTCCCTGACCTGGGGCAAGGGCACCCACTATTCGATGATCGAGTACTGGCGCTGGTGGCTGGTCCACCTGTGGGTGGAAGGCTTCTTCGAAGTGTTCGCAACCGCAGTTATCGCGCTGCTGTTCACCAAACTGGGCCTGATCCGTGCTGCTTCGGCTAATAGCGCCATCATCCTGGAAACCATCGTCTTCCTGTTCGGCGGCATCCTGGGTACCTTGCACCACCTGTACTTCACCGGCACGCCAACTTCGGTCATCGCTATCGGCGCCATGTTCTCCGCGCTGGAAGTGGTTCCGCTGTCGCTGATCGGCATGGAAGCCTATCGCAACTACAAGCGTTCGCAGGCCGCTCCATGGGTCGGTGCATACAAGTGGGCCATCCTGTGCTTCATCGCCGTGGGCTTCTGGAATACCGTGGGCGCTGGCCTGCTGGGCTTCTCGATCAACACCCCGATCGCGCTGTACTACATGCAGGGTATGAACATGACTGCTGCCCACGGCCACGCTGCGCTGTTTGGCGTGTACGGCATGCTGGGTATCGGCCTGATGCTGTTCTGCCTGCGCGGCCTGGTTGACCGCTTCGCATGGTCGGACAAGCTGCTTGCTTCGATGTTCTGGTTCATGAACATCGGCCTGGCGATGATGGTGTTCATGTCGCTGGTCCCTGCCGGTATCTACCAGGCCGTGGCTGCGATCACCAAGGGCATGTGGTTCGCCCGTTCGCCGGAAGTTGTTCACTCGAGCTTCATGGAAACCGCGGTGTGGATGCGTGTTCCTGGCGATATCGTGTTCGCAATCGGCTGCCTGTTCCTGGCCCTGTTCGCCCTGCGCCTGATCGGCAAGGCGAAGAAGGAAGAAACCGTAGCTCAAGGCGTGGCGCTGGAGAACTAAGAATGCGCCTCACGGGCCACACCGACTATGCCTTGCGCCTGCTGATGTACCTGGGCCGGCAGCAGGGCAGGTTGGTGACCGTGCAGGAGATCGCCACGGCACACGGCATCTCCGAACATCACCTGCGCAAGGTGGCTCACCGGCTCGGACAAGCCGGACTGGTGGCCACCTGGCGTGGACGGGCCGGTGGCCTGCGCCTGGCGCAGCCGCCGGCTTCGATTTCGGTGGGCGCCGTGGTGCGCCTGGCCGAATCGGACTTTACGATCGTTGAATGTTTCAATGCCACGCGCAATACCTGCCAGCTGGCCGGCGCTTGCCGCCTGCAGGAGGGATTGCACAGGGCGACCGAGGCTTACCTCGGTCATCTCGACCGCCAGACCCTGGCGGACCTTATTTGAAGGAGCCATCATGAGTGCGCAAGAAATTTTGTTAGAGCTGTGCGGCATGGTGCCGCCTGAACCGATGGAGCGCGTCCTGGAAGCGCTCGACCTGTTGCAGCCTGGCCAGCATATCCGCATGGTGATCGACCGCGAGCCGGTCCCGCTGTACCGCATCCTCGAGAAAAATGGCTACCGCCACGCGACTTCGATGCGCGAAGACTTTATCTACGAAATCCTGATTACCCACGCCGACTGATGCAACGCAAGCTGGCTTTCGAGCATACGCCAGCGATGGCGTTGCCTTTGCGTTTCCTGCTGGTGGCGCCTTGGTTTGGCGCCTTGGCCGGTATGCTGCTTGTGTGGCAGGGTGCGGAAGCGATGAGCACGCGCTGGGCGCCGGCCACGCTGGCCGTCACTCACTTGCTGACGCTTGGATTTCTTGGCATGGCCATGGCCGGCTCGCTGTTGCAGATGGTGCCGGTGGTGGCCGGGGTGGAGCTGCGCTGGGCGCGCACCCTCGGTCCTATCATCTGGGCGGCACTCGCCGGCGGCGCTTTGCTGCTGGCCGGCGGCTTCCTGCACGGACTTCCCTGGTGCCTGCGCGCTGCGGGTGTGTTGCTGGCGGGCGCTTTCATTCTCCTTGTTGGGGTGCTGGCGCGCGCTCTCTCGCAGCGCTCGGCGCCAAATGCGCTGCCGGTCGTCGCGGGCATGCGCCAGGCCGTCGTTGCGCTGGCCTGCGCCGTGACGATCGGCGTTGCGCTGGCGGCTTTTCTCACGGGCGCCTTGCCGCTGCGCGTGATGGAATGGACCAATGTGCATGCTGCCTGGGCCCTGGTGGGCTGGGTTGGCGTGCTGGTGGTGTCGGTGGTCTTTCAGGTGGTGCCGATGTTCCAGTCCACCCAGTTGTTCCCGCGCCAACTGGCTTTTGTGCTGCCGCCGCTTTGCCTGGGCGGGTTGGCACTGTGGACTGCTGGCTACCTGCTCGACCGGCAATGGCAATGGCTGGGGGCAGGGCTTGTGAGCATTTGCCTGGCGGTGTTCGCTGCCTACACCCTGGTGCTACTGCTGCGCCGCAAGCGCGCCGCGGACGTGTCAACCTGGTACTGGTGGCTGTCGCTTGGCTCGCTGCTGGCCTGCGTGGCGGTATTCATGTGCCCGCGCGGCGTCGACAAATCTGTGGTGCTGGGGGTGCTGTTCATCGGAGGCTTCGCCATGTCGGCGGTGAACGGCATGCTGTACAAGATCGTGCCATTCCTGCTTTGGTACCACGGGCAGCACGCCGGCTGCAATGTGCCGGGCGTGCGCCAGCTGATGCCGGACAGCGTACCGCGCGTGCAGTTCGCCTGGCATGCGGCCAGTGTGGTGCTGTTGCTTGCTGCTGCCATCGCACCCGGCTGGTTGGCCCAGCTTGCGGGTGCGGTATTGGCAGTGTCCTGCATGCGCCTGGGTTTTGACCTGGCGCTGGCCGCTTTCAGCCTTCGTACGCTCGCAAGCGAGCAGAATCCAGAATCCTGATCTGGCGGCCGTTCACGGCGATCATGCCCTGGTCGGCCAGCTCGTGCAGCACGCGCGAGAAGTATTCCGGCGTCAGGTTCAGGCGCGAGGCCAGCAGCTTCTTGCTGACGGCCAGCGTGATCTCAGAACCGTCTGTCGCGTCATCATCCTTCAACAGATAGCCAATAATGCGCTGGCTGCCGGAGCGCAGCGAGTAGGCTTCCACGTCTGAAATCAAGCCGTGCAGGCGGCGGCTCATGCCGGCCAGCATGCGGCGGGCGAATACCGGATTGCGCGCCAGTTCGGCGAATACGGTGTGCTTGGAAATGTGCAGCAGCATGCAGTCGCTGACTGCGTGGGCGGTGACGATGTAGGGCTTTTCCATGAACATCAGCGCTTCGCCGAAGCTGTGTCCGGGGCCGATGATCTCGACGATCTTCTCGTTGCCCTGCGCGGACAGGAAGCTGAGTTTGACCTGGCCAAAGATGACCATGTGGAAGCCAACGCACGGGTCGCCGCGCTGGAAGACTGCGCTGCCGCGCGGGATGTGATGCTCGGTGGTGCCTGCAGCCACCAGCGACAGCTCCTCCTGCGACAGGTCTGCAAACAGGGGCAGTCGCTTGAGGAACTCGCGGGGGTCGATTTTGGGGCTTGGCATTTGGTTCTCCTGAAATGGCAAAAGGACCCGCATCGGCGGGTCCTGTCCTGGTTAGTTAATGTCGGGGCTAATCCTGCTTAGTGGCCCGAATCGCCGTCAGGCTTGCTGCTGGTCCGGAACACCTCCGGATTTTCCTTGCCGGTCACGTAGAGGAAGCCGACCAAGCCTTTCTCCATCCGCGACAGTGCGTGGTCAACCAGGATGAAGCGGCCCGGCACTTCAGTCTTGAATTCGACCATCGTTGCGCCGCCCGGAGCCACGGTAGTGGTCTGCACGTTCTGCAGCGGTGGCGAGGTCAGGTCGCCCATGCTGTAGACGCGGTCGAACACTTCGCCGATCACGTGGAAGCTGGAGGTCGCGTTAGGACCGCCTACACCGAAGAAGATACGCACGGTTTCGCCGACCTTGGCTTCCATGCGGTGGGTCTTGGTCAGCGCATCGTGGGTACCGTTGAACATCAGGTGTTCCGGTTGTTCGGCCAGCAGTTTCTCGAGCGAGAATTCAGCTTCGCCCGGGGTGCCATGCTTGGTCGCGGTGTACAGCTCGCCCTGCATCACGTAGAACTCACGGTCCACTTTCGGCAGGCCGCCTTCCGGTTCGACCAGGATCATGCCGTACATGCCGTTGGAGATGTGCTGCGCCACCATCGGGGTCGCGCAGTGGTACACGTACAGGCCTGGATTCAGGGCCTTGAAGGTGAAGCTCTTGGTGCTGCCTGGAGCCGCCTGGGTCACAGCTGCACCGCCGCCAGGGCCGGTCACGGCGTGGAAGTCGACGGAGTGGATCATGTGGCTGTCCTTGGCGTTGGACATGTCCACGTTTACGGTGTCGCCCACGCGGACGCGGATGAACGGGCCTGGCACTTTGCTGTTGAAGGTCCAGTATTTGTAGGTGGTGCCGTCCATCATCTGGCCGAGCACTTCAGTGGTGTCCAGCTTGACGTTCACGGTTTGCGGGCCGCGCTTGCCGACCGGGACGCCTACTTCCAGTGGGCTGCGCGATACGTCGGCGCCTTGTGGCGCGACTTTTGCCGGGCCGTCGCCAACGATGATCTTGCCGATCATGCCCGCTGCCACGTGGCCTGGCAGGGAGCAGATGTAGGTGAATTCGCCTTTTTTGTCAGCTTTGAAGACGATGGCGGTCGATGCGCCTTTGTCCTTCAGTTGGTTCGACTTGACCTTGAAGTCGGGCACCGAGATATCGTGGGTTGCGCCGTCGCCGTTGACCAGGTTGATCTGCACCACAGCACCTTCCGGCACGCGAAGGGTGGGGTTAGCCTTGCCCTTGGATTCGCCGGCGTCGCTGATGAAGACCAGCTTACCGTCCGCGATATCGGTGTGCAGGGTAAAGGTCACGTCAGGACGATATTGGACGGCTGTGCTGCCGCCATGCTGGCCATGCTGGGCATAAGCTGGCGCCAGGGTTGCGGCGCCGATCACCAGTGCAGCGATGGCTTTGGACATCAGGGTCGGTTTCATTTTCTTCTCACAGGTTTGTCCGGCACGGGATTGCGCCGTTTGACAGCTAAATCATATGTTTCACATGCATGTTATTGAATTGACGCAGGTCAAAAATTTGGAAAGAACTGCGTAATCTCAAGGCATGTTTGATTTTTTTGATTTAGATCAAGCGAGAAGGAGACCCTTTGCAACGGCTTAGAGTGAGAGCTGCGGCAAGCGTGTCAAAAAGTTATCGCGTTCGTCCATGCCGCTCGCGCCACCGGCTTGTGCGAAGACGATGCGCTTGCCGTCGCGTTCCAGCCAGCCGATGTACCAGCCGACGTTCTTGCCGCTGCCGGTTTTGCCGTAGACCTGCCAGCCGCCGACTGTTTCCGGGCGGCGAAGCAGGGCGGCGGACATGTCATAGGCCTTTGGTGTCACGCCAAGTTCGCGATTGAGCACGCGGCGCAGGAAGCCGATTTGTTCGTCGGGCGAAATGCGCAATGAGGAATTGAGCCAGGAGGCGGTCAGGCCGTTTTGTTTGCCTTTGTCGCCGCTCACGTCCGCGTTGCCGTAATCGAAGCGCTTGGTGTAGCTGGCGAAGCGCTTCGCGCCCATTTGCAGGGTGATTTGCTGCGAGTACCAGACGACGGACTCTTTCATCCACGAGCTTGGATCGTGGGACTGGCGCCATTGCGGGCGCCAGTCCACGTAGCCTTCTTTGAAGGGCAGCACGGGCGCATGCTCGTCTTGCAGGAGGCCGGCGTCGTAACCCATCAGGGCGATCGGCAGCTTGAAGGTGGACATCGGCGGCAAGCGCTTGTCGCACACGCCTTCGTGCACCAGCCACTTGCCGGTGGCGGCATCGGCCATCGCCAGGCAGTGTTCTGCGGAATATGCGGGCAAAGCGAGGCCCAGCCCTGCAAGCAGGGAGAAGATTGTGCGTTTCATTTTTGTCCTCGGTTAGAGTTTTGCGAGCTGCGCGGGGAGGTCGCGCAGAAAGGCTTCCTTGAGGCGCGGACCTGCTGCGCCTTCAATTAGTCGCTCGTCCTGCGCCAGTCGGGCGAACACGATGGTGCGGTCGCCGTTGCTGGCCCAGCCTACGAACCAGCCGTAAGAGCGGGAGTAGTCGTCCTTGCCGTCCGGGCCAACTGGTGCGCCGGTACCAGTCTTGCCGAAGACTTTCCAGCCGTTCGGCAGGTCTTTTATTTTCAGCAGATTCGCGGTTTGCTCGTGAGCGTATTTTGACACTGGCAGCTCTTGCCGCACCAGCTTGCGCAGGAAGTCGGCCTGCTCGTCGGCCGAGATCTGCATCGAGGATCCGACCCAGGACCATGTCAGCCCGTTTTCCTTGCTCTTGTCGCCGCTGGTGTCGTGGTTGCCGTATCCGAAGCCCTGCACGTAGCGTTCGAATTGCTCGCGGCCGATGTGTTGCGTGACCTGCTGGGCGTACCAGACGGCTGAATAGCTGATCCACTGGCTTGGGTCCATGTCGCGGCGCCACGCCTTGTTCCATGCCTTGTACTCGGCGCGGTAAGGCAGCACAGGGGCGTGCTGGTCCCTCAGGAAGCCACTGTCGAAGCCCATCAGGCTGACGGCGATGTTGAAGGTCGAGACGGGCGTAATGCGTGCGGCGCAATCGCCTTCGCGGATCAGCGCCTTGCCGGTGGCGGCATCGACGAATTCGGTACAGTTCAATGCGGCCTTTGATTGGGCGGATGGCGAGACGCTCCACGCCAGCGCGGGCTGCAGCGCGAAATTTCCGACCGCAATGGCCGCCAGCGCGGCGACGGTTGCAGCGCGCGCCCACATGGCGCGGCGCACGTCGCCAGGTGTACGGATCAGGGATACGCGCTCGGTCAGCGTGTTCGGATCGATGCTGCCGAAAGCCAGCGCGCCTTGTGGTGCAAGGTGTTGCAGCTTGAGTTGCGCGATGAGGGCTGCGGCGTAGGCCTTGCGCTGCGATGCGGGGCGGCCGCGCAGGACGTCGCGGTCGCAGCCAAGTTCCTGCGCCCAGCTCAGATTCGCGCGCAGCAGGCGCATGAAGGGGTTGAACCACAACAGCGTTTGCAGCAGCATGCCGGCGGCCATCCATTGCAGGTCGTGGCGGCGCAGGTGGGTCAGCTCGTGTTCGACGATCATTTCTCGCTGCAGCTTGTCGAAGCCGCCCAGGTGGCGCGGCAGCAGCAGGCGAGGGCGGAACAGGCCAAGCAGCATCGGGGAGATCGGCGCGTCGACTTCGATGACGGCGGCAGGCCCGCCGCGTGCCGAATCGCCCGCCGCGCCGGTTTGCGCCAGTCGGTTCAGCATGCGCTGCGCGCGCCAAACGCTGGCGACCGACCATGCAAGGCCTGCCAGGTACACGCATAGCCACAATTGGGCGCCATGCAGCTGCCATTCGCGAGTGCTGCGTAAATTGTCTGCCTTGCGGGCTTCATCGGCCGTGGTGATGGGTAGTGCAGGCGCCTTGGGCGGCGCGATGTAATGCGTAACGGTCTCGGTTGCAGCTTCAAGCGGTGGAATCAGGCGCACACGCTCGCTGTGCGGCAGCAGCATCAGCGTGAACGTCGCCAGCACGGTGAGCTGGCCGAAGAGCCAAAGCGAGCGCTGTGCCGCCAGCGCAGGCAGGAAGCATCGCAACAGGGCGCTCAAGGCCCACACGCTAAAGCCAGCCGCACAACAGCCCAGGCTCGCGAGCAGGAAACGCATCAACAACAGATCGAAGTCGTTCATTTTGCTTCGTCCTCATCGGGCCAATCGGACAGCATCTGTTCCAGCTGCGCGAGCTCGCTGGCATCGACCAGCTTACTGCCAGCGAACATATTTACCGGCAGCGGCGTATCGAGTTCCATGATGCGGGTGCCGAAATCGTGCGCGTAAGCGGCCAGGGTTTCAACTTTGTCGAGCAGCGCCTCATACACCTGCACGCCGTGACGCACGTGCTGCGCCACCATCTGCTTTTCCATCATCCGCTCGACGGTCTTGCGTGTCGAAGAAAACGACCACGCCAGTTCCTCCTCCACCGCCTCATGGATTTCGCGCGCGCTTAAAGGCGACAGGCGCCAGAGTGCTTTCAATACGCAGAGTTCAGGAGTCGATGGAATGGTCATGGCGGAAAACGGTCTTGTGACGAATGGTGAGAGTATGTGACAAATGTCGCAAAAGAGTCAAGCTTTAGATTGTCGACTCAGTCAGCAAATGATCCTAGACTGGACGCATGAATACTCCATTCCTGAATGACCGCATCGCCGCGGTTCGCTCGTTCAATCGCTTCTTCACGCGCCAGATTGGCGTGCTGCGCGAAGGCTTGCTGCATAGCGCTTTTACGTTGACCGAGACGCGCGTGCTTTACGAACTGGCCCATCATGGAGAGCAAGCCTCGAGCGCTTTGTGCCGGGATCTTGGGCTCGACCGCGGCTACCTTAGCCGCATCGTCTCCAAATTCGAGCAGGACGGGCTGTTAAGGAAGGTGCCGTCCGCCACCGACGGCCGATCCAAAAGCCTGCAACTGACAGAGCACGGGCGCGAAGTGTACGAACCGCTCGACCGTTCTTCGCGCGAAGAGGTGGGTGAAATGCTCTCGCGTCTTGGTGAAGCGGACCAACTGCGCTTGCTCGACGCGATGGCGACGATTCGTGAGCTGATAGGCAAACAGGCCGGGATGAAGTTTGCGCAGCCCTTCGTTTTGCGAACGCACGGAAAAGGCGACATGGCGTGGATTACGCGCCGCCACGGCGATTTCTATTGCGGACAATTGGGCTGGGATCGAAGCTTCGAGGAATTGGTTGCGCAAATTTGCGCCGATTTCGAGCGTGACTTCGACCCCGCGATGGAGCGATGCTGGATCGCCGAGATTGGCGGCGAACGCGTTGGTTCGATCGCAGTCGCGAAAAGTGGAGAAGATGGCGTCGCCAAGCTCCGCCTCTTGTTGGTGGAAAACGGAGCGCGAGGCTACGGCCTTGGCTCCAGCCTGGTCGAGGAATGCCATCGCTTCGCCCGTGCGGCGGGCTACCGCAAGATGCAGCTGTGGACCACGAATCTGCAAACCGAAGCGCGCAAGATCTACCAGGGCAAAGGCTACGCCCTGGTGGCCACCGAGCCAGTCCACGCATTTGGCAAAGACATGGTCAATGAGACGTGGACGCTTGATTTAATTGCGCCTTGAAGTGCTAACATCATGTCTTTATGGCAACGATGAATCGATATGGGTGCAAAGACCTGTTTGTTGATGTATGCGGAAGGCGATCCTGCTGAAATCCTGCGTTCGGGGCCGAAGCTGGATCGTGAGGCGAGTGCGGCGTTATTGAAGCGGCTCTTCCCGGCCAGGCAATTTGAGGCGGGGGAGGACGAGAGCTTGACGGTCTACCCGCGTGGGAGGAAAGTGTTGGTCGGTGTTTTTCCTGGGCTGACGATCATTGCGGCTGGCGAGCTTGCGATGGATTATCCAACACGGACCAACAAGCGCTTTCTGGATCTGGCGCAGGGACGCACCATCTATATTCACTTGATGCACAGCGTTGTCGACTGGTTTGCCTACGCAGTCTGGAAGGATGGGCAGTGGCTGCGCTCACTGAGCGTGTCGCCTGATGGCGTGCTTGAGGATATTGGTGAGAGGCGCGCGTTTGAGGCGCCATTCTGGGCCGGCGAGCATCCTGCGGGTGAGCCGGAGGACGAATATCCGCTGCCATTCCATCCGCTGGAAATGGGAGACGCTGGATTGGATGAATTATTCGGCTACCAGATCGAAGGCTACATTGACGGGGAAATGCTGAACCCGGATTCAATCCCACTCATGGCCTTCACGCCCGTGAAGAAGCCATGGTGGAAGCTCTTTTAGAGCATCGTGCCGTCAAGCGCGTGGCGGACGATTGCGCCGTCTTCGCCGATGGAGATCCAGCCGCCGCGTGCGGGCGTGGATTCCGGCTCCCAGTCCGGCAGCACGTAGCGGCGGGTGCCGGCTACTTCATGCAGGGCAGGGCGATGTGTGTGGCCGTGGATCATGATCGACGTGCCGGTTTGCGTGAACACTTCGGCAATCGCCTCTGGCGTCACATCCATGATTTCGTAGGACTTCTCGGCGTGGCCGGCCTTGCTCTGCTCGCGCATGCCCGCAGCGATTTGCTTGCGCTGCTCCAGCGGCAGGGACAGGAGTTGCTGCTGCCACGCAGGATTGCGCGCTTGCGCGCGGAAGGCCATGTATTTGACATCGTTCGTACATTGGGCATCGCCATGCAGCAGCACGATGCGCTGGCCGTAGGCGTCGATCACCCAGGTTTCCGGCAGCAGGGTCAGGCCCGCTGCGGCGGCGAATTGTTCGCCGACCAGGAAATCGCGGTTGCCCGCGATCCAGAACAACTGCACGCCCGCGTCGCTTACGCGGCGCAGGGCGGACAGGATCTGCTGGTTGAAGGGTTCCGACATGGCGTCGTCGCCCAACCAATATTCAAAGATATCGCCCAGCAGGTAGAGCTGCTTTGCACCCAGCGCATATTCGTCGAGGAAGCGCAGGAACGCTTCCGTCAGCACCGGCCGCGCCGGTTGCAAATGCAGGTCTGATACGAAGAGGATCAATTTAGGCCGCTACGATCTTTTCGATGATGACGTCTTCCGCAGGCACGTCGGAGAACATGCCGGAACGGGTGGTTTTCACGCCCTTGATCGCGTCAACGACTTCGGTGCCCTGGGTGACTTTGCCGAATACGGCGTAGCCCCAGCCGTCCTGGCCTGGGTAGTCCAGGAAGGAGTTGTTCTTCACGTTGATGAAGAACTGGGCCGATGCGGAGTGAGGAGCGGAGGTACGTGCCATGGCCAGGGTGTATGGCTCGTTTTTCAGGCCGTTCTTGGCTTCGTTTTCCACGGTCTGCTCGGCTGGTTTCTGCTTCATGCCTGGCTCAAAACCGCCGCCCTGGATCATGAAACCATCGATCACGCGGTGGAAGATGGTGTTGTCGTAGTGGCCAGCGGTCACGTAGTGCAGGAAGTTCTCGACGGTCTTAGGCGCCTTCTCTGCGTCCAGCTCGGCAACGATGGTGCCTTTGTTGGTGGTGATGGTGATGGTGGTCATCTTGTTGTCCTTTTGTGTTTCTAAAAAAGCGTTATTTTACAGGTTCCGGCTGCTGGGCAGGGGCGGGCTCCTGTACCGGGGCTGGTTGGGCGGCTGGCGCAGGTTCCACCACTGGGGCCGGGGCGACAGGTTCGGGCACGATGATTCGTTTCTTCAGTACCGTGGCCGATTTGATCACAACCGGGTGAACTGGGACGTTCTGGAAGCCTGGCTTGTCGTCCACCAGCAGCGCCTTGATCTTGTCGACGGTTTCCTTGCCCTGGATGACCTTACCGAAAACGGTGTAGCCATGGCCCTTGGCATTCGGGAAATCGAGGCCGTTATTGTCTACCACGTTGATAAACCATTGCGACTGGGCGGAATCCGGATTGTCCATACGCGCCATGGAGAGGGAGTAGGCCACGTTGGACAGGCCGTTCTTTTCCTCGCTCTTGATGGTCGGGCGCAGGCCCTGCTTGGATTTCAGGTCGACCGTATAGCCGCCGCCCTGCACCATGAAGCCATTGATCACGCGGTGAAAAATCGTGTCCTTATAAAAATCGCTCTTTACATAGGCCAGGAAGTTGGCGGTGGAAATCGGCGCTTTTTCCTGATTCAGTTCTACGATGATCTCGCCCAGGTTGGTCTTGATCGATACTTGAGGGTTCTCGGCGGCTGCCGCGGCTCCGGCGATCAGCAGGCCGGCGAGCAGGGCGATCCATTTCTTCTGCATTCTGGTTTCCTTTTTTTCAGTGCTATACTTCGGCAGACGTTCCATTCTAACAAAATAGAACTATAACAAAGGGTAGACAATTCCCCTGTAACTATGTCGAGCTTCCGGTGCGACACCCCAGGTGTTTCGCGCCCGTGGCCCGTTTACTTCTAGTCCGATGAGCAATTTAAAGATTTACAACACGCTGGCGCGCGAAAAGCAGTCGTTCAAACCAATTGAGGCGGGTAAGGTCCGGATGTATGTCTGTGGCATGACCGTATACGACTACTGCCACGTGGGCCACGGCCGCATGCTGATGGCGTTCGACGTCATCTATCGCTGGCTGAAGGCATCGGGCTACGACGTGCGCTACGCGCGCAATATTACGGACATCGACGACAAGATCATCAAGCGCGCGGTCGAGAACAAGGAAACGATTGGCGAGCTGACAGGCCGCTTCATCAAATATATGGATGAAGACTGCGAGGCGCTGGGCATCCAGAATCCGACCGACGTGCCGAAAGCGACCCAGTACGTGCCGCAAATGCTGGGCATTATTGAGAAGCTGGAAGCCAAGGACCTGGCATACAAGGCCGCCGACGGCGACGTTAACTACGCTGTGCGCCAGTTCGAAGGCTACGGCAAGCTGTCGGGCAAGTCGCTGGACGACCTGCGCGCCGGCGAGCGTGTGGACGTGAACACCGGCAAGCGTGATCCGCTGGACTTCGTCCTGTGGAAGTCGGCCAAGGAATCCGAACCGGAAGAAGTGAAGTGGGATTCCAAGTGGGGCAAGGGCCGCCCGGGCTGGCACATCGAATGCTCCGCCATGTCCTGCGCGCTGCTGGGCGAAACCTTCGACATCCACGGCGGCGGCGCGGACCTGCAATTCCCGCACCACGAAAACGAGATTGCGCAGTCTGAAGGCGCTTCCGGCAAGACACTGGCCAACTACTGGGTGCACAACGGCTTTGTGCGCGTGGACGGCGAGAAGATGTCCAAATCGCTGGGCAATTTCTTCACCATCCGTGAAGTGCTGAAAATGTTCGACGCCGAAGTGGTGCGCTTCTTCATCCTGCGCGCCCACTACCGCAGCCCGCTGAATTACTCGGACGTGCACCTGGACGACGCGCGCGGCGCGCTGAACCGCCTGTACACCGCGCTGGACGGCGTGGAAGGCGACGGCCAGCCGCTGGACTGGAACGAAGACAACGCCAAGCGCTTCGCTGAAGCGATGGACGACGACTTCAACACCCCGATCGCGGTGTCGGTCCTGTTCGACCTGGCCTCGGAAGTTAACAAGACCAAGTCGCCAGTCGCCGTGCGCCAGCTGAAAGGCCTGGCCGCAGTTCTTGGCCTGCTGGAACGCAGCCCGGAGGAATACCGCAAAGCCGCTCCGCAAGGCGCTGCAGGCGAGGGCATGGACGAAGCGGCAATCGAAACCGCCATCGCCACCCGTGCAGCAGCCAAGAAATCGCGCGATTTCGCCACCGCCGACAAGGTCCGCGCCGACCTGCTGACAGCGGGCATCGTCCTCGAAGACAAGCCTGACGGCACCACGAACTGGCGCCGCGCGTAATGGTTCTATCCAGGGAAAACGGGGAAGTGGCCCCGGTGCCGCCGTATTGGGACGAAGCCAAGGCAGAGCTCATGAAGCGCGACCGCATCATGAACCGCCTGATTCCCCAATTCGGCGACCTGCACCTGGTCGGCCATGACGACCCGTTCATCACCCTGGCGCGCGCCATCGTCAACCAGCAAGTCACGACCCAGGTCGCCAATTCGGCATGGACCAAGCTGCTGGAGACCTGTCCCAAATTCACCCCGGCCGCCGTGCAAAAAGCCGGCGCGGCCGCGTTGGCGGGCTGCGGCCTGTCCAAACGCAAGGCCGAATACATCCTGGATTTGGCCGACCACTTCAAAAATAAGAAAGTCCACGCTTCTCAATGGGAGCAGATGGACGACGAAGCAGTCATTTCTGAACTGGTTCAGATTCGCGGCATTACACGCTGGACAGCAGAGATGTTTTTGATATTTAATCTGCTCCGACCCAACGTGCTGCCGCTCGACGACAGCCGGCTGATCAGTGGAATCAGCCAGAATTATTTTTCCGGCGAACCTGTGTCGCGCAGCGATGCGCGCGAGGTTTCGGCCAACTGGGAACCCTTCCGGACGGTCGCCACCTGGTATTTATGGCGTAGCCTGGATCCGGTTCCGGTAAAATAGCGCAAATTCTCCCCGGCAACCGTTATGTAATGTTGTCGGAGAAGCAAAGAAAACCTTGGAGGTACAATGATTAAAACGACTTTCCTCAATTTTGAGCAACCGATCGCGGAACTGGATTCCAAGATTGAAGAGCTGCGTTTCGTACAAGACGATTCGGCCGTCGACATTTCCGAAGAAATCGACCGCCTGGCCAAGAAGAGCCAACAGCTGACCAAAGATATTTACGCCAAGCTGACCCCTTGGCAGGTTTCCCAGATCGCCCGCCACCCACAACGTCCATACACCATGGACTACGTGAACGAAATCTTCACCGACTTCCACGAACTGCACGGCGACCGCACTTATGCGGACGACCAGTCCATCGTTGGCGGTTTCGCCCGTTTCAATGGCCAGCCATGCATGATCATTGGCCACCAGAAGGGCCGCGACACCAAAGAACGCGCCATGCGCAACTTCGGCATGCCGAAGCCGGAAGGCTATCGCAAGGCCATGCGCCTGATGAAGCTGGCCGAGAAATTCAACCTGCCTATCTTCACCTTCGTTGACACCCCGGGCGCATTCCCAGGCATCGACGCGGAAGAGCGCGGCCAGTCGGAAGCGATCGGCCACAACCTGTACGTGATGGCGGAACTGAAAGTGCCGCTGATCGCCACCATCATCGGCGAAGGCGGCTCCGGCGGCGCGCTGGCGATTGCCGTGGGCGATTCCGTGCTGATGCTGCAGTACGCGACATACTCGGTGATTTCGCCGGAAGGCTGTGCCTCGATCCTGTGGAAGACTTCCGAGCGCGCATCCGATGCGGCTGAAGCACTGGGTCTGACCGCGCACCGCCTGAAGGCGATTGGCCTGGTCGACAAGATCATCAACGAACCACTGGGCGGCGCACACCGCGATCCTAAGGAAATGGCCAAGATGCTGAAGCGCGCACTGGCGGATTCCCTGCGCCAGTTCCAAGGCGTAAAGACCAAGGACCTGCTGGCAGCCCGTCACGAAAAGCTGATGAGCTACGGTAAGTTCAAAGAGACCACTGCTTCCGAATAAAACCGGTACCCCGGTGCCTGACCCGCAGGGTCAGGCACCCCCCTCACGCGGCTGCCGCAGACTAGGGTCTGACCCTGTGGGTCGGACCCTGGTTTACCGGTTTCAGATCATGCGCGCCCAAGAAATCCTCCAGCACTCGCTTTCCCAGCTCCCCCAAGGCCCCATCGCCATCGCCTACAGCGGAGGCCTGGACAGCACCGCCTTGCTGCACCTCGCCGCCGAAACAGGCCGCAAACTCTACGCCTTCCACATCCACCACGGCCTAAGCCCCAACGCCGACGCCTGGGAAGCCCACTGCCGCGGTGAATGCGAACGCTTGGGCATCACCTTCGCCTCCCGTCGCGTCACGCTTGACGACCGCAGCGAAGCCACCGCCCGCAAAGCCCGCTACGCCGCCCTCGGCGCCTTATGCGTCGAGCACAACGTACACCTGCTCCTGACTGCCCACCACCTCGACGACCAGGCCGAAACTATCCTGCTGCAACTGCTGCGCGGCTCCGGCGTTGCCGGCCTGTCCGGCATGGACGCCTCGAACCGCGCCGCCGGCCTGCTCGGCACCGCCGACGTGCTGCTCGCCCGCCCGCTGCTGCAAGCAAGCCGCGCGCAGCTGGAAGAATATGTTAGCGAGCACGCCCTCAGCCACATCGAAGACGAATCGAACGTAGACCTGCGCTACGCCCGTAACGCCCTGCGCCACGAGATCATGCCCAAGCTGGCGCAAGCCTATCCCGGCTACCAGGAACGCTTCGCCCGCAGCGCGCGTCACGCGCAATCCGCACAGCGCCTGCTGACCGAGCAAGCCGCCGAAGACCTGAACGCCTGCCTGACCGGCGGCGAGGGCGCCGACGCAGCCGCAAGCCTGAACATGGCCTGCGTACGCACGCTCAGCGCCGACCGCATCTCCAACCTGCTGCGCCATTGGTTCGCCGAGCGCGGCATCCGCCTGCCATCGTCCAACTGGCTGGCCGAAATGCAGGAACAAGCACTGACCGCGCGCGACGACGCCAACCTCAAAGTCACCCACCCCGACTGCGACGTGCGCCGCCACCGCGACCGTCTCTTCCTCGTGCCGCGCAAGCCCGAGGCCGACGCAGAGCAGCAAACGAGCTTCCGCTGGAACGGGGAGGGCAGTATCGACTTCCCGGAATTGGGCGGCACGCTGCATTTCGAACTCGCTCCGCTAGGCCTCGACCCCGACTGGCTGCGCCAGCAATTGCTCACCATCGAGATGCGCAAAGGCGGCGGCAAGCTTAAGCCAGCCCGCAACCGGCCCACACGCACGCTCAAACAGCACTATCAGAGCCTGGGCATCCCTGCCTGGGAGCGCGAGCACCTGCCCATGGTATCCATCCCCGGCCATATCCTTTATGCGGCCGGTGTCGGCATGGATTGCCATAAACTGAGCACGAGTGCAGAGCATCGTTTGGTGTTTCGCTGGGAAACCAAATAATTTTTGCTAACACTTGTATATACGTATGAACTTATGCCAATTAGGTATGAGGGTATGAACTTTTTGACTTGAGATTTTGCATCGCAGCATGTAGAGTAAAGGGCTCCCTTTATCACATCAATGCGGAAAAATCAGCATGGCTTTAATCGTTCACAAGTACGGCGGCACGTCGATGGGCTCGACGGAACGCATCAAGAACGTCGCGCGTCGCGTCGCCAAATGGCACGATGCGGGACACCAGGTGGTTGTGGTTCCGTCGGCAATGTCCGGCGAAACCAACCGCCTGATTGCCCTGGCCAAGGAAATCCAGAACCCGCCAGACCCACGTGAACTCGACATGCTTGCCTCCACCGGCGAGCAAGTGTCCGTGGCTCTGTTGTCGATGGCGCTGCAAGCGATCGGCAAGGACGCCATTTCCTACACCGGCTGGCAAGTAGCGATTAAAACCGACTCCGCCTTCACCAAAGCCCGCATCCAGTCGATCGACGACGATCGCGTGCGCGAAGACCTGGAGAAGGGCCGCATTGTGATCATTACCGGCTTCCAGGGCGTGGACGAGAATGACAATATCGCCACCCTGGGCCGCGGCGGTTCCGACACCTCGGCCGTGGCGATCGCCGCCGCGCTGAAGGCGGCCGAATGCCTGATTTACACCGACGTGGACGGCGTCTATACCACCGACCCGCGCGTGGTGTCCGAAGCCCGCCGCCTGAAAGCGATTACGTTTGAAGAGATGCTGGAACTGGCTTCGCTGGGCTCCAAAGTCCTGCAAACCCGCTCGGTGGAATTCGCCGGCAACTACCGCGTACCGACCCGCGTGCTGTCCTCGCTGACCGATCCGCTGATGGATCTGGCCGAAGAAGCCAATTCGGGCACCCTGATTTCGTTTGAGGAAGACCAAAACATGGAACAAGCAGTCATCTCCGGCATCGCCTTCAACCGCGACGAAGCCAAAATCACCGTGCTGGGCGTGCCAGACCGCCCAGGCATCGCTTACCACATCCTGGGCCCAGTGGCTGAAGCCAATGTCGAAGTCGACATGATCATCCAGAACCAGGCTGTCGACGGCAAGACCGACTTCACCTTCACCGTGTCGCGCAACGACTACCAGAAGGCGCTGGACGTGCTGCACAACGAAAAGGGCGAGATCGGCCACCACACCCTGGTGGGCGACGCCAAAGTGTCCAAGATCTCCGTCGTTGGCGTGGGCATGCGCTCGCACGTGGGCGTGGCATCGAAGATGTTCGAAACGCTGGCCAATGAAGGCATCAACATCATGATGATCTCCACCTCCGAGATCAAGATTTCCGTCCTGATCGACGAGAAATACATGGAGCTGGCCGTGCGTGCGCTGCACAAAGCATTCGAACTGGAAAAAGAGTAAATATTTCCTAAAAAAACTGCTGGATTGCCTTGACCAAGGTAGGATCGGTCATTAATATAGCGGTCGCGTTGACGCAGTAATATCAACGAGGAGACGTGGCCGAGTGGCCGAAGGCACTTCCCTGCTAAGGAAGCATACGGGCAAAACCTGTATCGTGGGTTCGAATCCCACCGTCTCCGCCAGATTCAAGCAAAAAGCCCCGACTAGTTCGGGGCTTTTTGTTTTCGCCTGCGTGCGGAGGAGCCGGGGTACAGGAACTTATTTACCCAGCAAGCGAAGGGATTCGTCCCAGTCACTTTCCCATTCGTAAAGAAAGTCGTGCGATTTGAATGCGCGCTTTAACGGGCCGAGCGGAACACGGTAGACGTCGTGCAGGCCCAGCGCCAGGGTGACGGGATTCCACACTGCGTTGCGCTTCGACTTCCGGGCGCTTGCTTTGACGCGGGCGCCGTCGTCGCCGAAAATGCCCACTGCCGCATCCAGCTCGCGCGCCAGATCCAGTCGCACGAAACCGGAAAACGCAGCCAGGACTTCGGTCTTGCCAATCCCGAATGGCGATTCGCTTACGCCCGCGACTGGGACCGTTTGTTGCGCTGGGCGCGCCTCGTGTTTAAGCTTTCCTGCCAGCCGCTCGAGGTCCTTTTTTGGGAAGCGTAATTCGTCGAGCGAGCGACGAAATCCCGGCGCAGGCAGTCGTGCCGGCAGTTTGTAGGCATCTTTCGTGAACGTGATCAGGACATCGTCACTGCCGGCCACCAGCCGGGCAATATCGTCCTGGAAGAAGATCGGCGCCGCATAACCGCCATTGGCATCGCCGAACAGCTCGGGATATGCCGCATCGTAGTCCAGCCAGACGACCGGGGTCAGCCCGTTTTCGAGTAAGCGGGCCAGGGTCCATGCGGAGCCGGTCTGTTGTGCCAACCAGGCGCAAGCTTCATTGGTGGTGGCCCGGAAAGGCAGGTCGATATCGCTCATTTCGCTGTTCTGTAGTTTCTGCTGCAAGCCGATCATTATATCTGCGGCGCCTGTCCAGTCTCTGTGCACATCTCGGTAAACTGGTATATGATGGTCATCATGTCGAAGAAAATCACCAGGCAACAGTTGCCAAGCCGGAAAGAAGAAACCCACGAGCGCATCGTGGAAGTGGCGGCGCGCGCGATTCGCCGCACCGGCTACAGCGGTACCGGCGTAGCGGACATCATGAAAGAGGCGGGCCTGACGCACGGCGGCTTCTATGCACACTTCGATTCGCGCGATGCGCTGCTCGCTGAAGCAGGGGACCGCGCTGGCGCAGAATCGGTAGCGCTGGCGGCACGCGTGGCGGCTGCGGCTCCACCTGGGCAGGCCTTGCAGGCAATGATGCAGGCCTACTTGTCCCCGGAACATATAGCGGCCATTGAAACCGGTTGTCCGGTCTCGGCACTTGGCTCGGAAATGCCGCGGCAAGCGCCGGAGGTGCGGCGCGCGGCGACCATCCACATCAAGGAAATGATCGACTTGTTTGCACGTCAATTGCCGGATTGGGGCCAGCCCCAGGCGCATGAGCAGGCAATGGCACTGGTATGCGGTTTGATCGGCACAACGATGGTGGCGCGTGCTGTTGACGATCCCAAGTTGTCGCAGGCACTTTGTGCTGCAGCTCTAAAACAATTTTCACCGGCCGTCGAGTGAGGCGGGCGTCATGGGCGCGCTTTTTTTGCTTCGCAATATGATGAGTATCATATTGCATCTTCAAGTTGAAAGGAAACTGTCGTTATGAAAAAGATTGCATTGGTTACCGGCGCCTCGTCTGGCATTGGCGAAGCGACTGCAACCCGCCTGTCGGAGGCGGGATTCAAAGTGTATGGCACCAGTCGCCGTGGCGCCCGCGAAGGGAAGAGGACATTCGAGATGCTTCCCCTTGACGTAACCAGCGACGACTCGGTGCAAACCACAGTCGCAGCGGTGATCGCCATGGAAGGGCGCATTGATTTGCTCGTCAACAATGCGGGTTTCGGCGTCGCTCCAGCGGGTGCCGAAGAAAGCTCGATCGAGCAGGCGCGGGCGATTTTCGACACGAACTTCTTTGGCGTGGTCCGCATGACGCGCGCCGTGCTGCCGCATATGCGGTCCAGGGGGCAGGGCCGCATCATTCATATCGGTTCCGTGCTGGGCTTCCTCCCGATGCCGTATGGCGCGTTGTATGCGGCCAGCAAGCATGCCATCGAGGGTTACTCGGAATCGCTGGACCACGAATTGCGCAACTGGGGTATCCGTTCAATCGTGATCGAACCGGCGTACACCAAGACACCATTTGATGCCAACCTGCTTGAGCCCGACGCCAAGCTGGATGCTTACGGTGAAGTGCGGGACACCGTGGCCCGCCGGGTGCAGGAAGCGATGGCCCGCGCCGAAGGGCCGTCGGTGGTTGCGGACACCGTTTTGAAAGCCGCGCTGGCAAGCAAGCCAAAGCTGCGCTATACCGCTGGAGGCCTGGCAAAGCGCCTGCGCCTGTTGCGCTCGTTCGCGCCAGCCGGCCTGGTGGACGCCGGCTTGCGCAAAGATCTAAGCCTTGTTTAGGAAAGACTCCAATGAAAGCACTAATTTTAAAGCGCTACGGCGGCGCAAAGAATGTCGAGTTCGCTGACCTTCCCCGACCCACGATTAAACCGGATGAGATCCTGGTCCAGGTGTACGCGGCCGGACTTAATCCCATCGATAACATGATTCCCATCGGGAGCTTCAAACCCATTATCAAACTTCAACTGCCAGCGACCATGGGTAGCGACCTCGCCGGCGTTGTCGTTGAAGTTGGGAGCCGGGTCACCCGGTTTAAAGTCGGTGACGCGGTATTTGCCAGCACCTTTGACCTTGGCGTCGGTACGCTCGCCGAATATGCCGCAGTGCCGGAACACGCGGCGGCGCTGAAACCGGAGAACCTGGACTTTGTGCAGGCCGCCTCAATTCCAATGGTGGGTCTGACCTCGTGGCAGGCGTTCGTCGAACGAACCCAACTGCAGCCAGGCCAGAAGGTCTTTATTCCGGCAGGTGCTGGTGGTATCGGCACCTTTGCCATCCAGTTGGCGAAACTACTGGGAGCCAAGGTCGCAACGACGACCAGCACCGCGAATGTCGAATTTGTGCGTAAGCTCGGCGCGGACGAAGTGATCGACTATAAAAAGCAGCAATTTGAAGAGCAACTGCGCGACTTCGATGTCGTGCTTGGCACATTGCGCGGCGGCGAACTGGAAAAGTCGCTGCAGGTCGTCAAGCCTGGCAGCAAGATCGTTTCGTTGATCGGGCCTCCGGATGCGGCATTCGCACGGCAGCGCGGAATGAACTTCCTGATGAAGTTTGTGTTCGGCCTGCTGAGCGGGAAAATCATTCGAAAGGCGAGGCAGCGTGCGGCCAGTTATTCTTTTCTGTTCGTCCATCCGGATGGACAGCAATTGGCGAAGATCGGTGCACACCTTGCTGCATCGCGCCTGCACCCGGTAGTTGATCAGGTCTTTCCTTTTGCCCAGGCAAAGGACGGGCTCGCGTACCTTGAGCAAGGCAGAGCGAAAGGTAAAGTGGTTGTGCAACTGGTGAAGCCACTCTTAGAGGGTTAGCCTACTTGGGGCCTGCAAAGCCGTTTCCTGGTCAAGGCATTGCGGACTGCATATGGCCAGAAGGCTTAGTTATAATGCCGCCCCATGCGTTAAAGTTTTGGGGTTGGCCTGTTTGGCCGGCACGTGAAATCAAAGGGTTAGCAACCGTGTTCGAATCCCACCGTCTCCGCCCGATTCAAACAAAGGAATTGATATGAAGACTGTATCCGCAATTTTGCTGGCCGCCGCATTGGCAGGCAGCGCACAAGCCGCTAATCCAAACCCTGATGCCAGCCAGGTGAAGGCCACCCACGACCTGCTGGCGGCCATGCAGGCTGAAAAGATGATGCGTATGACCGCCGGCATGAGCCGCTACGCCACTCCGGCCGAACGCGATCGGGTAATGGACAAAGTCGTGGCGACGCCAGCGGAAACCATTTACAACGGCCTCGCCACACCGGTTGCCCGTCTCCTGAGCCCCGAAACCGTGGCCGAAATGACGCAGTTTTACCAATCCAGCTATGGCAAGAAGGTGTTGAACAATATCTACAACAGCGGCGCCCAGCTTTATCCAAGCGTGCCGAAAGCAACACCGGCCGAACAGGCCGCGATGAAGAAGCCCGCTTATATTAAGGCTGACCGCGAATTCAAAGCCAACGAGCAGGCCATCCACCACGAAACCTTCGTGCTGCTGCAGCAGATCATCAACCCGAAGAAGAAATAGAACGGCCCTTGCTGGCGCGCCCGCGCAATGCGACAATCAGCCGGCGCGAAAGGCTGGCTGCCGGCCGTTCGCCGCAGCGGCTCTTTTTAACCATTCGTGAGATTCACATGGCAGTTTCCAAATCCCGTCTCGACGCGTCCCGTTTCTTCCTGCGCCTTGCCATTGGCGGCCTGGCGATCCTGTTAGGCTTTCAAGCAATGCGGCATTCCGGCTTCCCATCGACCATTCACGCTGCCGGTTATTGGGGCATGCATCTGCTCGAAATGCTGTGCGGTGCGCTCATCATGGTCGGCTTCCTGATGCCATTCGCCAGCGTGGTACTGACCTTGATCATCGGTTTTCCGATCGTGATGGGCTGGATGCACGGCGCCTCCGTCCTGGGCGACCTGCATGCCTTGTTCCTGCTGCTGGTGGTGTCGGCCACGGCGCTGGGTGGCGCAGGGCAGTGGGCGCTGGGCCGGGAATAAATAAAAGTCGGTGCCAAAGTCGGTGCCAGGTCTGTCATTTGGACACGCAGCGCGCACCTTTGATTTTCCTCAACACGAGACTTAAATTTGTTTGAAGTGGGCTATGGCTCTGCTGACCGTCTTCACTGATACCCCAGCAAACTCGGCAATTTCAGGCATCGAATATCCTAAGGAAAAATAGGCGCGAGCCATTGCTTCCTTAGGGTTTCGATATTCGGCAAAGTAGTCCTTCAGCGGACGAGCGACAGCGCGCCGCTGCGCCCTTTTGATTTCAAAAGGATTCCCATCAATCTTCTGCCCGATAACACTCGCTTGAAATTGCGCATCGCCCAAAATAAGGTGATTCGAGACGGCCGCAAGTGGACTGGTACTTCCAATCCCTGCCAAAACGAATTCGCGATAAGCATCCCTGGCCAGAATGCGATTGCTTCCAAATTGTGCGAGTACTGCATCCGTGTGAAGCCAGGCAGGAGAGTCGATCAAGCCCATCTTGGCGGCATAGCTACTCCACGGCCAATCGAGAGGGTGCGCTACGATTTTGGCGCGTACGGGGTTTAGCTCGATGTATCGCGAAAGCTCATGCTGATACAACTCAGTTTGGCAAAGGATAGCTTTATAGCGCCCTTGGAAAACGTGTCCGACTAATCCATGTGCACGATTGAAATAACGCGCGTATTTGCCATTGAGATGGCACATGCCACGGGCAAGTTCGCCGTTTGCGGTTTCGAGCAAAATGTGAAAGTGATTCGTCATCAGGCAGTACGCCCGAACCGAGAAATTGAATCGCTTGCAGGTTTCTCCGAGGAGCGCAAGCCAAGCCAGGCGGTCATTGTCTGAGCGATAAATTTCATCTCGCCGATCACCGCGGACAGTGATGTGAAAGAGCGAGTTGTCCAATTCGATTCGCAGAGGTCGGTTCATGCACCGAGTATATTCAGGATGAACTCGGTCATCATTACGATGACTCAATCAAGGATGCAATGCTTGAAATTTTGGGATTTGATTTGATAAATCTCAAAGGTGCGAGCTGGCTGTCCAAATGACAGACCTGGCACCGGTTCTAACTTCTGGCTCTTGCCGTAGAAAAATAACTGTATATAATCACAGTATTTCAGCAAACTAACACTGGAGCCGCAATGATCGAAGAATTCATGGAAGAAGAAGTGCTGGTGCAGGAAGACCGCCTCTGGCAGGGCAACGGTTGGACGGCGCGCGTCATCAAGAATGACGACGACGAAGGCTGGGCTGTTGCGATGATCAAGGATGGCGAGGCGGAACCTGCGCTGGTTGGCCCCTGGACCATGGGGCGCGACAAAAAGAATCCGAAACCGCTGGATGTGAATGCTTTCAATACCCTGGTGAAGACTGCCAGCGAGGTGATTCGCCGCCATGAGCAGCAATTGCATGCGCAATTGCACAAGAGCGTGCGCGTGCATACGATCGGTGCGGCCTACGTTACCGTGAACCTGGACATTACGGCGGATGAGGATGATCCGTTTGCGACCTTGACAGCTTTCGATCCATTCGGGGAAGAGCAGGCGCAGGTGCGTGTTGCGCCGAACTTCAAGCTGAGTGTCGCTAGCGCGACAGCTTGGATGGAGTCGGGATATCGCAAGCCTTCGGCCTAATCTAGTCCGTGGAATATCGGTAGCACGTGTTCGGCGATATCATGGAATGTCTTGTCGAGCGGGCGGCGGTTGCGGCGGAAGTGCAGGCCGACGTGGTCGACGCCTGCTGCGCGCAGCGCTTGCAGTTCGGCGATCAAGGCGTTGCGGCCGCCGCGGAAGCCGAAGCGCCAGCGTTGTAGCGGTTCATCGGGGCGTTCCGACAAGTCCAGATGGATGAAAGTGGCGTAAAGCTTGGCGCCGGCCACAGCGCGCCAGGCTGCGACGCGGCGGACATGGTCTTCGGGTGTACCGGGGTATGCGAGGGTTCCGTCCATATTGGCGCCGACCCAGGCCGGGCTTTGTTGCGCGAGGCCTGCTACCAGGAGCGGTAATCCAGCGTCCATGCGTGGCAGGACATCCAGACCTGGAGGCAGGTTTGATTGCGCGCCATTGCGCAGCATCGCTACCTGCTCGCGGAAGTTATTGCCGCGGCCTTCGAAGTCGCGGCCAAATAGCGGGTACTCTACGGGCCGGTCGCCGCTCGCAACGCCCAGCAGCAGGCGGTTGCCGCTCAGGCGCTGCAGCGTGGCCGCGGATTTCAGCGTTAGCAGTGGCTCGCGGATCGGCTGCACTACAGCGGCCGTGCCGAGCAGGATGTCTTTGGTGATGCCTGCCAGGTAGCCCAGGTAAGAAAAGACTTCGAACACCTGCGCTGCATCGCCGAAGGACGGATCGTACATCGGCACATCGCGCACCCACAGCGCGCGGAAACCAAGGCGGTCGGCCAATTGCGCCAGTTCGGCGTGGCGTTGCAGGTCTGGTTCGCCGGGCAGGCGGCGGGCCTGTTGGCGCGCTTGCTCGCCGGCGTGGGTCCAGTCGTTATCCAGCGGGGCTTCAATGCCGATGCTGAAGCCGCCGCTGGTGAGTCGGGACAAAGCAGTGCTCATCGCAGGCTCCGGATTCAAACAGCAGCGGAAGCAGAGGCTTCGCGACGGCCTGAGTTGCCAAGCCAGACCAGCACCAGACCGCCGGCAGCCAGCGCTGCACCAACCAC
This sequence comes from Pseudoduganella sp. GW821-FHT11H04, assembly GCF_058807935.1. NCBI lineage: Bacteria > Pseudomonadati > Pseudomonadota > Betaproteobacteria > Burkholderiales > Oxalobacteraceae > Pseudoduganella > Pseudoduganella sp. GW821-FHT11H04. The sequence goes on along the minus strand of NZ_JBXARE010000007.1, from coordinate 90,318 downwards.
TGGAACTGCGCCGTAGCCGAAGCCCTGGCTGATTACCACGCCGCCCAGCGCTGCGCCGACCGCGTTACCGAGATTGAACGCACCCACGTTGACGGAGGAGGCCAGGCCAGGCGCTTGCGATGCCGCTTGCATTACACGCATCTGCACCGGCGGCACCATGCCGAAAGCTGCCGCACCCCATACCACGAGACCAATCGCTGCGCCAATCTGGGTGCTCATCACCAGCGGCAGTACGGCCATGGTGACGGCAAGCACCGCGAGAATCAGCTTGGTCGCGCCATCCAGCGACCAGTCGGCCAGGCGGCCACCGAGGCTGTTACCGATGGTGAAGCCAATGCCGATCAACACCAGCGCCAGGGCGACGAAGCCGGGGCTGGCGTGGGTGATTTCGGCCAGCATTGGTGCGACGTAGGTATAGAGCGCAAACATGGCGCCGGAACCCATCACGGTGGTGCCCATCGCCAGCAGCACTTCAGGGCGGGTCAGCACTTTCAATTCCTTGCGGACGTTTGGCGGCGTGCCGGCTTCGCCCTTTGGCAGGGCAAACCACAGCGCGGCGATGGTTAACAGGCCAAGCATGGCGGTGCCGCCGAAGGCGATGCGCCAGCCCACTTGCTGTCCGATCCAGGTGGCGGCGGGCACACCGCCGATATTCGCGACCGTCAGGCCCATGAACATGGCTGCGATGGCGCTGGCCTGTTTTTCTTTTGGCACGACGCTGGCGGCAACTACGGCGCCAATACCGAAGAAGGCTCCGTGATTCAGGCTGGTGATCAGGCGCGATAGCAGCAGGGTGGTGTAGCTCGGTGCGAATGCCGACAGCAGATTACCGATGGTGAAGATGAGCATCAGGGACATCAGGGCTGCGCGCTTGCCGAAGCGGCTGAACAGCAAGGTCATGACCGGGGCGCCGGCCATGACCCCGACCGCATAGGCGGAAACGAGCATGCCCGCAGTGGGAATGCTGACGTTCACGCCATCGGCGATCACGGGCAGCAGGCCCATCGGGGTGAATTCGGTGGTGCCGATGGCAAAAGCGCCGGTGGCAAGGGCTAACAGGGCTCTGGACGATTTCATTGGAACTTCTCCTTTTCAATGAATCGCAGTGTAGCTAGGCAATATTTGCGGATAAAGCCCTGTATCGTTCAAACTCTTTTGATTTCAAATCAATAATCGTGAGATATTCCATAAAATCATAGCTCGACGATGATTCCTCATAACTAAGGAATAGCGAATTCGTTAAGCTAAGGGTATTAAAAAATAAGAGACACCAATGAAAATCACCTCACTCGACTCAATAGTTTTCCTGATTTACTTTGCGGTCGTTGCCGCCTACGGCATCTGGGTCTACCGCCGCAAGAATCACAGTTCCGGTTCGGCTTCGCGCGACTACTTCCTTGCTGAGGGGTCGCTGACGTGGTGGGCAATCGGCGCCTCGCTGATCGCCTCCAATATCTCGGCCGAACAGTTCATCGGCATGAGCGGCTCCGGCTTCAAGATCGGCATGGCGATTGCGGTATATGAGCTGATGGCGGCGGCCACGCTGATCATCGTGGCCATCTACTTCATGCCGGTCTACCTGAAGAACCGCATCTACACCATGCCGCAGTTCCTTGAGCAGCGCTACGGCAAGGGCGTGGCGACGACCATGGCGCTGTTCTGGCTTGGCCTGTACATTGTGGTCAACCTGACGTCCATCCTCTACCTCGGCGCGATCGCCATCAGCAGCATCTCTGGACTGAGCGTAGGCGCCTGCATGCTGTTCCTGGCGGTGTTCGCCACGGTGATTACGCTGGGCGGCATGAAGGTGATCGGCTACACCGACGTGATCCAAGTGGTCTGCCTGGTGATCGGCGGCCTTGTGACAACCTGGATTGCGCTGGACCTGGTGGCCAACCTGGGCGGCGGTAAAGGCGCGCTGCATGGCATGTCCGAACTGTTCACCCGTGCACGCGGCCACTTCGACATGGTGCTGACGCGTGACCATCCAAGTTATATGGACCTGCCGGGCCTGAGCATCCTGCTCGGTGGTATCTGGATCGCGAACCTGAACTACTGGGGCTGCAACCAGTACATCACCCAGCGCGCACTGGGCGCGGACCTGCCGACCGCGCGTAAAGGCCTGCTGTTCGCGGCCTTCCTGAAATTGCTGATGCCGGTGATCGTGGTGCTGCCTGGTATCGCGGCCTTCGCACTGGACCAGGCGGGTGCGCTGGGCGGTGCACTGCGCGTTGGCGGCGAACTGAATCCTGACCGCGCCTATCCGACCCTGCTGGCATTGCTGCCGGATGGCTTGCGCGGCGTGGCCTTCGCTGCGCTGACCGCTGCGGTGGTGGCTTCGCTGGCCGGCAAGGCAAACAGTATCGCAACCATCTTCACGCTGGATATTTATCGCAAGAAGTTTGCGCCAGCCGCGAGCGAAGACCGTATGGTATGGGTGGGACGTCTTACCGTGGTGGCGGCAATGGCCATCGCCGTGGTGATCGCGCCGATGCTGGGTATCGACAAAAAGGGCGGCTTCGCTTACATCCAGGAGTACACCGGCTTTGTGTCGCCGGGCATCCTGGCCATGTTCCTGCTTGGTTTCTTCTGGAAGAAGGCGACCAATGCGGCGGCGATGTTTGCGACCGTGGGCGGCCTGGTGTTCTCCATCATCCTGAAATTCCTGCCGACGATGATGGACCTGTCCTTCCTGGTGCCGATTGGCTTTGCCGCTGATAACGGCAGTGGCGTCTACGAAATCCCGTTTATCGACCGCATGTTCCTGGTGTTCTGTGCTGTCGCTGCGGGTATGGTGCTGATTAGCCTTCTGGGCAAGCGTGATGGCGAAGCCAAGGCGATGATTGTTGACCGGGAGCTGTTCCGCGTTGACCGTGGATTTGCGATTGGTTCGCTGGTGGTGTGCGTGATACTGGCCGTTGTCTACGGCGTGCTCTGGTAAAAGGATTGAAAGATGACTTTGAAGATTGGGCTAGTTGGCCTGGGCAAGATCGCGGTTGACCAGCACGTTCCTGCGATTCGCGGCAATGCGGGCCTGGAGCTTGTAGCCGGCTGTTCTCCTGCCAGTGCGCCGGAAGGTGTGCTGCGCTACCCGGACATGGGCGCCATGCTGGCGGCCCATCCGGAAATTCAGGCGGTGGCCATTTGCACGCCGCCGCAGGTGCGGCATAAGCTCGCGAGCGAGGCGATTGCTGCGGGCAAGCACGTGTTCCTGGAGAAGCCGCCGGCTGCAACGCTGGGCGAGGCGGCTTCCATCGCAGCTATGGCTGCGCAACGCGGCGTGACTGCGCTGGCGGGCTGGCATTCGCGCTTCGCTCCCGGCGTGGAGAGTGCGCGCGGCTGGATGCAGGCGCGGGCCATCAAGTCAATCAGCATTCGCTGGAAAGAAAATGTGCGCCAGTGGCATCCGGGCCAGAAATGGATTTTCGAGGCCGGCGGCATGGGGGTGTTCGACCCGGGCATCAATGCATTGTCGATCCTGACGCAGCTGCTTGGCGGGCACGCGCTGGTGCGTAAAGCTGCCTTGCATGTGCCTTCCAATTGCAGCGCGCCGATTCGCGCGGAGTTGGAGATGTCGAGTGAAGCCGGCGTGCCGATCGACGCTGAATTCGACTTCCTGCAATTGGGCCAGCAGACCTGGAGCATTTTTGTCGAAGCGGCGGGCGGCGACACCATGGCTCTGCACCTTGGCGGCCGAATTATGGAGGTGAACGGCAAAGTGGTGCTGGACGAGCCAGAGCGCGAATATCCGGCGATGTATGAGCACTTCCGGCGCCTGGTCGCCAGCGGGCGCAGCGACGTTGACTTCTCGCCGCTGCAGGCAGTGGCCGATGCGTTCCTGGTCGGCAAACTTTCCAGCGTCGAGCCTTACGTTGAATAGTGGCGCTTGGGAGGGCAGAATTCGTATCTCGTAATCCATGAGTTCCTCCGCACTTTTGCCTCAACTGTGAGACAAAGCAGTGCGGGAGGTATTGAGCTTGGACAGGACGCGGCGAAAAAAGTTCAACCTGCGGCAGCGGACGAGCTTTCCCGGGCGCGGGTGGCGGACAGATAGATGTTGTCCTTGCCCAGCGCACGGCCGTTACCGACGGCGTCGGCCCATTCTCGCGTGGTTGCCACGGCGGCGAAGTTGGAGTGGAACACGACGTTGAAGACGCGGTGGATCTCTTCCGCCGTGGCGCGGCCCGCCGCATTCTCGTAAGAGGGCGCGCCGGAAGCATCGGACAGGTGTTCCACTGCAAACCCCATATGCGCGGCTTCGATGATGGTCGAGGCATTACAGTTGTGCGTCATATAGCCGACGATCGTCAGTGTGTCGACCTGGTTGTCGGCCAGCCATTGCGCCAGTCCGGTACCGGTAAAGCTGCTGGCCAATTTCTTGTTGATGACAAGGTCCGCTCCCAGTGCGGCAATTTCAGGGTGCAGTTGCCAGCCGTCCGAGCCGATGGCGAAGATTGGTGCGCTGGCAGGCGTATCGTGCTGCACTACCACCACGGGAATCCCGCTTTCACGCGCCACCTTCATGGCTTGTACGATATTTGGGAGCGATTGCTGGACTGGCGGGTATTCGATCGGCAGGTTCCCGGTGAAGTATTCGTTTTGTACGTCGATGACGATCAGGGCGCGGCGTGTCATGGTTTGTTCTCCGTTTGGGTTGTTGATGGACACCATTGTGCGGTCCGCCTGGGTATCGCAACAGTGGCCCAGGAGACAATCTACGATACAATCGGGCCATGCGAAAAAAAGTGGCCATTATTGCCTTCGACGGCATTACCCCCTTCCACCTGTCCGTGCCTTGCCTGGTATTTGGCGGCCCGCATGCAGAGTCGCTCTATGACGTGACGGTCTGTGCGGCCGAACGCGGGCCAATGCGCACTACGGCGGGATTCGAGATCGCAACAAGCAAGAGCCTGCGCGCGCTGGCCGGGGCGGATATCGTGATCATGCCGACCTGGCACGACGATTGCCGGCCTTCGCCGCCCGCACTGCTGCAGGCGCTGCGGGCAGCCCACAAGCGAGGTGCGACCATTGTCGGCTTATGCCTGGGGGCGTTTCCGGTAGCGGAAGCGGGCCTGCTGGACGGACGCACCGTCACCACGCACTGGGCCTTCGCGGACAAGCTGGCTGCGCGCTGCCCCAATGTGCGAGTCGATGAAGAAGTGCTGTACGTCGATGAAGGGGATGTGCTGACGTCGGCCGGCGCGGCGGCCAGCCTGGATTGTTCGCTCTACCTGCTGCGCAAGCTGCAGGGCGCAGAATACGCGAATATGGTGGCGCGCCGCCTGCTAGTGGCGCCGCACCGCGAAGGAGGGCAGGCTCAATTCATCGACCGTCCGCTTCCGGTAACGGCCAGCGACGGGCGCCTGGCGCAAGTAATGGAGTGGGTACAGCACCGCCTGGCCGAGGAGCACAGCCTCGATGCTCTGGCGGAGCGCGCCGCCATGAGCCGCCGTAATTTCACGCGCCACTTCCGGCAGGCGACCGGTACCTCGTTCAAGCAGTGGCTGTTGAACCAGCGCCTGGCGCATGCCCAGCGCCTGCTGGAAGCGAGCGACGCTCCGATCGAGGCGGTGGCGCAGGCGGCGGGTTTCGGCAGCGCGCTGTCGCTCAGGCAGCACTTTCGCGCCGCCTTTCACAGCTCGCCGTCGGCTTACCGCAAGCTATTTGACGCCTGACATATCCGGCAGCGTGTGTGCGATGCCTTTGTGGCAGTCGATGCAGGTCTTTTCGCCGCTGGCCAGCTGGGTGGAATGGGCGTCCACCGCGCGCTTGCTCTGGCGGGTGAAGTCCATGGAATCGAACTGGTGGCAATTGCGGCATTCCAGCGAGTTGTTGGCCTTCATGCGCCGCCATTCGTTGCCGGCCAGTTGGAGACGGTGGGCTTCGAACTTCTCGCGGGTGTCGATGGTGCCGAACACCTTGCCCCACACTTCCTTGGAAGCCTGCATCTTGCGGGCGATCTTGCTGGTCCACTCGTGCGGCACATGGCAGTCGGAGCACTTCGCGCGCACCCCGGTGCGGTTGGAGAAGTGGATGGTGCGCTGCAGTTCGGGGTAGACGTTGTCGCGCATCTCGTGGCAGCCGGTGCAGAACTTCTCGGTATTGGTGGCTTCCATGGCGGTGTTGAAGCCGCCCCAGAACACCACCCCGGCCACAAAGGAGCCGATCACCAGGAAGCCAAGGCTCAGGTGCATGCTGGGTCTGCGCAGCACGTTCCAGGTGTTTCGAATCATTCGGATCATGGCGTCACCTTTATTTCTTCTTTGCCGCCGCTGGTGCGGCAGGGTTCAGCATCGTGTCCACGTCCTTGAACGTGTTAGGCACCAGGGGCTCCAGGTTCGCTTGCGGCACGTGGCATTGCAGGCAGAAATAGCGCCTTGGCGACAGCTCGGCCAGGAAATTGCCGTCCCTGTTCTGGAAGTGCGTGACGCTGATCATCGGCGCCTGGCTTTCCTGCGTGCGGGTGCGGGCATGGCACATCATGCAGCGGTTGGCGCTTTTGTCGGTCTGGTAGCCCTCGATCTTGTGCGGGATCACGGGCGGCTGCATGGAGTAGTTGCGCACGCGCCGGATATCGCTGTTGTCGGGATTGACCAGCACCGGCGGCTTGGTGGTTTCGGCCAGCGGCGTCGGGCCGCGCATATTGTCCAGGGCGCGCGGCGCCTGGCCTTGCGCGAAGGCAGCCAGCGGCATGAGGAGTGCGAGGAGGAATGCGAATTTTTTCATGGCGTTGGCTCCTAGACCTTGCGGATGCTGACTGCGCACTTCTTGTAGTCAGTCTGCAGGGAGATTGGGCAGGTGGCGTCCAGCGTCACCTTGTTCACCAGCTGGCTGGCGTCGAAGAAGGGGATGAACACCAGGCCGCGCGGCGGCCGGTTGCGCCCCCGCGTCTCGACACGCGTCTGTATCATGCCCCGGCGCGACTTGACTTCGATCAGGTCGCCGCGCCGTGCACCCAGTTCCTTGGCGTCGTCCGGGTGCATGAAGCAGACTGCGTTCGGCACCGCGCGGTACAGCTCCGGCACGCGGCGCGTCATGGTGCCGGTGTGCCAGTGCTCCAGCATGCGGCCGGTGGATAGCCAGAACGGATATTCCTTGTCTGGCGATTCGGCCGGCTTTTCGTAAGGCAGGGCGAAGATCACGGCCTTACCGTCGGGGTGGCCGTAGAAGCGCACGTCCTCGCCTTTCTTGACGTATGGGTCCAGGCCTTCGCGGTAGCGCCAGCGCGTTTCCTTGCCGTCCACCACAGGCCAGCGTAAGCCGCGCGCTTCGTGGTACATGTCGAAGGGCGCCAGGTCGTGGCCGTGGCCGCGGCCAAAGCTGGCGTATTCCTCGAACAAGCCTTTCTGTAAATAGAAGCCAAATGCCTTGGCTTCATCGTTCTGGTAGCCCGCTTCGATCTGCGTAACAGGGAACTTGTCCACCTGGCCGTTGCGGTACAGGACGTCGAACAGCGTCTTGCCCTTGTAGGCCGGCATGGCGGCCAGCAGCGGTGCGGGCCACACTTCTTCCATCTTGAAGCGCTTGGAGAATTCCATCAGTTGCCACAGGTCGGACTTGGCGTCGCCCGGTGCGCTCACCAGTTGGTGCCAGAACTGGGTGCGGCGTTCCGCGTTGCCGTAGGCGCCTTCCTTCTCGACCCACATGGCGGTCGGCAGGATCACGTCGGCCGCCGTGGTGCTGGCGGTCGGGTAGGGATCGGATACGACGACAAAGGCTTCAGGGTTGCGCCAGCCGGGCAGGATCTCGCCCATCACGTTGGGGCCGGCCTGCATATTGTTGTTGCACATAACCCAGTAGGCATTCAGCTTGCCGTCCTTCAGGGCGCGGCTTTGCGCCACGGCGTGCAAGCCTGGCTTGTCGGGGATTGTCCCCGGCGGCAGCTTCCAGATCTTTTCGGCGATTTCGCGGTGCTTGGGATTGGCCACCAGCATATCGGCCGGCAGGCGGTGCGAGAATGTGCCTACCTCGCGCGCCGTGCCGCAGGCCGATGGCTGGCCGGTCAGCGAGAACGGACTGTTGCCGGGCGAGGAGATTTTTCCCGTCAGCAGATGGATGTTGTACAGCAGGTTGCTGCACCAGCTGCCGCGCGTGTGCTGGTTAAAGCCCATGGTGAAGAAGGACATCACCTTGGTCTTCGGATCGGCGTAAAGTTCGGCCAGGCGCTCAAGGCGGTCGCGCGGTACGCCGCTCAGCTTCGATACTGATTCAACATCGTAAGCGCTGACGAATTTTGCGAATTCTTCGAACGTACTTGGCTTGCTGCCGCCCGCATCGCCGGCATTGGCGGCCGCTTTCTGCAGCGGATTATCGGGGCGCAGGCCGTAGCCGATATTGGTATTCCCCACGACGAAGCGCGTGTGCTTGGTGATGAAATCCTTGTTCACGCGGTTGTTCTTGATGATGTAGTTGGCGATGTAGTTGAGGATCGCCAGGTCAGTCTGCGGCGTGAACACGATAGGCTGGTCGGCCAGCTCGAAGCTGCGGTGCTCGTAGGTCGACAGCACGGCCACCTTCACATGCGGGTTGGACAGGCGGCGGTCGGTCACGCGTGTCCACAGGATGGGGTGCATTTCCGCCATATTGGAACCCCACAGCACGAAGGCGTCGGCCGCTTCAATGTCGTCGTAGCAGCCCATTGGTTCGTCCATGCCGAAAGTGCGCATGAAGCCTGCCACGGCGGACGCCATGCAGTGGCGCGCGTTCGGGTCCAGGTTGTTGGTGCGGAAGCCGGCTTTCATCAGCTTGGCGGCGGCATAGCCTTCCCAGATCGTCCATTGGCCGGAGCCGAACATGCCGACGGAATTAGGGCCTTTTTCGTTCAGCACTTTCTTGAACTGTTTGGCCATTTCGTCGAAGGCGACGTTCCAGCTCACGGGCTGGAATTCGCCGTCCTTGGCGTATTTTCCGTTCTTCATGCGCATCAGGGGCTGGGTCAGGCGGTCTGCACCGTACATGATCTTCGACAGGAAGTAGCCCTTGACGCAATTGACGCCGCGATTGACCTCGGCGTTGATGTCGCCATGCGTCGCGACGACGCGTCCGTCCTTCACGCCGACGTTGACGCCGCAACCCACGCCGCAGAAGCGGCAGGGCGCCTTGCTCCATTTGAGCTGGGTCCTGGCGGCGTCGGTAACGACATTGGAGGCGGCGGCGGGCAGCTGGATGCCGGCGGTGGCGGCTGCCGTCATTGCGGCAGTCCGGGTGATGAAGTCACGGCGAGTTTGTGTCATGGTAATTCCTCGTCCATTGCGGTGGCGGGTTCGGCGTGTTGATAAACCAGGGCGACATTCAGGACGCCGGGCAGGGCCCGGATGGCGTCCATCGCGTCGAGTGTTCGGGGGGCGCTTTCCGCCTCCAGCGTGACCACCATGCGGCCGTCTTCTTCAACGGCGTGCACGATGCAGCGGGGCAGGAGGGCCAGTTGGGCGCGTACATCCGTAGCATGGTCGCGGCGGGTGTGGACGATGATGCCGGCAATGTGTATTTCGGCGGCCATCGTCATGCTCCCGGCAGGCGGCCGGTAATCATTTGAAATATCCAGACCACGAAACCGTAGCCAGCGACCGTACCGACCGCGAGGATCGGGGCGAGGACCACAGTCATGAACAGGAAGACCTTCAGCTCTTGCGCCTTGGTGGCGGCGATTGGTTCTTTGTTTTCCATTTGATCACCATTCTACGGATATAGGTGCGTCTAAAAATTGGCGCAGATTAAGCGCCTTGCCTTACAAGCTACTTCTTTGCCGGGGAGCGAATGGACAGCTCAATCAGCAGGCCGTCGGCGCCGGCGGCGACCGGGCCGGCCTGTCCTTCCAGCTCTCCCGATTGCGGTGTTGCGCTGCCGCTGGCGGAAATCCTGGCGCCGACAATCATTTTTCCGGCGTCAGACAGGCGAGTTCCCGGCTGCAGTGCATTGCTGTCGTCAAGGACAAATTGCAGCGGCAGTTCGCCGGCCTTGCGCTTGATTGCAGCCAGCGGCATCGGCGAACCATCGGCCGCGCGGGCGTAGATGAACAGCGTCTGGCCGGGCGCCGGAACGGCGGCGCCGGGGGCCAGGCGGATCGTTCCGCTCAGGCGAGGGGCGGCAGCCAGGCCCTGGCGCGCGCGGGCTTCGGCGATGCCGGCCTGGGTGGAACGCGCGAATTCGGAATCTTCGGGTACCAGCGGCAGCACGGCCGTCCATTGCTTTTCAGCGAGGGCGAAATCTCCGCGTGCAAACGCTGCGCTGCCTGACAGCGCAAGCGCCTTGGGCTGCTGCGGGTCTATGGCGAGGGTCCGCTCAATCAGGCGCTCCGGTTCGCCGGCCAGCCTGCCGTCCTGCGCGGTGGCGAGGGCATCGGCGTAATCTGCCAGCACGCCGGCATCCTGCGGCAGCAGCGCGGCGAGGTGGCCGAACGCCTTGGCCGCGTCGTCGTAACGGTTCATGGCGCCGTACGAGCGCGCCAGCATGTGCCAGCCTTCGATGTCGTCCGGCTGGGTGCGCAGGCGCGCGGCAAGGCGTTCGACCATGGCGGGAATGTCTTCCTCCGAAGGGCCATGGTCGCCTGGCGTGGCGGCTGCGGCCAGCAGCTCCGGCGGCATGGTCAATGTGTCCGGGCGGCCGACCTGGAGGTAGATGCCGACCGCTGCGGCGGGTAGCAGCAGCGTGAGGGCCAGCGCCAGGTGCATTTGCGGCCGTGTGCGCGGGGCGGCGCCGGGTCCAGCAGCGGGCGCCGCAGGTGCAGCCGTGCGGCGCAGCAGCGGCGGCACGACGCAGGCCAGTGCAAGTGCCGACATGAGGGCGATGATGACGATGAAGGTGCTCATGGCTTGGCCTTCCAGAATCCGCGCAGCGCAATGACGCCGGCGGTGAGCAACAGCAAGGGTCCGAACCAGAGCAGGGCGGTGCTGGCGTTCAGCGGCGGTTCGTACAAGACAAAGTCGCCGTAGCGCTGCACCATGAAGTCCACCACTTGTTGTTCGCTGCGGCCCTGGGCCAACTGCTGGTGGATTTGCTGGCGCAGGTCCAGGGCAAGAGGCGCATGGGAATCGGCCAGGCTCTGGTTCTGGCACACCAGGCAGCGCAGTTCCCCTGCCAGGGTCATGGTGCGCGCATCCAATGCGGTGGCGGTGACTGCATCAGCCATTGGCGAGCTCCTTTACCTTGCGGGCGATGCGCTCGCGTGCGTCCGGCGCCGACAAGGGGCCTATCTGCTTCATGCGGATAATGCCTTGCCGGTCGATCACGAAGGTCTCCGGTACGCCGTATACGCCGAAGTCGATGCCGATGCGGCCGTCGTGGTCGAAGGCGACCAGGCGGTAGGGATTGCCGTTTGCCTGCAGCCAGCGCAGGGCGTCGCCGCGCTCGTCCTTGTAGTTCAAACCGATCACCGGGGCATCAACGGCGCGCGACAGGTCGATCAGGTCTTTGTGCTCAATACGGCAACCTTCGCACCAGGAGGCCCAGACGTTCAGCACCCAGACTTTGCCTTTCATGCTGGCAGGCGATACGGTGCCGGCGGGATCGTCCAGCATTTGCGCAGCGAACTGCGGAACCGGCTTGCCGATCAGCGGCGAAGGCAGTTCGCGGGGATCGCGCTTCAAGCCGATGGCGAGGAAGGCCAGCAGTACCGCGAACAGGCCAATCGGGAGGATAAAGCGTTTCAAGTAGCCTCCTGTAGCAAGGCAGCTGTCGCCAGGGCAGGCCTGGCGGAATGTTGCTGGCGTGCGGCGCGGTAGCGGCGGTCCGAAGCCGCCAGCAAGCCGCCGATGGCGAACATCAGGCAGCCGCCCCATATCCATCCGACGAAAGGCTTGACCTGGACGCGCAGCAGCCAGCGGCCATCGCCGGTCGCGTCGCCCAAAGACACGTACAGGTCGCGCAGGAGGCTACGTTCGATGGCGGCTTCGGTCATGGTGTCCTGCGCCACGGTGTAGCGGCGCTGTTCCGGCTGCAGCTGCGCCACGGCCTGGCCCTGGCGGGACACGGCCACGCTGGCGCGCAGCGCTGTGTAATTCGGTCCGCGCGCATCTTCCAGCTTTTGCAGCGTGAAGGCATAGTCGCCCAGTACTGCCTGCTGGCCCGGCGCCAGCACGACGTCCTGCACCAGCTCATGTCCCTTAACCATGGTGACGCCGATCACGAACACGCCGAGTCCCGCGTGCGCCGCCAGCATGCCCCACCATGCACGCGGCTGTCTTGCCAGCTTGCCGCGCTGCTGGAGCAATTGCCAAGCCGTGCCGAACAGGATCCAAGCGGCCAGCAGCAAGCCAAGGGTCGACATGGGGGAGCTGCGCGCCAGTAGTGCGGCGCCGGCGCCGACGCCGAGCGCGATGGCTGCCGGCCAGCGCAGGCGGCGTGCCAGTTGCGCCGGCGTGCCGTTGCGCCAACCGGCGAAGGGGCCGGCGGCGAGCAGGAGGAGTACCGGCAGCATCATCGGCGCGAAGACTTTCTCGAAGTAGGGCGGGCCGACGGAAATCTTGCCGGCGCCGAGAGCGTCAAGCACCAGCGGGTAAAGCGTGCCAAGCAGCACGGTGCCGGTAGCCGCCAGCATCACTACGTTCTGAAGCAGGAGCAGCGACTCGCGCGAGAACGGCGAGAACTTCGTGCGCTGGCGCAGGCGCGGTGCGCGCCAGGCGTACAGCAACAGCGAGCCGCCTACCACCGCGGCAAGGTAGGCCAGAATGAAGGCGCCGCGCCGTGGATCGGTGGCGAAAGCGTGCACCGACGTCAGCACGCCCGAACGGACCAGGAAGGTGCCAAGCAGCGACAGCGAAAACGCCAGGATCGCCAGCAGCGCCGTCCAGCTGCGGAAAGTGCCGCGCTTTTCCGTCACGATCAGTGAATGCAGCAGCGCCGTGCCTACCAGCCAGGGCATGAAGGAGGCGTTTTCCACCGCATCCCAGAACCACCAGCCGCCCCAGCCCAATTCGTAATACGCCCAGAAGCTGCCCATGGCGATGCCCAGCGTCAGGAAACTCCACGCCGCCAGCGCCCAGGGCCGCGACCAGCGCGCCCACGAAGCATCGAGCTGCCCGCCCAGCAGGGCGGCGATGGCGAAGGCAAAGGTCACCGAGAAGCCGACGTAGCCCATATACAGCAAGGGCGGGTGGGCGATCATGCCGGCATCCTGCAGCAGGGGATTCAGGTCGTTGCCATCCGGCGCGGCAGGCAGCAAGCGCATGAAGGGATTGGAGGTGAGCAGCAGGAACAAGAGGAAGCCGACCGCCACCAGTCCCAGCACGCCGACCAGGCGCGCATGCACTTCGCGCGGCAGTTCCCGCGACAGGCTGGCTGCGGCGAAGGTCCATGCCGACAGCAGCCAGGTCCACAGCAGGAGCGAACCTTCATGCCCGCCCCACGCGGCGCTCAGGCGGTACTGCCAAGGCAACAGGGAGTTGGAGTGCTGCGCCACATAGCGCAGTGTGAAGTCGTTGTTGTACAGGGCATAGAACAGGCAGCCGAAAGCCACGCTGCTGAAGATGAACTGGCCGGTAGCGGCGGGCCGCGCCAGCGCCATCCAGCGCACGTCGCCGCGCTGGGCGCCTGCAAGCGGCAGGAAAGCCTGCACGGCGGCCAGCAGCAGGGCAAGGATCAGTGCGAAGTTGCCTGCTTCTCCGATCATGGCATGCCTTTCAGCGAGGCTGGGGCGCGGCCCTGTTCCAGTGCATGCGCCGCTTCCTTCGGCATATAGTTTTCGTCGTGCTTGGCCAGCACTTCCTGCGCCAGGAACAGCGCGCCATGGCCAAGGCGGCCTTGCGCCACAGCGCCTTTGCCTTCCTTAAACAGGTCGGGCAGGGTACCCTGGTAATGCACCGGCACTTTCTGCACATTGTCGGTGATGACGAAGCTGACCGTCAGTCCGTCTTCCAGCCGCCGCAAGCTGCCTTGTTCAACCAGGCCGCCGATGCGGAAGATGCCGTTTTGTGGCGCGGCGCCCGCCGCCACTTGCGAGGGCGTGAAGAAGAAGACCATGTTGTCGCGGAAGGCTGACAGTACCAGCGTCGCTGCGATGCCGCAGGCGGCAAGGCTGGCGCCGATCAGCGCGAGGCGTTGGTGGCGCGGCTTCATGCTGCACCGTCGATATGTTGATGGGCAAGGGCGGCCTGCGCCCGCCGCTCGCGCCGGGCCAGGGTCCACACTTCCAGCGCCATCAGCGCGCACACCACGCTGAAGGAGCCCCATACATAGGCGCCGTAGCCGCCCATGGCCAAAAAGTCCTGCACGCTATGCCAGTTCATTTGATCCTCCGGCGCAGCCACGCGGCGCTGCCGTGCCGTTCCAGCACGATGCAGCGTGCGCGCCGAAGCGCCACTGCGATGCCGTAGCACCAGAATGCCGCCACCATCAGGAGCATGGCCGCCAGCATCTCAGGCGCCATGCGGGGCGCATTGCCCAGAGTGATGGAAGGACCCTGGTGCAGGGTGTTCCACCAATAGACCGAGAAGTAGATGATCGGGATGTTGACGGCGCCGACCAGGGCCAGCACCGCGGCGGCGCGGTCTGCGCGGCGCGGGTCGGCGAACGAGGCGTGCAATCCCATGTAGCCGAGATAGAGGAAGAGCAGGATCAGCTCCGAGGTCAGGCGCGCATCCCACACCCACCAGGCGCCCCAGGTCGGCTTGCCCCACAGGGCGCCGGTCCACAGCGCGAGGAAAGTGAACAGGGCGCCGGTCGGCGCCAGTGCGCTGGCCATGATGGACGAAACCCCGGTGCGCCAGGCCAGGCCGACCGCGGCCCATCCTGCCATGGCGATGTAGACCAGCATGGACATCCACGCCGCCGGCACGTGCACAAAGATGACACGGTAGGCGTCGCCTTGCTGGAAGTCAGTTGGCGCGACCAGCAGTCCGATGGCCAACCCGGCCAGACCGGTCAGGACTCCGAGCGCGGTAAACCAGGGGATCAGCCGCCCTGCGAGATAGTAGAAATTGCGCGGGGACGCAAAGGTGAAAAGCGTGAGGCGGCGCGTGCCGCTGCTGACTGAATAATACGGTTGATCCATATGCTGAACTCCGTCCTACTCGTGCGCGATCCGCAGGGCCGCGGCGGTAGCCCAGGGTGCGGCAGCCAGCGATCCAGCCAGCAGGGCGCCCAGCAACATCAGGTGGGGCGCACTGCCGGTACCATCACCGGCGGCTACAACGGAGGAGCTACCAAGAATTAATAAGGGAATATACAGGGGCATCAAAATCAGTGCAACAAGTACGCTGCCGCCACGGGCGCCCAGCGCAAGCGCGGCGCCAATGCTGCCTAGCAGGCTAAGAACCGGCGTCCCGAGCAGGAGGCCGAACCACAAAACGCCCAACGCCTGCGCATTGAGCCCATACTGCAAGGCCACCAGGGGCGCCAGCAAGAGCAAGGGCAGGCCGGAGGTGAGCCAGTGCGCCAGGACTTTGGCCAGCACCAGGATTTCGAGGGGCTGCGGCGCCAGCAGCATCTGTTCAAGCGAGCCGTCTGCATGGTCGTCGGCGAACAGGCGTTGCAGGCCAAGCAGGGACGCCAGCAAGGCCGCCACCCAAACAATGCCGGGCGCGACGCTGCGCAGCAGCTTCGAATCCGGTCCGATCGCCAGCGGGAACAGGGTGGTGGTTACCAGGAAGAAGGCCAGCGGCAGCAAGGCGTCGCTGCGCCGGCGCAGGGCCAGCAGCAGGTCGCGCTGTACCAGTTGGCGTGCCGCCTTCAGCATGCGGCGCCCAGTTGCAATTGGCGCGCGCCAGGGAGGGACGGGTCCTGGTGCGTGGTCAGGACCAGCATGCCGCCGCGCGCGCAATGCGCTTGAAGGATGCCGCCGACTTGCGCCGACGTGGCCTGGTCCAGCGCTGCCAGGGGTTCATCGAGGATCCAGAGCGGGCGCGCAGGCTCCAGCAGCATGCGCGCCAGGGCCACGCGTTTGCGCTGGCCTTGCGAAAGCAGGCGCACCGGGCGCTGCGCCTCGGCCTTCAGTCCAAATACGGCAAGCGCGTGTTCGGCATTTTCGCGGCTGCTATGCGTGCCGGACAGGCCGCCCAGCGCCAGGTTTTCCCAGGCCAGCAAGTCCTGCTTCAAGCCGTCGGCGTGGCCGATGTGCAGCAGGTGTGCGTGGTAGTGGGCGCGCGTTGCGAGAATAGGTTTGCCTTCCCAGTGCACGGCGCCGCGGTCGGGCAGGGCCAGGCCGCACAGGGACCGCAGGAGGGTTGTCTTGCCGCTGCCGTTGCGGCCCTGGATCCAGAGCGCCTCGCCAGCCTGCAGTGCAAAGCTGACGCCCGCGAACAAAGTACTGCGGCCGCGGCGGCATGTAAGCTGGTGGCAGGACAATCCCATTGAATCCCCTATTGGAAGTTAAATGATGGTAGCACCGGCCTCCTTACGTGTAGTGTGCCTTTTGTCACTTCTATAATCTAGATCATCTTTTGCTTTAATTTTGCGTTTCAAGTGAAAGCGCCAGTTCGCGCAGGAAGCTGCGGCTTGCGATGCCGGTTTGCGGCAGGCCTTTCAGTTTCTGGTGCATGCGCAAGGTGTTGGTCGTACCCGGGCCGTAAATGCCGTCGGCCGTAAGCGGGAGCGTGGGCGTGCCTATTTCCAGCTGAAGCAAGCGGACGTCGGCGCCGCGCAACAGGGGCGTCGTGACGGATAAATCGCGGCTGCCTGCTTCAGGCCCGCTAAAGCAGCCTGGCGGATCGCCCGCCAGCGTGGCGGTTGAAATCTCGACGCCGCGCACCACCAGAGGCATGTCCAGTTGCCAGGCTTCGTGGCTGACCAGCTCCAGCAGGGCATCCATCCGGTAGACTGTCATCCGGATGTCGGGGCGCGCGTTGTTGGCCAGCCAGGTCCGGCGGGTCTCCAGGTAGGCTTTGATCCACCCATGCTCGCCGAGGGCGGCCAGTGTTCCGCGTTCGCTATTGGTGCGGTCGCGCATCGCCTGCCAGGAACCGTGCACGGCACTGTCATACACCGTGGCGACGCCGAGCGGGCTGCGGATGCCGTTTTTTGCCGCTTCGCCGGCGGCCGGCTGCCAATAGTGGTGGTCGAAGAATTCATCCTGCGTGCGGCGCATGAGAGGATTGTCCGCGCTGGCCCGCAGCAGGTTTTTCAGCCGGATGTCGGCATCGAGCGCGATGTCGCGCGCCTCAAGGCGGGGCAGGTAGGGCCTGAGCTGCTTGATGAAAGTGGCGCCGGGTTTCTGGCAGTATTCGTCGAGCAGCTGAAAGAGCCGGCCCGAGCCCAGGGTGGCCTGGCTGCGGCCGTAGGTCAGGTGCCCGCTGTCTTGCGGGATCAGGGTGACGGCGCTGTAGTCTCCCAGTGCGCTGCCCGTCTCGAAAATGTTGACGATGGCTTCGGCGATGTTGAACATATCATCCTCCCATGGCTAAATTGCGTTAGACCGGGGCGTGGCCGAAGAGTTCCGGCGGTGAGAATTTTCCTCTCGGTTAGAATGGAAATTCTCTCGAATAATCACAATTTGCGAAAACGCAACGAGCTAGCCCATGTCGAAGCCGTCACTCTCGCCGGTCAACAATGCCGCGCTGCTGGTAGGCGTTGGGCTGCTGAGCCTTTTGCCCTTGTATTGCTTCCTCCTGGTGGGCGACCTGGCCTGGGCGCTCAAGGAACGTGCTGTGCAGGAGCTGGTGAAAGCGCAGTTGCGCGAGTACAGCCGCGATCCTCTTCTTCTGAACATCCTGTTCGGCGTCATTCCGGCCATGATTGCCTTGTTTGCCGCACCGGCGTTGGGCGCCTGGAGCGACCGCACACGCACGCGGTTTGGCCGGCGCATTCCATTCTTGCTGGCGCTTACGCCGCTGTTGACAGGCAGCCTGGTCTTGCTCGCCATGAGCCAGCCGCTGGCGAACTATCTGTGGCGCGCAAGCGGCGCCGACCCGGCGCAGCACGACCAGTACGTGATTGCCTGCATGGGCGTGCTATGGGTGTTGTTCGACCTGTTCTCCATCGTGATCAACGCGCTGTTTATCGCGCTGGTCAACGACACGGTGCCGCGTGAGGTACTGGGGCGTTTCTTTGCCTTCTTCCGCATTGTCAGCCTGGCTGCGGGCGCGGCCTTCTTCTTCATCGTCTTCCGCAACGACGTGCCTGCGGTGGCAAGCAAGGCGATGCTGGTGATTGCGGCGATCTTCGTGGCGGGGTTCCTGCTGCTTTGCGCTGGCGTGCGCGAGCCTTCCTACCCGCCGCCATCGGCCGAACGCCGCAGCCTGCTGGGGCGCCTGCGCGCCGAGCGTGAGGGGGCTCCCTGGTTTTTCATCCTGTTGTTTGCTGCCGTGGGGATGGCGGTGATCTGCGTGCTGCCGGTGAACATCAACGGCTATAACGCGATGGGGCAATTCAATGTGGACCGTGGCAGCTACGGCCAGGCCATCGCGCTCACTTATTGCATTTCGATCTTGCTGGCATGGCCGCTGGGGTGGCTGGCGGACCGGGTGCACCCAATGCGCATCGGGCTCGTCACCCTGGCCCTGTATGCGATCGGCATGTTGCTGGCCTGGATGTTTGTCAGCAGCCGCGAGTCCTATCTTTTCTGGCTGGTGGTGCACGGTGTGCTGGCAGGCGTTTTCCTGACCGGCACGGCCTCCTTGTTGCCATTGGTGCTGCCGCGCGAGCGCTTCTCGGAACTGGCGGCATTCTCCGCTTCGGTGACAGCCATCCTGGCAATGTTCCTGGCGGCTGGCACTGGGCTCGTCCTGAACTGGAGCGGCAAGGATTTCCGCCTGATCTTCCTGGTCTCCGGACTGACCGCCACCTGTGCGGTGGTGCTGTGGGCGACAGCAATGAACGCCCACGAGCGCCGCGCGGGGTCGCTTAGAAGCTACGGGTCAGGCTGACCGACAGGGTGCGGCCGCGGCCCGCAAAGTTCGCGGTCGCGTCCTTGTAGCTGACCGACTGCGGGTAGTAGCCGACGTAGTAGCGGTCGGCCAGGTTCTCGATGCCTACGCCAATCTTGCCCCATGGGGAGTCATAGCTGGCCGCCAGGTCCACCAGGGTGTAGCCGTTGAAGTGCTCTTCGAGATTGGTGGTGCCGACGGTTCGGCCGATATTGATGTCGCGGTCGAACAGGGTGGTCGATTGCAGTCGCAGGTTCGCCTTCGGCATGAACTGCCAGTTGGCGCCTGCCACCAGCTTGCCAGGGCCTTGCGAGCGCGCGCCCAGTTCCACGTCCATTGGCGCGCCGGCTGCGGTGGCGGTCTTGCCCATGGTGCGGGCGAAGGAGCCGAAGGCCGACAGTTCTTTCGACGCGCGCAGCTCGCCTGAAACTTCCCAGCCTCGCACGGTGGTCGGCACGCGATCGAGCTGGCCGATGCCGGCGGAATTCACGCGCAGCGCGGTGCCGAGCTTGGAGCGCGAATCGTAGAACGATGCGCCAAGGCTGCCCATGGCGCCGCGCCAGTTCACGCCGATCTCGTTGTTGCGGGTGATGACCGGCTCCATGTCGAACAGCTTTTCGACCGACTGGCCTGGCTTGTTCACGGCGCGCAGCACCAGGCCGACGTCCGGCAAACCAAAACCTTCGGCGCTGGCAACGAAGGCCGACCAGTTCTTGTTAAAGCGCCAGACGGCGCCGATATTCTTCACGTTCTTGGTGAACGAACGCTGGCCGCCTTGCACCAGGCGGCTGCCGTAGGCGGCGAGGGTGGTGTAGGAATCGACGTCCAGCTTTGCATCTTCATGGCGGATGCCGCCGCGGATGGTCAGCGGGCCGAGTTCGTATTCAAGCTGGGTAAAGGGCGCCAGCGAAGTGAAGTCCAGCGTCGGCACCCAGGTGCGGCCGGTGCCGGCCAGCCATTGCTTGGTGCGGTCGCGCAGGTAATCCAGGCCGGCGGTGAATTCCAGGCCGTTGATCACGGTGTTCGGGCGCACGAAGGTCAGCTTGGCGCCGTATTTGTCGGCCACCACTTCGGACTGGTCGTACAGCGTGCCTTTCGGCGCAATCGCCACATCCTGGAAGGTCGAGGTGTTGGTCGCGCCGTACAGCGAGGCGAAGTCCTGCTTGAAGATTTGCGCGTTGAAGCTGCCGCCCAGCAGGTCATTGTGGCGGTATTCCAGGCTGCTGGTTTCGACCTTGTTGCGCGGCGGCGCGCCAGGCGGCGTGCCTGGCGTGGAGCTGGTCGGGATGCCTTTCGTGAAGTCGGCGTTGACCGGCTTGTAGTCTCCATCGCCTTCCATGCGGAAGCGATTGATCGTCAGCTGCAGGCGCTGGTCGCCGAAGTTCTTGCCGATCTTGAAGAACAGGTCCGTGCCCTGGGAATCCATGGTGTCGCCTTGCACCGCCTCGATGCCGAGCGGGCGGCCCTGGCCGTCGTAGCCCAGGCCGCGCTGCTGGATGCTGCCAAAGGCCAGCAGGTCGAAGCCGCCGGACTTGTGTTGCAGCGTGTAGCCGGTTTTCCAGTCCAGGCTGTCGTGGCGCAGCTGGGACGACAGGCGCACGTTGATGGACTGAGTGGTGCCTTCGGTTTTAGGCGACCTGGTGATGTAGTTGACGATGCCGCCGGTGGCGCCCATGCCCTGCATGGCGGAGGCGCCGTTGATCACTTCCACGCGTTCGATGATGGCGGTATCGGCCACATAGCCTTCGCGCATGCCGCCGCGCAGGGGATTCGTTTGCGGGACGCCGTCCAGCAGGATCAGGGTATTGCGGCCGCGCAGGGATTCGCCGGTGGAGCTCATTTTCTGGCGGCTTGGCGCGTAGCCGGGGATGTAGGTTGCCAGGGCGGCGCTCGGATCATCCGCCAGCAGGTACTGGGCCTCGAGCTCCTTCTGCGAAATCACGCTGACGGCGCCGGGGATCTTGTCCACGCTCTTGCTGTTGCGGGTTGCGGTAACCACGACTTCCTTCATCGGCTCCTCCTGGCTTTGCGCCATTGCCGCCTCGGTGGAAAGGGCGAGGCAGGCCAGTGCTACGGCGCGGGAGAGAGGATTCAGCGTGGTCATGCATTAACTCCTAAACGGTAAGGTACAAAAAAACGGAATGGCAATGATAATCATTCTCATTTATAATTTCAAACAATTTATTTGTGATGCAAAAGAAATGCTGACTGGTTTGCTGCGTGCGCGGCTGCGCGATATTCACTTGTACGTGTCCCTTGTCTTCGGGGCGATCTTTGTCGTTGCCGGCCTGACCGGCGTGGCTATTGCGTGGACGCATGAACTGGATGGGGCGCTGAATCCAGGGCTGCTGCATTCGCACGTGGTACGCGGCGCGCCCGACGTGGCGCCGACACCGGCCCAGGTTCAGGCCGCCTATGAGCGCCTGCTCGCCGAGCCGGGTTACGGCAAGCCGACACAGTTGATGCTGCCGTATGAGGCCGACGACGTGTACGTCGCCTGGTACCGCAAGCCAAACAAGGAAAAGGGTAGTTTCGATACCGACGTGGCGCGCCAGGTCATGCTGGACCGCTATACCCTGGCCATCCTCGGTGAGCGCAACTACGGCGAATTCGGCCTGTCGCGCGAGCTGATCATGTCATCCTTGTTCCATGTGCACCGCTACCTGTTTGCCGGCGAAGTCGGCAAGACTGTGACCGGCATCAGCGGCCTGTTGCTGACGCTGACTTCGCTGCTTGGCCTCGTGCTGTGGTGGCCCAAACATACGCTGTCAGGCCTGCGCAAGGCGCTCACCGTGCGCGGCGCCGTCAGCTCGCGCCAGTTTCAATACAGCTTCCACCGCACGGCCGGCTTCTTCATGACGCCCTTGCTGGCGGTACTTGGCTTTACCGGCATGGCGATGAACCTGCCGGACTGGGTGCGTCCGGCGGTAGGCGCTGTGGCGACGATGGAGCCGAACGGCAAGCTGGCCAACGGCCCCGCTGAAGGACGCAAGCCGGTCAGCGTAGCGGCCGCGCTGGAAGCCGCCCAGCAGCAAGTCCCGCAAGGCCGGCTGACACGGGTTGCCATCGGCTCGGCGAAGGCGCCGTACGAGATCCGCATGCGCCAGCCGGGCGAAATCCGCGAAGGCGACGGTCTGACGCGCGTGAGCGTCGATGCCTTCAGCGGCGCCGTGCTGCGCGTGCGCGATCCGCTCAAGGCTGCGGCGGGCGACACCTTCTTTAACTGGCAGTTCCCGCTGCATACCGGCGAAGCGTTTGGGCTGGCGGGCCGGGTGCTGGTTTCCTTCAGCGGCCTGGCGCCGCTGGCCTTCATGATCACCGGCCTGCTGTTGTGGCTGGGCAGGCGCACAATGCATCGTCAAGCTAGCATCAAACAAGCTAAAAAAGTTGCTAAACGGTCACAAATGGTCCACACTGAAAGCTGTGAGAATGTGTGAGATTTTGCGACAGCGGCACCATGAATGCACTGAACCTTAACCCAGCAGTATTGCTGGAGATTATCAAGCTGCAAACCGATATCGCTCGTCAGGGCTTGGACCTGGGCGGTGTCATGCAGCTGGTCTGCCAGCGTGCCGGCGCCCTGTGCGGCGCTACTGCAGCCGTGGTGGAACTGGCCGAAGGCAGCGAGATGGTCTACCGCGCCGCCGCCGGCGTGGCCGAAAGCGCGCTTGGCCTGCGCTTGAAACGGGACGGCAGCCTGTCCGGCCTGTGCGTGGCCGAGGACCAGATCCTTCAATGCGACGATTCCGAAACCGATCCGCGCGTCGATCGCGAAGCCTGCCGCAAAGTCGGCTTGCGCTCGATGCTGGTGGTGCCGCTGCGCCACGAAGGGGAGACTGTCGGCGTACTGAAAGTCGGCGCCCCGCACACCAACGCCTTTGACGCCTATCACGCGCAGATCCTCGGCCTGCTGTCGGAGCTGATCGGCGCCGCCATCTACCACGCCGTGCAATACGAATCGAGCGACCTGTATTACCGCGCCACCCATGACGCTTTGACCCGCCTGGCCAACCGCGCCTTGTTCTACGACCGCCTGCGCCAGCAGTTGGCGCGCTCCTGCCGGGCAGCCAGCAGCATCGCTGTGGTCAACATCGACATGGATGGCCTGAAAGCGATCAACGACAACCTCGGCCACCGTGCCGGCGATGCCGCCATCTGCCAGGTAGCCGAACGTATCGCGCGCGAGCTGCGCCAGGACGATCTTGCGGCCCGCCTGGGCGGCGATGAATTCGGCGTCATCCTGTGCGGAGTGCGCGACCGCGAAGTGGTCGGCACCAAGTGCAACGGCATCACCAACGCCATCAGCGCACCGTTTGAATTCGAAGGCCGCGCACTGCGGCTGGGCGCCAGCATCGGCTACGCCATCAGCCCTGACGATGGTCAGGACATGGACCAATTGATCGAACTGGCCGACCAGGCCATGTACCGCGTCAAGCATTCGCGCAAGGCTGTCGCGGCTTAAGAGGTGCGCGCCCCGCGTGGCGATCCCGGCCCCTCACTGATCAGAAGCGGCTGGAAGGCCAGGTCTTCTTTTCCTTCTCCAGCTTGGATGGCGCGAAGTCGCGCACGGCCAGCATGCGCTCCGCACCGACGGTATTCACCGCAAAGCCGTTGCGGCCGGCTGCCTTCACGCAGTAGAGCGCCTGGTCGGCTGCCAGCATCACCTTGTCGACATCGGCAGGCAGCTCGGTGGTGAGCGCGATGCCGATGCTGGCGGTCACGTTCAGCGGACGGCCATTCACCTCGAATGGCGCCTGCATCGCGGCCACGATTTTCTCGCCGAGCAGGTTGATGTCCTGGCCCGCTTCAAGGTGCTCGAACACGATCACGAATTCATCGCCCGCGATGCGCGCCACGGTATCGGTGCTGCGCACGGCATTGCGCAGGCGGTCGGCAAACTGCACCAGCACAGCGTCGCCGGCCTGGTGGCCGAAGTTATCGTTGATGCCTTTGAAGTAGTCGATGTCCAGCACCGCCAGGCCAATCTGCTGGCCGGCGCGGATGGCGCGCTTCAAAGCCTGCGGGAAGAATTCATCGAACATGCGGCGGTTGTGGGCTCCCGTCAGCGCATCGGTGGTGGCCAGGCGCTGCAGGTTGCGCTCCGCCATCTGCTGCTGGCGCGCCACCTGGTAGAAGGCGCGGCTCAGGTGGCCGAATTCATCGGGATTGCTGGTGTTGAACAATTCGATCTCCATTTCATCCCGGCCGAAAGCACGCACCTGGCCATACAGGCGGTAGAGCGGAGCGAGGAGGGCGCGCATCAGCAGCCAGGCCAGGCCACCGGCCACCAGTGCCACCAGCGAAGCCGCGGCCAAGGCGCTCCAGCGCAGCTTGGTCATGGTCGCGAAGGCATCGCGGATTGGGAAGGACACGGCCAGCGTCCAATCGGCCTTTTGCAGGCGCTTGTGGGCCAGCAGCGCGGGCTCGCCATTGTCGACTGCGTCATCGCGCCAGCCATCGGGTTCGGACAGCACGGAATGCGCCAGGGTGCCGGGAAGGTTGGATTGGGTCAGTACGCGGCTGGCGTCCGGGTGGTACAACGTTGTGCCATCGGCGGTGACGATGAACAGGTAGCCTTCGGCATGGCCGCGCAAGGCGTTCAGTTGCCCGGCAAACGCAGGCCGCTGCAAGTCGATGGTGCCGACCAAAATGTAATCGATACTGCCGTCGCGCCCCAGAACCGGCTGGGTGATCGCCACCACAGGGCGGCCCGACAGTACGCTGCGGAAAGGGGCAGACACGATGCCCTCCTGCGCCGCCAGGGTGTCGCGGAAATACTGGCGGTTCTTACTGTTGAGCTTACCGATCAGGCGGCGGTCTTGCAGGTTGGCGACCAGCTTGCCGTCCGCCGAATAAGCAGTGACGTTGAAGAACTCATCGCGCAAGGCGCCGCGCAATTCGAGTTGGCCCTGGATCCTGGACGCAGCGACCGGCTCGGCCTGCAAACTTTCGGCCACCACCCGCAAAACTTGCTGCTTGGAAGTGAGGTCACGGTCAAGATAGGCCGCAGCGCTCGACAGCATCGACATTTCCTGCGCAGCAATGACCTTGCGCATTTCATGTTCTGCGACCAGCAGAGAAGCACCGCCGACCAAAACGGTGGCGAGCATGACCATCAGCACCAGCAGGGCTGAAATCTTGAACTTGAAAGTCTGGAGTTTAGGAATGCGGCGCACGACGATCTCCCGAAGAGGAGAATGCCAGGCGAGGGTTTGGCCAGTAGGAAACGTTGCGCGGGTGTAAGGCGCAAACGAAGTATAAAGCAATAAAGCCGCCACAGCTATCGCCCCGTACCGCGCGTTGTCATATGGCAACTCAACAATGCAAGTCGGGGTCAGGTCGAGCAAATGGACAAATTGCTGCGCAATTTGT
>NZ_JBXARE010000007.1:14230-65142 GCF_058807935.1 Pseudoduganella sp. GW821-FHT11H04 | reverse complement strand
TGAACGCCTTCTCTCACCTTTTTCCCCTTCCCCCCACCTGACCCCGACTTTTAATATGTTAGGATCGCGGACTTACTAAGTTGTATAGACCGGAGTTCACCGTGCAGCATCCGATTCGCTTCTATGACAAACCCGCCGGCGGCCTTGGGTCGTTGCATGGTACGGCCAAGGCTTTGCGCAGTAATAGCGCCTTGCCGGCGTTGAAAGTATTGCCTCAGCTGAACCAGCCTGGCGGGGTCGATTGCCCTGGTTGCGCTTATCCGGATTCGCCAAAGGATAAGGCGGTCGATTTTTGCGAGCAGGGTGCTTGGGCAATTGCGCATGAATCAACTTTGCGCCGTGCGACGCCGGAGTTCTTTGCGGCGAATCCGCTGTCTGCGCTGCGCACGCGTGCGGAGTGGGAGCTGGAGGGTTTTGGTCGCTTGACTGCGCCTATGCTGTACGACGGCGCGAGCGATACTTATCGCGAAATCGAGTGGGAACATGCGTTCAAGCTGGCTGCGGGGGCGCTGCGTGCGTTGGAAGCTCCGAGCCGTGCGGTGTTTTACGCCTCTGGCCGCAGCAGCAATGAGGCGGCTTTTCCTTACCAGTTGTTTGCGCGCGCTTTTGGCACCAATAATATGCCGGACTCGTCGAACTATTGCCACGAGTCTTCCGGCATGGCGCTGGGCGCTACGCTGGGAGTGGGCAAGGCGACCATCACGCGAGAGGATTTCGAGCATGCGGATGCGATCTTTGTCTTCGGCCAGAACCCGGCTACCAATCATCCGCGCATGCTGGGGGATTTGCGTGAGGCTGCGCTGCGCGGTTGCCGTATTGCGGCCTTCAATCCGATGCTGGAGCCGGGCCTGCGTGGTTTCGCCGATCCGCAGTCGCCGCTTGAAACGCTGACGGGGCGCGGCACGCGCATCGCGAATGAGTATTTCCAGGTGCGCGTTGGCGGCGACCTGGCGGCGATCACCGGTATCTGCAAGGCGGTGCTGGAGGCGGAGGATGTTGGCGGCAAGGTGTTGGACCGTGACTTCATCGCGCGTCATACCAGCGGCTTCGAGGACTTCGCGGCTGCCGTTCGTGCGCAGGCCTGGCCGCAGATCGTGCTCGATAGCGGTCTGCCGCGTGAGCAGATCGAGAGGGCGGCGGCGATGTATATCGCTTCCAACGCCACCGTCGCCACCTGGTGCATGGGCCTGACCCAGCATGAGTATGCGATCGAAACCATCCAGATGCTGGTCAACCTGATGCTCTTGCGAGGTAACGTGGGTAAGCCTGGCGCTGGCCTGATGCCGGTGCGCGGCCACTCGAATGTGCAGGGCGACCGCACCGTGGGCGTGACCAACCGGCCGAAGAAGGAGTGGCTGGAAGGGCTGGAGCGTGTGTTCGGTTTTGCGCCGCCTGCGGAGCACGGGCTTGACGCGGTGGCTGCCATCAACGGCATCATGGATGGATCGGTGCATGCATTCCTTGGCCTGGGCGGTAATTTCGCCGTCGCCGGTCCGGACACGCCGCGCGTGCTGGAGGCGATGGAGAAGCTGCAGTTGACAGTGCACATCGCGACCAAATTGAACCGCACCCACCTGCATCCGGGGGGCGTCGGCCTGCTGCTGCCTTGCCTTAGCCGTACTGAGCGCGATGAGCAGGAGGGCGGCCGCCAGTTCGTCAGCGTGGAGGACACCGCCAGCATGGTGCACGCTTCGTCCGGACGTGGTGAGCCGGCCAGCGCCAAGCTGCGCTCCGAGCCGCATATCGTGACCGAACTGGCGCGCCATACTTTGGGCGAGGGCTCGCGTACAGCCGGCATCGACTGGCAAGGCATGGGCCGCGATTACAGCGTGACGCGTAGCTTGATTGAACAGGTTGCGCAGACTGCGGTGGCGGGCTTCGAGCAATACAACCAGCGCATTACGGAGCCGCGCGGCTTCCATCTGCCGAACAGTGCGCGTAACCGCGATTGGCGCACCGCCAGCGGAAAGGCGCAGTTCACCGCTATTGAACTGCCGCGGGACACCATCATGGGTCGCGCCCGCGCCGCTTTTGGCGAGGACGTGCTGTGCCTGGCCACCGTGCGTGCGCACCGCCAGTACAACACCACCGTTTACCGCGACACCACAGGTGAAGTGGACCGCTACCGCGGTGTGCACCACACGCGCAAGGTGCTGTTCATTTCCGCCGCAACCATGGCGCGCCTTGGCCTGCGCGACGGCCAACTGGTCGATGTCCACGCTGCTGCGCCGGACGGCATCGCGCGCCAGTGCAATGGCTACCAGCTGGTGAAGTACGATGTGCCGGATGGCGATGTCTTCGGCTACTTCCCTGAATTGACGCCCTTGATTTCTCCGGCCCTGGTGGCGCGCGGTTCACTGACGCCAGCGTTCAAGGAAGTGCCGGTGCTGCTCAAGCCTGCGGAATAATCGGCTCTTCGTGGTGCATCGGCGCGTCCAGCGGGATGGTGAGCCGGATGGTCGTGCCGACGCCAGGCATGCTGTCGACGTGGATCTTGCCGCCCAGGATGGTGGTGACGATGTTGTGCACGATATTCAGCCCGAGGCCTGAACTTCCTTCGCTCATGCGGGTGGTGAAGAAGGGGTCGAAAATGCGATTGAGGTGGGAGGAGGCGATGCCCGCTCCATCGTCGCTGATGATGATGTCGGCATGGTCGCCGGTTGGAACCGGCACGGTGATCGACAGCCGGCCGTGGCTGCGGCCGTGGAAGCCGTGCAAGATGGCATTGTTCACCAGGGCTGACAGCACCTGTCCCAGCGGGCCAGGATAGCTGTCCATCGCCACCAGCTGTGGCACGTCCACCTGCACTTGATAAGGCAGTTTGCGGAAGGTGGGCGCCATGGTGTCCATATTTTCCTGGATTACGGCGCCCAGGTCGAACCTGCGGCGCTGGGAGCTGGCGCGATCCACCGCAACCTGCTTGAAGCTCGATACCAGGCCTGCGGCGCGCTCGATGTTCCTTGATAGCAGTTCGCTGATGCCGTTGGCATCGTCGATGAATTTGCGCAGGTCGGAGCGGCGCAAACCTGCTTCGAACGTTTCGTCCAGCGCGCGCACCTTGTCGTGCAGCGTGCTGGCGGCAACCAGGCCGTTGCCTATAGGCGTATTCAGTTCATGTGCGACGCCAGCGACCATGGAGCCCAGCGCCGCCAGGCGCTCGCTGCGCGCCAGTTCGTCTTGCGCGTGGCGCACCGCTTCCGTGCGCTCTGCCACGCGCCGTTCCAGCGTCTCATTGAGCGCGGCCAGTTCCTCGTAGAGCACGGCCTTCTCGGACAGGCCGGCCAGGATATTTTCGCGCATCTCGTTGATCTTGTCGGCCAGCAGATCCAGCTCCGTATTGCCGCCATGGCGCAGTAGGAGAGGTTCCTTGCTCATGTTTCCGATATTCAGGTGACCCACGTAATCGGCCAGTTGGTGCAGGGGCTTGCCCAGCAAGCGCCGCACCACGAACAGGAAGATGAACCAGAGGGCCAAAGTCTTGATGACCGAGTTGACCACGATCAGGAAGAAGCCATATTCGACCTGGCGGATCACGATGCGGCGGTTCGAATACACGGTCCATTTGCCGATGTCCTGGGTGCCGCCGTTTTCCAGCTTGTACGTGATGGGGAATTGCCGGCTGAAGATTTCGCCCAGCAGGCCGTCCTCGCGCAATGGCGGCGCGAGGCGCCCGTCGTGCTGCACTTGCATATGCTGACCGCGCTCGTCGAGTACCGTGCCGACCGCGCGTACCAGCTTGCCCTGGTC
Source organism: Pseudoduganella sp. GW821-FHT11H04 (assembly GCF_058807935.1). Lineage (NCBI taxonomy): Bacteria > Pseudomonadati > Pseudomonadota > Betaproteobacteria > Burkholderiales > Oxalobacteraceae > Pseudoduganella > Pseudoduganella sp. GW821-FHT11H04. The sequence continues at coordinate 61,395 of NZ_JBXARE010000007.1, read as the reverse complement.
GTCCACCACTTTGATGCCTACCACGATCGGCAGTTCCTTCATGCCGGAAAGGATGCCGCGCATGATGTCGTCGTTGAAGCGCCACATGGCGTCTGCGATGCCGGGACCAAAGGTGCTCTGCATGGCCTCGATCTCGCTCTCGACCCGGGTGCGGGTGTGCTTGTACTCCGCCGCCAGCTGGATGACTGTCACCAGCACCGTGACGATGAAATAGCAGCCGAAGATGATGCGCAGCAGGCGGGCGGCGATGGAGCGGGTCATTTGAACCACCGCTCTTCGATTTCCTTGTAGCGCGGCGATTTGCGCAGTGCGGCGTAACCTTCGTTGAAGCGCGCCAGCATTGCTGCACTGCCGGGCGCATTCCTGCTGAATGCAATGAACAGGTCAGGCGTGGCGACGGTGCCTACCAGGGCGAAGTGGCGACCGAATTCTTCCGGCTTGCTGCGAAACAGGCTGTTGGCAATGCGCTCCTCGGCCGCCATGTATTCGATGCGCCCGGCCATCAGCATGCGGAAGCCATATTCGTTCTTGTCGACCGTCCAGCGCCGGATCCGCGTATTGATGTCGAATTCTTCGCCATATTCGTAGTCGCGCTGCACACCGACGGTATGCCCCTCCAGGTCTTTTGCGCGCAAGCCTCGCTGGCGCGAATCGGCGCGCGCATAGATATTCATATGCGTGGAAAACAGGGGGAGCTGCGGCCATCGGTAGTAAGGCCTGATCAGGCTATTGGGCACAGCGTCAAAGCAAGCCATCAACCGCCCGGCGCGCGTTTCGGCCATGCAGCGCGAGTAGGGGAGTGCCCGGAATTGCACCGTGATGCCGCGCAGGGCATACGCCTCGCGTACCACGTCGACGGCAAATCCCACGGGTTGCCCATGCGGCGCCGATGAATACGGCGCCCAGTCGTCTTCCGCACCGATGATCAACGCCGGACCGGCCCAGGCGCGCAGCGAGGGCACGGCAAACAGGACGATGAATTGCAGGATATGGGATAGACGGCACATTCGGATGGGCACCGCGCAAGGCTGCATGTTGAAAAGTATAAACTTTTCGTTGACTTGCGTTTAACTATTTGAAGTCGCTGTTGTTGCGGAACCATAGGCCGCCAACGTGCCAGGAATTATTCGAAAATAAAGTGTTGAAATTCCAGATTTGTTGTAAAAACGTAATTCAGGTTAAGGAAAAAACATCGTAGAATGTTCAATTTTTCAACAATAGAATGATTGCAGGTTTGCCTTGTCAACAAATGTAACCTACTTCCAGTTACGCCTCGGGGCCGAGTTTTCCATTGCCTGCACGGAGGTGACTTTAGTGCTGACCGAAGTGGCGGAATCGGCAAACCCGCAGGCTTTTTCCTTGACGTTCCAGGGCCCGTCCGCGCCCCAGTTCGAGCAGCAAACCGTGGTGCTGGAGCGCGCCGGCGACGAGCCGTTGGCCATTTTCATTGTGCCGTTCGCCCGCAACACGGACGGTGTGCAGTACCACGCAGTGTTCAATAACTGACCCCCACCAGGAGTTCCGATGACAACCCCATACCTGGGCGAGATCAAACTCGTCTCGTTCAATTTTGCCCCTAAGGGCTGGGCCCTCTGCAATGGCCAGTACTTGCCGATCAACCAGAATCAGGCCCTGTTCTCCCTGCTGGGAACCACTTACGGCGGCAACGGCCAGACCACGTTCGCCTTGCCGGACCTGCGCGGCCGCATGCCGCTGCACTCCGGCTACGACGTCAACCTGGGCGAATCGAGCGGTGCGTTTACGCATACCCTGTCGGTGAACGAGATGGGGCGCCACACGCACCGTGCTAATGCCAGTATTGCCCAGGCAAACCTCGCGGATCCGACGGGTGCACTGCTGGCGCGCAAAGGCCGCCTGACCGCCGATAACTTCAACGGCACGCCGAATACCACCCTGGTGGCGAACCAGGTGACGAATGTCGGCGGCTCGCAGCCGCACGAAAATACCCAACCCTGCCTGGCGATGTATTTCGTGATCGCGCTGCAGGGCGTTTTCCCTTCCCAGAACTGAACGGAGTAGAGCATGTCTGATTGTTATGTAGGCGAGATCCGCATGTTTGCCGGTAATTTCGCGCCGGCCGGCTGGGCGTTTTGCGAAGGGCAGTTGATGCCGATTTCGGAAAACGAGACCTTGTTCCAACTGATTGGTACGACCTATGGCGGCGATGGCCAGGAAACCTTCGCGCTGCCCGACCTGCGCGGCCGTGTGCCAGTGCATAGCGGCACCCACCCGCCGTCGGGCCGCACTTTCACGTTCGGCGAGCAGGCCGGCGTAGAAACCGTGACGCTGACGGCGCAGCAGATTCCAAGCCACACCCACCTGATCACGGCCAGCGCCGATCGCGGCACTGCCGCCTTCACCAATACCACCGGCTATCCGGCGGCTACGGCGGTTGCCGGAACGGCGATTTACGGCACCACCAACGGCGGCGTTGTGGCAATGGCGGCTAACGCTGTTTCCTCGGCCGGCGGTTCGCAACCTCACGAAAACATGGCGCCGTACATTTGCGTCAATTTCATTATTAGCCTGTTCGGCGTGTTCCCGAGCCAAACCTGAGGAGATCCCGATGAGCTCACCATTTGTAGCGGAAATCCGCATCTTCCCGACCAACTTTGCGCCGACCGGCTGGGCGCGTTGCGACGGCCAAATCCTGCCTATCTCGCAAAACACGGCGCTGTTTTCCTTGCTCGGCACGACCTACGGCGGCGACGGCAAAAGCACCTTTGCCTTGCCGGACCTGAATGGCCGCGCGCCTATCCATCCGGGCCAGGGTCCGGGCCTGTCCCTCTATGACCTGGGGCAGACCGGCGGCAGCAAAACCGTCAGCCTGGACGAGTCGCAGATTCCGTGGCATACGCACCAGCTGCAGGCCACCAACGTGCAAGGCGACTCGCTGGCGCCTAGTCCTTCGGTGGGCTTTGCCAAGAACACCCAGGTCAACCAGGCCTTCAGCAAGACCGTCGCCGGCGCGCAGATGATGCGGCCGGAAGTCTTGCAAAACAGCGGAGCCGGGCTGCCGCACAACAACCGCCAGCCTTACCTGGGACTGTTGTTCTGCATCGCCCTGCAAGGCGTGTTCCCGCCGCGCGGCTGATGGAAACCACGCTGCGCGCTGAAACCGGAGCGGACCGCGAGTTCTTGCGCGGCCTGTTCGACCAGGTGCGCGCGCAGGAATTTGCCGGCCTGGACCCGGCGCTGCTGCGCCCTTTGCTCGACATGCAGTACATGGCGCAGCAGCAGTCTTACCGCCAGGCCTATCCGGACGCCCGCTTCGAGGTCATCGAAGTGGACGGCCTGCCTGCCGGGCGGCAGGTCGTAGCGCAGTCGGGCGACGCCCTGCATCTGGTCGACGTTGCCTTGCTGGCGCAATGGCGCGGGCAGGGCATCGGCGGCGCACTGTTGCGCAAGCTGCAGCAGGAAGCGGCCGGTGCAGGTTTGCCGCTGCACTTACAGGTAGCACTCAATAATCCGGCCGAGGCGCTGTATCGCCGCCTGGGCTTCAAAGAAACTGGGATGTCCGGCATGCACCGGGCAATGGAATGGGAGAACGATAATGACTGAACGAGTGACTTCGCGACGCACCGTGCTGAAAGCCGGCAGCGGTTCGCTGCTGGTGGCGGGACTGGGTATTGCGCCGGCCGGGGAGGCGGCTGCGGCCACCAAAAACGCCGCTGATTTTGCCTGGAGCCGAGCCGCTGCTCAGCGCCTGGTCGGCCAGGCATTCTGGCTGAACCATCCGGAGTACCGCGCGCTGCAAATCAAGCTGGAAGCGGTACAGGTATCCAAGCTGGCCCCTCACGGCGCCGAAACCAGGCAATTCACGGTGGTGTTCTCCGCCGCCGCGCAACCGGTCATCAAGGCCGGCAGCTACGAAATCGAAAATGAAGCGACGGGACGCCAGCTGGTGTTCCTGCAGCCGGGTGCCCGCCAGGGCGCACGTATCACGCTGCGCGCCGACTTCAACTTGCACGTCTAAGGAAACACAATGCACAAACACGCCTCCGCCAACCGCTTCTATCGTCTCGTCTGGAGCACGGTGCACCGCTGCTGGGTGGCAGTAGCCGAAGGAACGCGCAGCCATGGCAAGGGCGGCGCGCGCCGCCGCGCCGCGGCCGTACTGGCCGGTAGCCTGGCCGCGAGCACCGCCGTCGCGGGAGGAGCACCGCCATCGAATGCACTGCCGACCGGCATGCAGGTGGTCGCGGGCCAGGCGGGCGTGAATGTGCAGGGCAATAACATGACTGTCAGCCAGGCTACGCAACAAGCGATCCTGAACTGGCAGGGCTTCAACGTTGGCGCAGACGCGCAGGTGCGCTTCAACCAGCCGAATGCATCGGCGGTGGCGTTGAACCGCGTGGTGGGTGGCGGCGCCAGCGAAATCTTCGGCAAGCTTTCATCGAACGGCAAAGTCTTCCTGGTCAATCCGCAGGGCGTGCTGTTTGGCGCCGGCGCTCAGGTGGACGTGGGCGGTCTGGTGGCCACCAGCCTTGGCATCAGCGACCAGGACTTCCTGGCCGGCAGCTACCGCTTCAGCGGCAATGGCGCCGGCGCTGTGCGCAATGAGGGCAACATCAACGCCAATGGCGGCGTGGTGGCCCTGCTGGCGCCTGCCGTGTCGAACAGCGGAAATATCACGGCGCCTAATGGCAGCGTGGCGCTGGCGGCCGGCAATGCGGTCGGCCTGGACTTCCGCGGCGACGGCCTGATCACGGTACGCGTGGAGCAGGGCGCGCTCGATGCATTGGTTGAGAACAAGGGCTTGCTGCAAGCCGATGGCGGCCAGGTGCTCCTGACTGCGAAGGCGGCCGATGCGCTGGCCCGTTCCACCGTCAATAATGCAGGCGTCGTGCAAGCGCGCGGGCTGGTGGCCGACGGCGGCAAGATCGTCCTGGTGGGCGACGGCCTGGTGCAGTCCGGCCAGCTCGATGCTTCTTCGGCTAAAGGCCAGGGCGGCAGCGTGGGCGTGGAAGGCGGCTTTGTCTCGCTGGGCGGCGCGGTGCGCGCCGACGGCCAGCGTGGGGGCAGCATTGACGTGAAAGCGAAAGGCGATCTGTCGGCTGCATCGGCGCTGTCGGCGTCCGGTACTGCAGGCAAGGGCGGCAGCATTGCGCTCTCCGCCGGCGCCACGCTGGCGGAAAACAATGTGGCATCGGCCAGCGTGGCCGGCGCCACTGACGGCGGCGCCATGTCGCTGCAAGCTGGCGGCAGCCTGCTGTCCTCCGGCCAGCACGACGCCAATGGCGTTGCGGGGCAGGGCGGCCGCGTCGATATCAGCGGCGCCGATGTGCGCCTGATGGGCGCAAAGGTTGATGCTTCCGGCGCTACCCAGGGCGGCCTGGTGCGCGTAGGCGGCGCCTTCCAGGGTGGCGCCCAGCGCGCGGACGCGCCGGATGCCGACCGTTTCACTGCGCGTTGGGGCGCAACGGCGAGTATCGCCAACGCAGATGCGACCTTCATCAACGACAGCTCGGTGATCGACGTTTCGGCGCGCGGCGCCGCTGGCCAGGGCGGCACCGCCATCATCTGGTCGCAGAAGCAGACCACCATGCTGGGCGCGCTCAAGGCCACCGGTGCTGCCAGCGGCGGCACGGTGGAAATCTCTGCGCACGAGCAATTGCGCCACGTCGGCCTGGAACGCCTTGCGATCGGCGCCGGCGGCAGGCTGCTGCTCGATCCGAAAGACATCGTGATCGGCGACTTCACCAACCAGTGGACGTACGACGCCATCATCGGCAAGGGCTTCACCGGCGGTAAGAATGTGGACGTGTCGAGCCTGAAAGATGGCGAAGGTTTCGGCTATAGCGTGGCGCTGACCTCCGACGGCAAAGGCATGGCGGTGGGCGCGCCTTACAACGAGGGCACTACATCCCCGGCGACCAACAACTACGGAGCTGTTCGCCTGTTCACGTTCACCGACGGCCAGTTTGGCGGCGGTGCGCTGGTGGGTACCATCGGCTACGGCTACACCGGTGGCAACAACTACAGCATGACCGGGCACCTGGGCGGCGCCGACATGTTCGGCAGCTCCGTCGCGTTGAACAGCAACGGCACCGTGATGGCTGTAGGCGCCTTGGGCACGGAACGCGTCTATACCTTCGGCTTCAACACGGGCTTTACGGCGCCGGTCTTGAACCAGACCCTGACCAGCCATAACGGTGCGGGCACCGGCTTCGGTGTGGCGGTTGCGCTGAACGGCGTCGGCGATAAGCTGGCGGTGGGCGCATTTGCGAACAACAGCGTTGAGTTCTACAGCAAGAGCGCTACATTCGGCTACCTGTCGACGCTCTCTGGCGGCAATGCTCCGGAGTCGCAGTTTGGCACCGCCTTGGCGCTTAACGATGCAGGTACCCAGCTGGCTGTCGGCGCGCCTGGCGAAGACTCGGGCCGCGGCGCGGTTTACCTGTACACGACGCCGTTCGGAACCGCTACCCTCAAGGGCAAAATTGGCCTTGGCGGCGACTGGATGAACATCGCTTTGAATGAAAGCGAATTGTTCGGTTCCTCGTTGGCGATCAACGACGCGGGCACTCGCCTTGCGGTAGGCGCGCCGGGCAACGGCGGCCTTGGCAACACGGCTCCCGGCCCAGGTGCGGTACGCATCTTCGACTACACCGGCGACTTTGCGGGGATGAATATTTCCGCCATCATCGGCCGTGATTACACGCAAGGCGTGAACGCCAGCCTGGATAACTCCGATTTCGGCAACTTCGGTTTTGCCCTTGCCATGAATGGCGCGGGCGATGCGCTGGTGGTTGCCCAGCCGTTTGAAAATTCCGCTGATGGCAACACGGTCGCCAGCGGCACCATGAGCATGTTCCGCCTGCTGCCGGCGCCAACCGCAGGCAGCCTGGCGTTCGACCAGGCTTACCCGAAAAATCTGGTGAACGCTTCGGTTGACGCGCAAAAGCTGGCCGCAGCGCTGGCCAGCGGCACCGATATCACGCTGCAGGCAAACAATGACATCACCTGGCAGGCGGGCAGCGCTATCAACGCTTCCGCCGGCAATGGCAACCTGACTTTGCAGGCAGGCCGCAGTGTCGCACTGAATTCCAGCGTCACCATGGGCGGCACGCTGGACGCGGTGGCGAACGCCGGCACCGCCGCTGGCGTGGTTGATGCGTATCGCAATAGCGGTGCAGCGACCATTACCGTTGCCAATGGCACGACCATTAATGCCGGCAACGTCAAGCTGAAGATCGATACCGGAACTGGCCAGAGCAATTCCGCTAGCGGAGATATCACTATCAATGGCACGGTGACCGGCAAGACCGTGAAGGTGACCAACCTGGGGCCGAGCGCGGGCAGCGATGTCGTGGTCGGGGCGAACGGCAAGCTGGTTGGCTCTGGCGGCGGGAATGTGGCGACGGTGGTCGTTGCAGTAGCTGGTGCAGGCAGCGGTACTTTCACGAACAATGCAGCCGTTAACACCGGCCTGAGTGGCGGGGCGTCCGGTTTCTACAACGTGTATGCGGATTCGCCCGTGACCACCACCGAAGGCATGATCGGCTACAGCAAGCTTTACAACCAGGCCTACAATCCGCAGGCAGCCGACTTCGCCGGCAACCGGTTCTTCTATGCATACCAGCCGACCCTGACCGTCACTGCGCAGAATTCGAGCAAGACTTATGACGGAACCAACGCACTGCCTTCGGTAACCTACAACGTCAACGGCTACATCGACGGCGATTCGAACAACCTCAGTGGTTCGGTTGGGGCTACGGGCTTTAACAAGGACGTCGGTGTCTATAACTATAACGTTGGTTCCCTCGCCAGCTCGCTTGGCTACAAAATCAATCTGGTCAGCGGCAACACGCTAACTGTGAGCAAACGTGCGCTGAGTGTGACTGCGACAGGCGTCGATAAGGTGTACGACGGCCTGCTGGGCGCCACCGTGACCACCGGCGACAACCGTATCGGCGGCGACGCACTGACGATCAGCCGCAGCGCATCGTTTAGCAACAAGGACGTAGGCACCGGCAAAACTGTCAGCGTAAGCAGCATTGCTATTTCCGGCGCGGATGCCGGTAACTATTCGCTGTCCAACACGACCGCCAGCACCACGGCCAATATCACCAAGCGTACGTTGAACGTCACGGCGACTGCCTCGAGCAAGGTGTATGACGGCGGATCCTTCGCTAACGTGACGCTCGGTAACGATCGAGTCGGCGGCGACGCGGTGTTTGTGTCGTCGGGCTCGACTTCGTTCGTGGACAAGAACGTGGGCAACGGCAAGAACGTTACAGCGACTGGTCTTTCTTTGTTCGGTTCCGACGCTGGCAACTACTCGCTGGCCTCGACGACTGCATCGACTACGGCCAATATTACCCAACGTCAGCTGACGGTTGGCCTGACTGCGTCAGACAAGGTGTACAACGGGGCAGTGGCGGCATCTGGCAGCTATACCGATAACCGCGTCTTGAACGACGTGCTGACCGTGTCGGGCAATGCGACCTTCGCGAACAAGAATGTTGGCAATGGCAAAACTGTTACGGCTACCGGTCTGTCCCTGTCCGGCACCGACGCCGGCAACTACTCGCTAGCCTCGACGACGGCTACCAGCTCCGCGGCCATTACGCCGCGCGCGTTGACGGTGACTGCTACCGGCAATAACAAGGTGTATGACGGTGGCACCGTCGCCACCGTGAACTTCGGCGATGACCGTGTGGCGGGCGATGCGCTGGGCTTGACCGGCACTGCTTCCTTCGGCACTAAGGATGCGGCCAATGGCAAAGCAATTTCCGTGAGCGGCATTGCGCTGTCCGGAGCAGATTCGGGCAACTATACGCTGGCGAACAATACGGCAGCGACAACGGGCAATATCGGGCAGCGTACCCTGATTGTGACGGCTACCGGCGTTAACAAGACTTACGATGGCGGTAATGCTGCCACCGTCAGCTTCAGCGACGACCGCGTGACCAATGATGTGCTGAGCGTTAGCGGCGGCGCATCGTTTGGTGACAAGAACGTGGGCACCAGCAAAGCGGTTTCCGTGACTGGCATTTCGCTGACGGGTGCGGATGCTGCCAACTACTCGCTGGCTTCGACAACGGCCACCAGCAGCGCCAATATCGCCGCGCGCAGCCTGACCGTGACCGCGACCGGTATCGATCGCGTTTATGACGGCGGCAACGTTGCCAGCATCACCTTCGGCGACAACCGTGTGGGCGGCGATACGCTGAACATCAGCGGCAATGCCTCCTTCGGTGACAAGAACGTTGGCGCCGGCAAGGCTGTCAGCGTGGGCGGCATCGCGCTCTCCGGCGCGGATGCGGGCAACTACTCGCTGACCGCTACCACTGCGGGCACCACCGCGAACATCACGCAGCGCACGCTGAACGTGAGCGCGACTGCCAGCAACAAGGTGTATGACGGCGGCGTGAACGCTACCGCGTCCCTCAGCGACGACCGTGTGATCGGTGATGTGTTCGCGGTAAACCAGTCGGGTGCGACGTTTGCGAATAAGAATGTCGGTACCGGCAAGACCGTGACGGCCAACGGCTTGTCGCTGTCTGGCGCGGATGCGGGTAACTACGCGTTGGGCGCGACTTCGGCGTCGACCACGGCCGATATTACCCCGCGTCAATTGACTGTGGGCCTGAGCGCCGCCGATAAAGTCTATGACGGCGCAGTGGCGGCGGCAGCCAGCTACTCCGATGACCGAGTCGTGAACGATGTCCTGACTGTTTCTGGCACTGCAACCTTCGGCGACAAGAACGTTGGCAGCGGCAAGACCGTGACGGCCAATGGCCTGTCGCTGTCTGGCGCGGATGCCAACAACTATTCGCTGGCATCGACCTCGGCCACCAGCACCGCGGCGATCACGCCGCGCAGCCTGGTGGTGACCGCTACTGGCAACAACAAGGTGTACGACGGCGGCAATGTTGCCTCCGTAAGCTTCAGCGACGACCGCGTGACCAATGATGTGCTGAGCGTTAGCGGCGGCGCCTCGTTCGGTGACAAGAACGTCGGCACGGGCAAGGCGGTTTCCGTGACCGGCATTTCGCTGACGGGTGCGGATGCTGGCAACTATTCGCTGGCTTCGTCGACGGCCTCCAGCAGCGCCGATATCACTGCGCGCAGCCTGACCGTGACGGCGACCGGTATCGATCGTGTGTACGACGGTGGCACGACTGCCACCGTGAATTTCGGTGATAACCGTGTGAACGGCGATGCGCTGAACATCAGCGGCAATGCCTCCTTCGGTGACAAGAACGTTGGCGCCGGCAAGGCTGTCAGCGTGGGCGGCATCGCGCTCTCCGGCGCGGATGCGGGCAACTACTCGCTGACCGCTACCACTGCGGGCACCACCGCGAACATCACGCAGCGCACGCTGAACGTGAGCGCGACTGCCAGCAACAAGGTGTATGACGGCGGCGTGAACGCTACCGCGTCCCTCAGCGACGACCGTGTGATCGGTGATGTGTTCGCGGTAAACCAGTCGGGTGCGACGTTTGCGAATAAGAATGTCGGTACCGGCAAGACCGTGACGGCCAACGGCTTGTCGCTGTCTGGCGCGGATGCGGGTAACTACGCGTTGGGCGCGACTTCGGCGTCGACCACGGCCGATATTACCCCACGTCAATTGACTGTGGGCCTGAGCGCCGCCGATAAAGTCTATGACGGCGCAGTGGCGGCGGCAGCCAGCTACTCCGATGACCGAGTCGTGAACGATGTCCTGACTGTTTCGGGCACTGCAACCTTCGGCGACAAGAACGTTGGCAGCGGCAAGACCGTGACGGCCAACGGCCTGTCGCTGTCTGGTGCGGATGCCAACAACTACTCGCTGGCTTCCACCACGGCGACCAGCACCGCGGCGATCACGCCGCGCAGCCTGGTGGTGACCGCTACTGGCAACAACAAGGTGTACGACGGCGGCAATATTGCCTCCGTAAGCTTCAGCGACGACCGCGTGACAAATGATGTGCTGAGCGTTAGCGGCGGCGCGTCGTTTGGCGACAAGAACGTGGGCACCGGAAAGACCGTTTCCGTGACCGGCATTTCGCTGACGGGTGCGGATGCTGGCAACTATTCGCTGGCTTCGACGACTGCCTCCAGCAGCGCCGATATTACTGCGCGAAGCCTGACCGTGACGGCGACCGGTATCGACCGCGTGTACGACGGCGGCAATACCGCCACAGTGAACTTCGGCGACGACCGTGTGGGTGGCGATACGCTGAACATCAGCGGCAATGCCTCCTTCGGTGACAAGAACGTTGGCGCCGGCAAGGCTGTCAGCGTGGGCGCCATCGTGCTCTCCGGCACAGACGCGGGTAACTACTCGCTGACCACTACCACTGCGGGCACCACCGCGAACATCACGCAGCGTACGCTGAACGTGAGCGCTACTGCCGGCAACAAGGTGTATGACGGCGGCGTGAACGCCACCGCGTCCCTCAGCGACGACCGTGTGAGCGGCGATGCGCTGGCAGTGAGCCAGTCCGGCGCTGCGTTTGCGGACAAGAATGTGGGTACCGGTAAGACCGTGACGGCCAACGGCTTGTCGCTGTCCGGGGCGGATGCGGCCAACTACGTGTTAGGTGCGGCTTCCGTGTCGACGACGGCCGACATCACCCCGCGTCAATTGACTGTTGGACTGACTTCGTCCGACAAGGTGTATGACGGTGCGCTGGCGGCAGCTGTTAGCTACACCGACAACCGCGTCGGCGGCGACGTGCTGGCCGTTTCGGGCAATGCGACCTTCGGCGACAAAAACGTTGGTGCTGGCAAGACCGTGACGGCAAACGGGCTGTCGCTGTCTGGTGCGGATGCAAACAACTACTCGCTGGCTTCCACCACGGCGACCAGCACCGCGGCGATCACGCCGCGCAGCCTGACCGTGACCGCAACCGGCGTTGACCGCGTGTACGACGGTGGCACCGCGGCCACCGTGAACTTCAGTGACAACCGTGTTGTGGGCGACGTGCTGGGCATCAGCGGCGGTGCATTGTTTGGCGACAAAAATGTGGGAACCGGCAAGACAGTTTCCGTCACTGGTATTACCTTGTCCGGCACGGATGCGGGCAACTACTCGCTGGCATCGACCTCGGCCGCCAGCAGCGCTGACATCACCGCGCGCAGCCTGAATGTGACCGCGACCGGTATCGACCGCGTGTACGACGGCGGCACTGCAGCAAGTGTGACGTTCGGCGATAACCGTGTGAACGGCGATGCGCTGAGCATCAGCGGCAACGCATCGTTTGGTAGCAAGGATGCCGGCAATGGCAAGGCTGTCAGCGTCGGCAGTATTGCGCTGTCCGGCGCGGATGCTGGCAACTACTCGCTGGCGTCAAGCACCGCAGGCGCCACCGCCAACATCACCCAGCGCACGCTGAACGTGAACGCGACCGCAGCGAACAAAGTCTATGACGGCGGCGTGAACGCTATTGCGTCCCTCAGCGACGATCGCGTAAGTGGCGATACGCTGACGGTGAACAAGGCCAGCTCAGTGTTCGCGGACAAGAACGTGGGCACCGGCAAAACCGTGACGGCCAATGGTCTGTCGCTGTCGGGCGCAGATGCGGGCAACTACGTGTTGGGCGCGGCTTCGGCGTCGACCACAGCCGACATTACCGCGCGTCAGCTGACTGTGGGCCTGACTGCATCCGATAAGGTGTACGACGGTGCCGTGGCGGCGGCTGCCAGCTTTACCGATAACCGTGTCGGCGGCGATGTGCTGGCTGTATCGGGCAACGCAAGCTTCGCCGACAAGAATGTTGGCAATGGCAAGACTGTGACGGCCAATGGCCTGGCGCTGTCGGGCGCCGATGCAAACAACTACTCGCTGGCTTCGACCACGGCCACCAGCACTGCGGCGATCACGCCGCGCGCGCTGACGGTAACGGCAATCGGCCAGAACAAGGTATATGACGGCGGCACTTCCGCTAGCGTGAACTTCGGCGACAATCGCGTGGCTGGCGACGTGCTGGGTATCAGCGGCGGCGCATCGTTCGGCGACAAGAACGTCGGCACGGGTAAAGCGGTTTCCGTGACCGGGATTACCCTGTCTGGCGCAGATGCCGGCAACTACTCGCTGGCATCCAGCTCGGCTGCGGGCAGCGCTAACATTACGGCGCGCAGCCTGACTGTGACCGCGACCGGTATCGACCGCGTATACGACGGCGGCACTGCTGCCAGCGTGAACTTCGGCGACAACCGTGTGATCGGCGATACGCTGACCGTCGGCGGCAATGCATCGTTTGGCGACAAGAACGCCGGCAACGGCAAGGCTGTCAGCGTGGGCGGCATTGCGCTGTCCGGCGCGGATGCAGGCAACTATTCGCTGACCGCGACGACTGCCGGCGCCACTGCCAACATCACCAAGCGCGCACTGAACGTGAGCGCAATCGCCGCAAACAAGGTGTATGACGGTGGTGTGAACGCCAACGCGTCCCTGAGCGACAACCGTGTGAGCGGTGACACGCTGACGGTGAGCCAGGCTGGCGCCGTGTTTGTGGACAAGAATGCCGGCACCAGCAAGAACGTGCAGGTAAGCGGACTGTCCCTGTCGGGTGCAGACGCAAGCAACTACACGCTGGGTGCAACTTCGGCGTCGGCAACGGCCGACATCACGCGCCGTACCCTGACTGCAACCGCGACCGGCGCCGATAAGGTGTACGACGGCACGACCGCCGTCAACGTGAGCTACGCGGACAACCGCTTGGTGGGCGATACCGTCTCGGTGAGCGGCAATGCGGCCTTCGCGGATAAGAATGCCGGCAACGGCAAGGCAATCAACGTGACCGGCCTGGCGCTGTCCGGTGCGGATGCGGGCAATTACGTGCTGGCCAACACCAACGCCGGCGCGCAAGCCAACATGGCACGCCGCGCGCTGACGGTCACCGCAAACGGCAACACCAAGGTCTACGACGGCAACGCGGTGGCGGCTTTGAGCCTCGCGGACAACCGCGTCGCAGGCGATGCGCTGGCAGTGTCCGCAAACGGCAGCTTCTCCGACAAGAACGCGGGCAACAGCAAAGCGGTCACGGCTAACGGCATCACCGTTACCGGCGCCGATGCAGCCAACTACCAGCTGACTTCCACAACGGCAAGCGGTACCGGCACCATCACGCCACGTGCGCTGATCGCCAACGTGGCCGCTGCAGATAAGGTCTATGACGGCACGACCGGCGCTTCTGTGGTCCTGGTCGGCGATGACCGTGTGGCAGGCGACCAGTTGCAACTGACCGGCGGCGTTGGCAGTTTCGCCGATAAGAATGCGGGCAACGGCAAAGCGGTTGCGCTGTCCGGAGTCAGTGTAGGTGGGGCCGATGCCGGCAACTACGACGTTTCCATCGTCGCCAAGCAGACCGCCAACATCGCCAAGCGTGCACTCAATGTCAGCGCGACCGGTATCGATAAGGTGTATGACGGCTTGCAAGCGGCGCAGGTGTCGTTTGGCGACAACCGCGTGGCTGGCGATGTCCTGCAAGTGGCGGGCCTCGCGACCTTCGCTGACAAGAACGCTGGCAAGGACAAGGCGGTATCCGTCAATGAGCTGTCCCTGTCCGGTGCGGACGCGGGTAACTACGCGATCGGCAACGCTGGCGCCAGCACCAAGGCTTCGATCACGCCTAAGGCGCTGGAAGTCAAGGCGAACGACCAGGTGCGTGCCTATGGCGCCGCTAACCCTGCGCTGACCTGGACGTCCACCGGCTTCGTCGGCGGTGACTCGGCCGCGCTGTTGGACAGCGTGCAGATTGCCACCGGTGCGACTCGTGAATCGCCGGCTGGCGCCTACGCCATCAACATCGGCGGCAATAGCCTCGCCAACTACGCGGTGAGCTACGTCAATGCTGTGATGACCGTGCAGCGCGCACCGCAGGAAATCAACAACGCCATTGGCAATGCGGTGAACCCGGTCATGCCGGTGGTGCCGGTCGCGGCGGGACAGGGCGGTGCAGTAGGACCACAGCTTGCCAATGACGGCGGTACGCTGGTTCCGATGCCGGCGCCAATCGCACCGGTGATTTCCGAAGACGTTGCGGCCGGCCCGGCGAATCCGGTGAACCAGGGTAGCCTGGTGGCGTCGGTTAGCCCGGCAGTCCCGGGCAGCGCGGATGGTGCGTCTGCTTCGGTTAACCAGGCAAATCCGGATAGCTCGGCCACTCCTGCCGAACCAGCCCGCGTTGCAGCGAATGGTTCGACGGAGTCCGAGCAGCAGCCAGTGACACAGGCACAGGGGCCAGCGTCCGCTGGCCCGGCGCAGCCACAGCCCCAGTTGCGCGGTGGCGAAGTGCGTGAATACACGATTGGCGGCGGCAGCCGCGTGATGGTGCGTGACGGTGGCGTGAACACCGCCGGCGCTCCTAACTAATAAGAAGCAGGAATAAGCAAGTGCAGAAACATACAAAAAACAGCCTGGCCCTGGCCATCCTGAGCGTTCCGGCCATCGTATTCGCGCAGGCTCAATCCGTGCCTGACGCCGGCCGCATCCTCGAACAGAACCGTCCGCCGGCGCTGGTGCGCCAGCCCGCTCCGAGCGGAAAAGTCGTGCCGGACGCCGCGCCCGTGCAGGGCCTGGTGCTGCAAGGCGCGCAGAAGGTGATGGTGCGCCGCTTCGTGCTGCAAGGCGCGAGCGCCTTCTCGTCGGCGGAATTGCAGCAAGTGTTGGTGCCTTACACTGGCCGCGAGCTGACGTTCACCGAACTGCAGCAAGCCTGCAATGCCATCACCGCCTTCTACCGTGAACGCGGCTACTTCGTTGCCAGCGCCGTGCTGCCAGCGCAGGAAATCGGCAACGACGAAGTGACGATACAGGTCCTGGAAGGCCGCATTTCCAAGGTCACCATGGTGCCCGACGCGAACGTGCGCATGCAGCCTGAAATTGCGCGCCGCTACCTCGATGCCTTGGTGCCGGCTGGCCAGCCAGTACAGGAAGATCGCCTTGAGCGCGCCCTGTTGCTGACGCAGGATTTGCCAGGCATGGGCGCCCGCGCTGAATTGAGCAAAGGGCAGGGCCTGGGCGAATCGGAGCTTGCGGTTCAATTGACCGAAGGCCCGCTGGCAAGCGGCACGGTTAACCTGGATAACTCCAGCAACCGCTACACCGGCGCCACCCGCCTGTCAGGCAACGTCGCACTGAACGACCTGGGCGGACTGGGTGGCCAGCTCTCGCTGCTCGCCTCCACCGCCGGCGATGGCTTCCGCTACGGCCGCGCGGGCTATGTCGCGCCGGTTGGCGACAGCGGCCTGAAATTGGGCGCCGCGTTCTCGCGCCTGCGCTACAAGCTGGGCGAGGAATTCGCTTCGCTCGATGCGCACGGCACCGCCTCCGTGTCGCAAGTAATCGCTACCTACCCGCTGCTGCGCTCTCGCAGTACCAATATCCAGCTGCGCAGCGGCTTCGACGACAAGCGCTACGAGAACTTCGCCAACGGCGCGCAGACCAGCGACAAGCACGTGCAAGTGCTGCCGCTGGCCGTGACCTTCAGCCGCCAGCAGGAAGACGCCATGACCCAGGCCAGTCTGGAGCTGAGCCTCGGCCGCCTGGACCTGGGCGGTAATACCGCATCGCTGGAAGCCGATGCCGCCGGCGCCCACACCCAGGGACGATTCAGCCACCTGGCCTACGCGCTGGGCCGCTACCAGCGCCTGGCGGGCAACCTCGGTTTGCTGGTGAATGCCAGCGGCCAGTTCGCGTCCAGCAACCTGGAATCGGGCGAGAAGATGTCGCTGGGCGGCCCGGGCCGCGTGCGCGCCTATCCAGCCGGCGAAGCTAGCGGCGACGAAGGCCACGTGCTGATCACCGAACTGCATTATGAATTGCCGCAATGGCGCACCGACCTGGCAGCCTTTGTGGACGTTGGCCACGTGCGCCTGAATAACGGCGTGTACGCAGGCGCACTCGCGGCCAATGGTCCCGGCAACAACTACACGTTGAAGGGCGCCGGCCTTGGCGCAACATGGCGCGCAGCCAATGGCGCCTCGCTGCAGCTGCAGGTGGCGCGCAAGATCGGCTCCAATCCGGGCGCCAACGCCAAGGGCGAAGATGGCGATGGCAAGTCCTCGAAAGTACGTGCCTGGTTCAATGCTTCTCTGCCGTTCTAAGCTGTCAACCTAGTTAATTGATAGTCCGCTGTCCCTGCTAAATACAGGCTTTCCTGTCAATGTTGCTGAAATCCCTGGCAACCGTGATACTGGAATGCTCCATCACAGGCAGGGGCGGCCATGAGCAAATTTCATCATATTACGCATTACGGTGAACTCGTTATGCCGGGCACCACGGCGCGCGGCGAACTGCCGGACGACTTCACCATGAATTCCCCGGTCGGCATTGCGCGCGACCATTACGACCATGTCTGGGTGTGCGATACCGGAAACAGCCGCCTGCTGGTCTTCAGCGCCAACCTCGACACCCTGCTGCACGTGATCGATACACCCGGCGAGGGCAGCGAGCAGGCGCGCCGCCTGATGATGCCTTTCCATCTATGCCCGCATCCCGAACAGGACCTGATGTACTGCACCGACATGGGCAATGGCCGCGTGGTGGTGTTCGAGTACGATGAGCACACGGTGGACTTCCAATTCGCATTCGGCGATGCGGCGGACGGCATCAACGGCGAGGGCTTCGAGCCACTGAGCGACCCGAATGGCATCACCATCGTGAAAGAAACCGGCGGCGAGCATTTCGTCTACGTCTGCGATGAATTCTTCCACACCAAGAAAGATGACCGCAGCCGCTGCGTGAAATTCACGCCGGAAGGCAAGTTCGTGCTGCAGTTCCGCACCGTGGACGATGCCAACAGCACGCACGACCTGCTGTGGCCGCAAGGCCTCGCATCCGACTCGCACGGCAACCTGTACCTGGCCAACACCGGCCACTACGAAGTGCTGAAGATCGACACGGCCTGGCCGATCAAGGACGAACGCGTGAAATGCCCGGGCGAGACTTCGCTGCTGCACAGCTTTGGCAACCCGGCCGGCATCGGCAAGTTCAACGTCATGCGCTCGGTATGCGTGATTGACGACCGCATTTTCGTCCCGGGGCAGGTGGAAGACTCGATCACGATCTACGACACCGAAGGCAAGCTGCTGACGGTGGTGGAGGGCATGCTGCCGCTGTGGAACCACAAGCCGCAAGCCATGCACTCGATTTCGGACCTGGTGTACGGAGCGCTGGAAGACGCGGTGTTCGTCGGCCCTTACCAGATCTGCGCCGCTGCCGATGCCAACGTCTACTATGTGACCGAGCCTTTCGCCTCCACCGTGCTGAAAATGCGCATCGCGCCGGACCGCGACGGCGGCGACCAGGATGCGATCCTGCTCGATGCGGTCGGGCACCGCCGCGACAACACCACCGTTAAAGCCGCCACCTCGCAATTCAACTGCATGACGGCCGTGATCGGTGTCGATCCCAAGCGCGCCGGCAGCGGCACCTTGCCGCAATCTAATTGGATCGATAACTGGGCCACGGCCACTGCCAACATCTACAAATACTGGTATGACCAGCTTAAGCACCATGCGCGCCTGGACCCGCTGGCGCAAGCCGCGACGTCTTCCTACAACATCGATTCCGGCAACTGGTGCATGAAGACCTTCGACACGGCGGCCGACCCGATCGCCCAGTTGCAGGACATGATGCGCGGCTTCTTCACGCCGGGCGGCCTGGCGATGGCCGTTTACTATCCATCGCAACCGCTGCTGGGCCAGATCTGTCCCGGCACGCCGCTGGTTTTCGTCACCAATTTCAATGCCTGTACGGTGTCGATGTTCCAGTTTGGGCCTAACGGCCATCTGTTGAACTACGGCCTGCCGTTTGGGCGCGAAGGCCTGGGCGGCAACGGCACGCTGAAGGCGCCGCAGGGACTGGAAGTGAACAGCCACGGCGAAATCTACATCGCCGATTCGCTGAATAACCGCATCTCGATGTGGCAATTGCAGCCTTCCGGCCTGGTCTCGTTTGTCAAAAATTTCCAGTGGGTGGAAAACGACAAGCCGTTGTCCAGTTTCGCGCCTTGCGATGTGGCGATTGACGCCCAGGACCGCGTCTTCGTGTGCGACCAGTTCAATAATTGCATCCGCGTCTTCGACCGCGAGGGCAAGAGCTTGTGGAGCTATGGCCGCGCAGGCTACTGCGACGACCTGGAAAAGGATGCTGACAAATTCTACCTGCCGGCCAGCCTGTGCGTCGACCAGGAAGGGCATTTGATCGTCAATGACCTGGTCAACCGCGCATTGAAGGTCTTCCGTATTGGCGAGGACACGCTAGAATACGTAACGGGAGAGCTTGTATTTAAAAAGTACCCCGAAGTCGGCGGCGTGTGGATGCCGTTCTTCATATATGCGCGCGACCGTCGCGTGTATGTGCCTGACACCACCTTCAACGTCGTCAATATCTACGCCTACCAGCTGGAGTGACGGAGGTGAGCCATGTGGCGAGGTTTGTTGGCTGGACTGCTATTGGTTGGCGCCGCGCAGGCGGCCGACAAAAAAACCTTCTCCGTAGGCGTTGAGGATTACAGGAACTGGCTGCCGTATTCCGAAGTCCGGAATGGCGTGTACGGCGGCCTGGGAAAAGACATTCTCGACGCCTTCGCCAGGCAGATGGGCTACACCTTCATCTACGAACCTTATCCCCTGAAACGGCGCGACCGCCTCTTCGTCGATGGACAGGTTGACCTGGCCTTCCCGGATAATCCGAACTGGGTGGTCGAGATGAAGAAGGAACTGAAAATCAGCTACGCACCGGTACTGGAATTTACCGACGGCGTGCTGGTGCGGCCGGAATACCTGGGGCGCGGCGTGGGGCGCTTGAAAACCCTCGGCATCCCGCTCGGCTTCACGCCTTACCCTTATCAGCAGTTGATGTCGGCCGGTTCGCTGCGCATCGAAGAAACCGCCGATTACGACGCGCTCTACGAAAAGCTGATCATGCGCCGAGTCGACGGCGCCTACATGAATACCCGTATCGCACGCCATTACTGGACCCAGATCCGCAAACTGCCGCATGTGCCGGTGCTGTACGACCCGGACCTGCCGCATGCTTCCGGCCAGTGGTACCTGTCCTCGCACAAGTATCCCAAGCTGGTGGACGAATTCCGCCGTTTCATGCAAACCAACAGGGCGGAAGTGGAGGAGCTGAAGAAGAAATACAACTTCATCTCCTCCGACGACCAGTGATTACTGTGCTTTCAGGCCCAGCACCTCGATCGGTTCGATGCTCGGCGGCGTGGCAAACAGCTCGGGCGCCTGCGCCATCAGGGCTTGTGCAATCGGGCCGTTCAGGTGGCCCTGGCGCGCGTCTTCGGTTTCAAACGCATCGAACACACCGAACACGCGCTCGGACAGGCGCAACGCGAACCAGTATTTGGTGCCCGGTTCCTGCTTGGCCAGCGTGAGGCCGGTGTGCAGGAAGTCGGCGACGGCGGATTCTTTGCCTGGCTTGGCTTCGAAACGGGCGAACAGTGCGTACTTGATCATGGCTATCTCCTTGTTGGATTGATCGCGAAACTGCGATGGAGAGACTTTACCGGCGCCGCGATTGCCGTTAAATTGGCGAGATTGACAGCTTTGGTATCAATCGAGCCATGAATATCACCGTGCTTGTGCTGGACGGCGTTTTCGACACCGGCCTGGCCGCCGTGCTGGATGCCTTCACCACGGCCAACGAGCTGGCGCCCATGCTGGAGTCGCCGCAGCCGAACTTCCATGTCACGCTGGCGGGCCTGCGCCCGGCCGTACACAGCGCGCAGGGCATGGCTTTGCCCATCGTGCCGCTGGAATCCGTGCCAGCACCGGACCTGCTTATCCTGCCCGCTATCGGCCACAAGATGCCGGCGCCATTGGAAGCCGCACTGGCGACAGTTGAAGTGGGCGAGGCCTGCGCAGCGCTGCGCGGCCTGGCCGAACAAGGCGTGCGTATTGCCGCCGCCTGTATCGGCACCTTCGTGCTGGCGGAGAGCGGACTGCTGGATGGGGAAGAGGCGACGACGACCTGGTGGCTTACGCCCATGTTCCGCCAGCGTTATCCTTCGGTGCGACTGGATGCGCAGCGTATGGTGGTGTCATCGGGACAGTTCATCACGGCGGGTGCGGCCCTTAGCCACCTGGACATGTCGCTTGCCCTGATCCGGCAGGCCAGCCCGGAACTGGCGGCGATGGTGGCGCGCTACCTCGTGGTGGATTCGCGTCCGGCCCAATCGTCCTATGTGATTTCCGATCACCTGGCGCATGCCGACCCCCTGGTAGCAGGCTTCGATCGCTGGGTAAGGCAGCATCTGGCGCAGGGATTCAACCTGGAAGCGGCGGCTGCCGCGCTGGCCACCAGCAAACGCACGCTGGCGCGGCGCATGCAGGAGGTCTTGGGCAAGACGCCCGTGAATTATGTGCAGGATTTGCGCATCGAGCGCGCAGTCCACCTGCTCAAGACCAGCGGCCAGAATATCGACCGCATCGCCGAGCAGGTGGGCTATCGCGACGGCGTGACATTGCGCACGCTGTTGCGGCGCAAGCTTGGCAAGGGCTTGCGCGAGATACGCAGATGACCTTACTGCACGTTCAGCGTAACGTCATCCACGATGAAGGAAGTGGCCACCGACGAACCCTCCACGCCCTCGAAGTAGATGCGCACGGTCTGGCCCTTGTACGCGCTCATGTCGAAGGTACGCTGCACATAGCTCGTACCCTTGTTCAGGTTCGAGTAGGTCGCCAGCGTCGCCAGCACGGCGCCGCTGCTGCTGCGTACCTGGACTTTCAGCGTATCGTAAGCCTGGGTGGTGGTGGTTTCCGCCGAATCGATCATCAGCCAGAAGGCCAGGCTGGCGGTGTTGGCGGTGGCAGGGATGCTCACTTGCTGGTAGAGCGTATCGGTGTGCGCGCTGCCGTAGCCATTCAGCCATGCCTTCCAGGTGCCTGCGTGTGCCGACTCGGAAGCGTCGTTGGTGATTACGCCGCTGCTAGCGGTCCAGTTGGTGGCGCCCGATTCGAAACCGCTGTTCAGCACCAGCTGCTGCGCAGTCACGTTGTTCACGCTGAAGTTGACCGCAGCGGAAGTAGCGCTGTTGCCGGCGGCGTCGAATGCTTTCGCGGTCAGCACGTGGCTGCCGTTGGATACGCCGCTGGAGTTGAAGGCGTAGCTCCATGGCGAAGCGGTGTCCGTGCCTTTCAGTGCACCGTCCACGTAGAACTCCACCTTGGTCACGCCGACGTTGTCGCTGG
Source organism: Pseudoduganella sp. GW821-FHT11H04 (assembly GCF_058807935.1). Lineage (NCBI taxonomy): Bacteria > Pseudomonadati > Pseudomonadota > Betaproteobacteria > Burkholderiales > Oxalobacteraceae > Pseudoduganella > Pseudoduganella sp. GW821-FHT11H04. Next base: position 39,219 of record NZ_JBXARE010000007.1, on the reverse strand, counting down.
CGTTGGCGCTGAAGGTGATGGTGCCGCTGGTGCCGCTGCTGCTTGCGCTCACGGTCGGCGCGGTGGTATCGCCGCCACCGCCTGCCCCCTGGGTTACCCACACCGGCGCCGACCACAGGATATTGCCGTCGGACTGGGTCACCTTGGCGTAGTAGAAGTGGGCGCCATCGGCCGGGGTAATCGTGGTGTTCGCGGTAGACGCGAGCAGAGTCACGGTGCCGTTGCGGCCAGGGACGCCTTCATAGATTTCCGAGGTTGACACGGTCTTGCCGCTGCTGCTGGAGAAGTTCGCCACCAGGTTCAGGGTGCCGGTATTGTTGAAGCGCTCGCCCATCATATGGCCGTTGGCGGTCAGAACCAGTTGCGAAGTCTTGTCCATGGTCGCAAACACACGGCGGGCGCGGATCGCGTCCATGAAGGCGGTGGTGCTCAGGGCAGTGCCGTTTGGGATCAGAACGCCGGTACGGTTGGTGTAGGACGCGCCCCAGTTGGCGCAGTGGTTGTCCTGGTCTGTGCTGAAGGCGACGTGGAAGCCTGCTTCCAGCGCTTTCTTGCAGGCGCCTTCGTAATTGCTGCGGCTCGTTTCGGTCTCGGTGGTGTTGGTCGAGAAGGCGGAAGTGTTCATCACTTCGCACATCGCCATGGCCTCGTCGCCGTCTGCCGTGTAGCCAAGCGCCACGCCGTTGACCAGGAATTGGCCGCTGGTCGATGGGTGGTTGAACTGGCCCAGCCACCCGCGCTGTTTCATCAGGGTGTACAGGCTGGCGTAATCGTTCTTGGCGGTGTACGTATCGGCGAGCAGTTGGCCGGAGCTGTTGCTCTCCCAGCCCAGAAGCTCGTTCGAGTTGAAGATGTTCATATGGCCGCCATTGGAAATGACGCCCCATTCCATGCCGTAGATCGCCAGGAAGTCAGGGTTGGCGGCATTGAAGTTCGCTGCCATGCTCAGGCCGGACTGGTACAGCGCCTTGGCCGTCGCCGGATTGGCGGAGGTGTTGGTGGAATCCGAACCGTCGTACATGTGGTTATGCTCGGACGCCATCAGGAAGTCCAGGCCATGCGCCTTGGCGTAGTTGAACGCGTCGGTCGGGCTGTAGGCCGCCGATTGCGGATTCTGTGCGCCGGTGCAGCTGGACAGCGCGCCGCCGCCGTCACTGTGGTTTGTCTGGCTGTGCAGGTTGCCGAAGTAGACGGTGTAGGGCAGGGAGGATGGCGCGGCGGCCATGGCCATGATGGCTGGGGCATCGGCGCTGGCCTGCTGCGGCTGTGGCTTTGGCTGGCCGATGGCGATTTCCCATTCCTGTGTTTCCACTTCGGCTTCGGGTGCGGCCAGGCGGCGCAGTACCGCATCGGTGCCGGATGCGATACCGCGCTGGGTATCTTCCGACATGGCGCGCAGGCGTGCCTTGTATATGCCGCTGGCCAGCGCGTTACGGCGGTTGCGGCCGGCCCATTCAACGTTGACGGACACGGGCTTGTCTTTCAGTTGTTCGACGCCGGTCCAGCGTTCGACCACATTACCGTTAGGTGCGACCACTTCCAGCACCCAGCTGACTGCCTGTGCCTTTTCTGCGTGAGGGAAGCTGAATTCGAGTTTAAAGCTGCGCGCCTCGTTGGCGCCGGCGACAGCGCGGTAAGGCGCGTGCAGCGTGGCTTCGAATTCCTGGTGGTCGGCGGTGGACGCCTGTGCGGTACCGATAGTGGCCAGCGCTGCGGCCAGTGCGAGTTTGCGAAGTGCGAAAGTCATGGTTTTCCCCGTGCTGTGATAGTTGGCGAGAATATGCAGCAGCACGGTACGGCGGACAAATACGGAAATCCTTGGCGATTAAGACGAAGGCCTTATATACCGGTTTGAATTGTCCCAATTTAAACAAGACGTCCGGATTGTCCGAATTTGCATGACTAGTGTGACGGAACGGTCATAAATCTCCTAGCGATGGTGTTTGCGGCTGTGGCGTATTAGCCGCAGCTTACTGTGGCCGGAACACCAGCACCGGCACCGGAGTATTCAACAGCACGCGATGCGTTTCGCTCCCCAGCAACACGCCGCGCACGCCCTTGTAACCATGAGTCGCCATCGCGATCAGGTCGCAGCCGTAGTCGATCGCCGTCGCAACGATAGTTTCGAAAGGCTGGTCGGAACGGCGCTGCACCACGTCGCACGGCACGTTGTAGTCGTTGGCGACCTTGGCCACTTCATCCAGCACGGCTGCCGAATGGACTTCGCTGTCCTTCAGGTAGACGCCGCGTGTGTCCTCCAGGATTTCCGGGTGGTAGGTGAAGATGTGGAACTCCGGGATCACATGCAGGGCAGTGACGCGCGCCCCGGCTTCATGGGCAAACTTGATGGCAGAATGCAGGGCGGCGCTGGACGCCGGCGATCCGTCGGTCGGGAAGAGGATATGTTTGAACATGGCTGGCTCCCATCGGGTTGATATAGGCAGTTTCCGCGCCGTGAGGGGGCCTTGCCATGACCTGGGTCAAGTTTCGATTTGGTAGTGCTAGAATGTTCAGATGCCAACCTTGACCGAACTTGAACATTTCCATCGCAGGCGCCAATTGCTGGGTGGTGCGTTAGCGCTACCGGCCGTGGGACTCGGCGGCGCCTTGCTGCCATCCCTGGCCCGTGCGGCCGATCCCCTGGTGGTGGGCGGCCTGCCAGTTACCTGCAACCTCACGCTGCCAGTCGCCTGTAGTGCGCGCGGCGACGTTTTCGAGTACAGCAAATACAGCGGCTGGCCGGAGATCAAAGAATCCCTGATGACGGGCCGCATCCAGGCCGCCTACATGCTGGCGCCCCTGGTAATGGACCTTGCCGACAAGAAGATCCCGCTCAAGATCGTTTCGCTGGGCCACCGTTCGGGCGCCGTGATCATGGTGCGCACCGATTCGGCCTACAAGCGTTTTTCCGACCTGCGCGGCAAGCGTATCGCCATTCCAAGCCGCTTTGCGGTCGACTTCCTGTTCCTGCGCAAGATGCTGGCGCGCGAGAATATGTCGCCTAAAGACGTGCAAATCATCGAGATGGCGCCGCCAGACATGCCGGCCGCACTATATGCCAACGCGGTCGACGCCTACTGCACCGGCGAGCCATTCGGCGCCGCGGCCCAGAAAGCCGGCTATGCACGCCCGCTGTCGATGACCCGCGACGAGTGGCGCAACTATATTTGCTGCGTGCTGACCGTGCGCGAAGAATTGATCAAGTCAAACCGCCCACTGGTGCAGGACCTGGTGAACCACGTGCAGGCCGCAGGAAACTGGCTCGACGCCACGCCGGCGAACCGCGCCAAGGCCGCCAAAATAGCCTCCACGCGTAAGTTCTTCAACCAGGATCCGAAAGTGATCCAGTTCGTGATGGACAATCCGGCCGACCGCGTCACCTACGGCGACTTGCGCATGATCCGTTCGGAATTCGATGAGCTGATGCAGCTCTCGATCGAAGCCGGCACCCTCAAGCGTCCCGTGGCCTATGAGACTTATGTGGACGAGAGCTTCGTCAAGTCCATAAAACCTGTCAGCATCGCCCTATGATCCAACGCAGCCTGTTCGCACTGCTGCTGGCCGCAGCGGGCCTTGCCCACGCCGCAGATAAGCTCAAATCGGGCACCTTCGATCCGCCCCGCATGGCGCCGCAGATCGCGCAGAAAGCCGCCGACGGCAAGGATTTCGCGCTCGATAAATACCGCGGCAAAGTGGTGGTGCTGGAATTCGGCTACACCAGCTGCGCCGACGTATGCCCGGTTTCCCTGGCGCTGCTGAAGCAGGCCCGCGAACGCCTCGGCCCACTGGCCGATAAGCTGCAGGTGGTCTTCATTACCGTCGACCCGCAGCGCGACACTGCGCCGAAGCTGAAGGCTTACCTTGAGCAGTTCGACCCGAGCTTCGTCGGGCTGACTGGCAGCGAAGCGCAGATGGCCGCCATCCGCAGTGCCTACGGCATCTCGGCGACGAAGAAAATGGTCGAAGGCAGCAAGACCGCCTACACCATGGGTCATTCGTCCTACCTGTACTTTATTGATCCGCAAGGCAGATTGCGCGCGCTGATGCCGTTCGGCCGCCCGGCAGACGACATTGTGCACGACGTGACTTTGCTGGCGCAGGGCAAATGAAGCGTCGGCTGGCCGTCATTGTCTTGCTGCTGACAGCCGCCGTTGCGGGCGCGCTTGGCTGGGCCGCGTACGCGCCGATCCAGGCAGTCTCGCGCGACGCCCTGTTCGAGATCCCCAAAGGTACCTGGGCACGCCGCATGGCGGGAGAGAAAGCGGAGATCCTTCCAGACACCATCACGCTGGTGCTCGGCGTGAATGACGTTCTCCTGCTCCGCAACAGCGACACCGTGCCCCAAATCTTTGGCCCCGTGCTGATCATGCCGGGCCAGGATTTCCGCCTGCCGTTCGAGCAGGCCGGCGATCATCCCTTCGCCTGCACCGCCCACGCCAGCGGCCAGATGACGGTCGTGGTCAAGGCCACACCGCAAGCTGGCTGGCAGCGGCTGCAATGGCGCCTGCAATTTTTGATATCGAAAGCCGCATGGAAAGACTGAACAAGATATGGCCGCCGCTGGCGGTGCTGGTGGCGATTGTCGCTGTCTGGTGGTACGCGGTCGTCGCCACCGAAAGCCTGATTTTCCCGACGCCTGCGCAAGTGGTCACCGGCACCATGGAGCTGGTGGAGGATGGCAGCCTGTGGGAGCACATTGGCGCTTCGCTGATGCGGGTGGGGATGGGCTTTTCGCTGGCGACCGCCGTGGCGATTCCGATGGGGCTCTGGATGGGACGTGTGGAAGGAGCGTTCCGTACACTGAACCCTGTATTCCAGATCTTGCGCCCGATCTCGCCAATTGCCTGGATTCCCGTGGCTATCCTGTGGTTCGGTGTTGGCAACGCCTCGCCAGTATTCCTGATCTTTATCGCGGCTGTGTTCCCGATGATCGTGCAGACGGCAGCCGGCGTGCATACCATTGAAAAGCGCTACCTGCGTGCGGCGGAAAACTTCGGCGTCTCACGCGCAAAGCTGTTCCGCCAGGTGATTGTGCCGGCCGTGCTTCCGGAGATCATCGTCGGCATGCGCATTTCGCTCGGCGTAGCCTGGCTCGTAGTGGTGGCGGCGGAAATGATTGCGCTGCGCTCCGGACTGGGCTACCTGATCATCGATTCGCGTAACGCAGGCAACCGCTATGACCTCGTCATCGCCGGCATGATCATCATCGGCCTGATTGGCCTGGCGCTGGACGGCATCATGCGTCTGTTGGAAAAACTCAAAGTCGTAAGGTGGCGCTATGGACGCTAAGATTGTCGTCAACAAGCTCAGGAAAAAGTTCAACGCGCTGCCGGTGGTCGACGGGGTCGATTTTTCAATCGCCGATGGCGAGTTCGTGGCGATTGTCGGGCCTTCGGGCTGCGGCAAGTCCACGCTGATGAAGATCGTCGCCGGCTTCGAGCATCCCGACGAAGGTTCTGTGAAGATCGACGGCCATCTGCTGGTCAAACCAAGCCCGAAAGGCATCGTGATCTCGCAGCACGGATCTGTCTTCCCGTGGCTAACGGTGCAGCAGAACCTGATGTTCGGCTTGAATGGCAATGATCATGGCGACAAAGCGGCACTGGCCGATCATTACGCCGAAATGGTGGGCTTGAAGGGTTTCGAGAACGCCTATCCGCACGAGCTGTCCGGTGGCATGCTGAAACGCGCCGAGATCGCGCGTGCGCTAGTGGTCAAGCCCGAAATCCTCTACATGGACGAGCCATTCTCCGCGCTGGACGCGCTGATGAACCTCAAGATGCGCAATGAGCTGCTGCGCGTGCTGGCGGAGGAACGCCACACCGTGCTGCTGATCACGCACGATGTGGAGGAGGCGATCTACCTGGCCGACCGCATCTTGGTGCTCTCGCCGCGCCCCACCCGCATCCAGGCTAGCTTCAAGGTCGAACAGCCGCACCCGCGCAAGCTGTCCAATCCGGAGCTGCAACAATTGAAAGAAGACATCCTCTCGCAACTGGGCTTATAAAATGCTGAAACTCATTGGCAAGCAAACTTCGATCAATGTACGCAAAGTACTGTGGACGCTGGCCGAAACAGGCATGCCATATGAGCGCATCGAATGGCAGCCGGAACACGCGGCACTGAATCCGAACGGCCTGGTGCCGGTGCTGGTGGATGGCGATTTCGTGCTGCGGGAGTCGAACAGCATCTGCCGCTACCTGTGCAGCAAGGCAGGGCGCCACGATCTCCTGCCACTTGAGCCCCAGGCCCGCGCCCGCGTCGAGCAATGGATGGACTGGCAGGCCACTGACCTGAATGCATCCTGGCGCTACGCCTTCATGGCGCTGGTGCGCCAAAGTCCCGCCTTTACCGACCCAGTGCAAATCGCAGCCAGCGCCGAAGCATGGACCCGCAACATCGGCATCCTCGACCGCCATCTGGCTCTCGGTGGCCCGTTTGCCGCCGGAGCGCAGTTCACGCTGGCCGATATCGTCCTCGGCCTGTCCCTGAACCGCTGGCTGATGACCCCCATCGAACGTCCGGACTACCCGGCCGTCAACACCTACGTCGAGCGCCTGCTTGAGCGCCCCGGCTACAGAGAATTCGGCCGCAACGGCATCGCTTAAGCGTCGCGCAACAGCAGGCGGTATTCGCTCGGTGTGACGCCGACCGTGGCGCGGAACTGGCGAGTGAAGGCGCTGTGGTCGGCGTAGCCGCAAGCCTGCGCAATGTCGGACACGCTCGCATCGCCGGCCAGCATGCGTGATGCCGCTTCGAGCCGGGTCTTGATGATCATCTGGCGCGGCGTGAGGTGGAAGATACGTTCGAAATAGCGTTCGATCTGCGCCACCGACATATGCGCGGTGCGCGCCAGCTGCGGCAAGCTCAGGGTCTCGCCGTATTTGTCATGGATTAGACGGACCGCATCGGCCACCTTGTGATAGGCCGGATTCTTGTGGTCTGCCATCGCCAGGTCGCGCGACACGCCGGCCAGGCCCACGATGGCGCCGTGGGCATCGCGCAGGGGGCGCTTCTGGGTCAGGCACCAGCCGGGATCGCGGTTGGGATAAAGGTGCAGTTCGAGCTGGTCTTCGATTTGCACTCCTTCGTCGAGGACGGACTGGTCCTGGGCCTGGAAGCGCTGGCCCAGCGGCGCGGCAAAGACTTCATTCGCCGTTTTGCCCAGCAAGCCTGCCTTGTCTTTCATGCCGCAGCGGCGGGCCAGGGTTTGGTTCACCACCACGTAGCGGCCTTCACGGTCTTTGATAAAGAACACCACATCTGGCAGGGCGTCGAACAATGGCTCGGAGAAGAAAACGTCGCCTATCCTGGAAGCCAGGTCGTTGCGCGCCGCGCTATGTAAAAGATGTGCTGTCATGCTGCTCTCCCGATGAATTTGTCCATTTTTACACGATTGTGCAGATTTCGTCATCATCAGCGTCCTTGCGATGCAAGACGGAGGCCCTGGGAAGGCATAAGATGTGAAGCATGAAAACCATAGCCATTATCGATTCCCACACCGGCGGTGAACCGACCCGCCTGGTGATTGACGGCGGCCCAGATTTGGGCAGCGGCCCTCTGAACGAACGCCTGTCGCGCTTCCGCAACGAACATGACGGCTTCCGCTCCGGCGTAGTGTGCGAGCCGCGCGGTTCGGACGTCCTGGTGGGTGCGCTGTTGTGCGAACCGCATGCACCCGATTGTGCCGCTGGCGTCATCTTCTTCAACAACGTCGGCTACCTGGGCATGTGCGGTCATGGCACCATCGGCCTGGTGGCGTCGCTGGCCTTCATGGGGCGCCTGAGTGCGGGCGTGCACCGCATCGACACACCGGTTGGCGTGGTGGAGGCGCAGCTGCACGAAGACGGCAGCGTGACCGTGAATAATGTGCCATCGTGGCGCAAGGCTGCCGGCGTGCCGGTCGAGGTGCCTGGCTACGGCGTGGTGCGCGGCGATATCGCCTGGGGCGGCAACTGGTTCTTCCTGGTGTCCGACCACGGCCAGCAGCTGGACCTGGCAAATGTGCGCCAGTTGTCCGACTACACCACTGCCATCATGGATGCACTCGAAGCGCAGGGCATCACCGGCGATAACGGCGCGCTGATAGACCATATCGAACTCTTTGCAGATTCCCGCAGCGGCTTGGGCGACAGCCAGAACTTTGTACTGTGCCCGGGCAATGCCTACGACCGCTCGCCATGCGGCACCGGCACCAGCGCCAAGCTGGCCTGCCTGGCTGCCGACGGCAAACTGGCCGAAGGTGAAGTTTGGCGCCAGGAGAGCATCGTCGGCTCCGTGTTCGAAGGCTCGTATCGCCTTGATGGTGACCGCGTGCTGCCTAGCATCCGCGGCAAGGCCTGGGTCAATGCAACGTCGACCCTGGTGCTGGACCCGAGCGATCCGTTTGTATGGGGCATTCGCTGATCATGAAACCTGACGTCCTGATCGTCGGCGCGGGAATAATCGGCGCTGCATGCGCTGATGCCTTGTCCGCGCAGGGCTTACGCGTGACTGTGATCGAACGCGATGCAGTTGGCAGCGGTGCTACGGCGGCCGGTATGGGCCACCTGGTGGCCATGGATGACAACGAGGCCGAGCTGGCCCTGAGCTCCCATTCGCTGGAATTGTGGGCGGACCTGGTCGAAGGCCAGCCGCAACGCCACGAATACAGCAACTGCGGCACCATCTGGGTGGCCGCCGATGACGAAGAATTGGAAGCCGCGCGCTCTAAGGCTGTAACGATGTCCGCACATGGTTTGCAATGCGGCGTAATCGGTGCGAAAGAGTTGTACAGCCTCGAACCGCAATTGCGTCGCGGCCTGGCCGGCGGCCTGCTGGTGCAAGGCGATGGCCTGGTGTATCCGCCCAAGAGCGCACGCATATTGCTGGCGCGGGCCGTCGCGCGTGGTGCCTCGCTCGTGATGGGCGAAGTGGTGGCGCTGGAGCAGGGCGGTGTTGTGCTGGCAGACGGCTCGCGCCTGTCGGCGGGGCAGGTTGTGCTGGCCGCGGGCACCCGTTGTCTGTCGCTGGCGCCGGATTTGCCGCTGCGCCCCAAGAAGGGCCACGTCATGATTACCGACCGCTATCCCGGTTTTATCCGTCACCAGCTGGTGGAGCTGGGCTATATCAAGAGCGCCCATGCTTCGGATGGAGAATCGGTGGCGTTCAATCTCCAACCGCGCCCGACCGGGCAAGTGCTGATCGGCTCCTCGCGACAGTTCGATACGGTCGACATGGCGGCAGAACCATCGATGATGGCGCGCATGCTGGCCCGTGTGGTTGAATACGTACCAGCGCTGGCAGGCTTGAACGTCCTGCGTTGCTGGACAGGCCTTCGTGCGGCAACGCCGGATGGCTTGCCGTTGATCGGCCCAGACCCTTCGCGCAGCAATGTGTGGCTGGCGACTGGCCACGAAGGGCTTGGGATCACAACCTCGCTCGCGACAGCTGAACTGCTGGTCGCACAGATGGTCGGCAGCCGTGCCGGCATCGATTCGCAACCCTACTTGCCAAGCCGATTCAGCGCGCAGGGGAGGGCATATGGCTGATTTCATCGCTCTGACCATCGACGGCTGCAGCACGTCCGTCAACGTCGGCACCACCGTCGCCGCCGCCATCGCATGCGCCGCAGCCATTGACGCGGCGGGCATCACGCGCCGCTCGGTCAGCGGGCAACCGCGGGCGCCGCTTTGCGGCATGGGCGTGTGCCAGGAGTGCCGCGTAACGATTAATGGCCGGGCCCACGTGCTGTCCTGCCAAACGCTTTGCCTGCCAGGCATGGACGTGAAGACGGGAGCAGCGGCATGACTGATTTCTTTGACATACTGATCGTCGGCGCCGGGCCCGCCGGCCTGGCCGCCGCCCACGCCGCAGCCAATGGATGCCGCATCGCCATCATCGACGACAACCCGCTCGCCGGCGGCCAGATATGGCGCGGCGGCCCAGCGAAACAACAAGACCAGCGCGCCCGCCAGCTATGGCAGTCGCTGGAAGCCGCGAGCAATGTGAGCTACATGCCCGGCACCCGCGTGCTGATGCAAACCCAACCCGGCGAGCTGCTGGTGCAAGACTCCGAACAAGCAAAAACGCTGCGCTACAACCAATTGATCCTGGCTACCGGCGCACGCGAACTGCTGCTGCCATTCCCAGGCTGGACCCTGCCCGGCGTAACAGGCGCAGGCGGCCTGCAAGCGCTGGCAAAAGGCGGCTACCCCGTGCAAGGAAAGCGTGTCGTCATCGCCGGCACCGGCCCGCTGCTGATGGCAGTGGCAGCCACGTTGAAAGAGCGCGGCGCCGAAATCGTAGCCGTCGTCGAACAAGCAACCATGCCCGCCCTGGCAAGCTTCGCCGCCGGCCTTGCGCTGACCCCATCGAAAGCCACGCAAGCAATCCAGCTGGCAGCAAAACTGCGCGGAATCCCATATTACGCCAACAGCTACGTCACATCAGCACGTGGCGAAGACCAGCTGCAATCTGTGCAAGTCCAGCGCAAAGGCGCAAAGCTCGACATCGACTGCGACTACCTGGCATGCGGCTACGGCCTGCTGCCAAACACCGAACTGGCCCGCGCCCTTGGCTGCGAAATCGCACAAGGCGCCGTGCAAGTGGACCTGTGGCAGCGCACCAGCGAAAACAACGTACTGTGCGCCGGTGAAGGAACAGGCGTCGGCGGCGTTGACCTCGCACTGGTAGAAGGCCGTATCGCGGGCCTCACCGCAAGCGGCCGCGCCAAAGAAGCACAAAAGCACTTCGCCGAACGCGCCCGCTGGCAAGGCTTCGCCGCCAGGCTCGCCAAAACCTTCGCCCCGCGCGAAGAACTGCGCAAGCTCGTGCAACCAGACACCATTGTCTGCCGCTGCGAAGACGTCTGCCACGACGAACTGCGCGAGCAGCCAAGCTGGCGCAGCGCCAAGCTGCACACCCGCTGCGGCATGGGCCCATGCCAGGGCCGCATCTGCGGCAACGCAACCGATTTCCTGTACGGATGGCGTCCGGACGCCGTACGTACACCGATCGCGCCGGCACGTGCCGGCAGCATTATCACCCTCGAACCTCACAAGGAGACTTGAAATGGCAGCAATCAAATGGGAAGGCGTATTCCCTGCAGTAACCACCAAATTCCACGCGAACGAGGAACTGGACCACGCAGAAATGGAGAAGCACTTCTCCTTCATGATCGACAGCGGCTGCCACGGCCTGGTGACCTGCGGCTCCCTGGGCGAAGCCAGCACCCTGTCGTTCGACGAGAAGCTGGCGGTCGCCAAGACCGCCGTTAAAGTAGCGAACGGCCGCGTGCCGGTCCTGGCCAACGTCAGCGAAACCCGCACCGCCAACGCCGAACGCTATGTGCAGGAAGCGCGCGACCTGGGCGTGGACGGCTTCATGGTGATGCCTTCCGTGCTGTACGCAGCCGACGCCTTCGAAGCCAAGGCCAACCTGCGCACCATCGCCAAGGCCGCCAAGCTGCCGATCATGGTGTACAACAACCCGGTCACCTACAAAGTCGACCTGACCCCAGCCGACTTCAAAGAACTGTCCGACTGCGAAGAACTGGAAGCGATCAAGGAATCGACCGACAACATCCGCCGCGTGACCGACCTGCGCAACGTCGTGGGCGACCGCTACGCCATCTTCATGGGCGTGGACGACCTGGCATTCGAAGGCCTGGCCCTGGGTGCCGACGGCCTGCTGGCCGGCCTGGTAGTCGCTTTCCCTAAAGAGACCGTGGCCCTGTACAACCTGGTGAAAGCCGGCCGCCTGGCAGAAGCCCTGAAACTGTACCAATGGTTCATGCCTCTGCTGCACCTCGACGTTTCGACCAAGCTGGTGCAAAATCTGAAACTGGTGGAAGCACTGGTCGGTGTCGGCAACGAAAACGTTCGCCGCCCACGCCAGCCACTGCGCGGCGCTGACCGTGAATTCGTGGTGCAAGTGGTGCAGCAGGCACTGGCAACCCGTCCTGACGTCAGCGCTTACCTCTGAGGTCAAGCCATGCCGGGGACGAATGCCGATCAACTATGTAAGACGCCTTACAGGGCGGCAGCGCGCCGCCCAGGCTAATCGCCACCTCGGCGTCGCCCTCGCTTTCGTAGCGGGGGCGGCTAACGCTGGCGGCTTCCTCGCCGTCAAGCAGTACACCTCCCACATGACAGGCATCCTGTCGTCCGCAGCAGACAGCCTGGCGCTGGGCGCCATCGACGCTGCCATCGACTGCGCCGGCGCCTTGCTCGCCTTCCTGGCCGGAGCGGCCACTTGCGCCGTCATGGTCAACTTCGCCCGTCGCCGCAACCTGCACAGTGAATTCGCCTTGCCCCTGCTGGTGGAAGCCGTGCTCCTGCTGGCATTCGGCGTACTGGGTGCGCGCCTGCAAACAATCGACGTGATCGTGCTGCCCGCGACCGTGACGCTCCTCTGCTTCATGATGGGGTTGCAGAACGCCGTCATCACCAAGCTCTCCAACGCGGAAATCCGCACCACCCACATGACCGGCATCGTGACCGATCTTGGGATCGAAGCCGGCAAGGCTCTTTACTGGAATCGCGACGACCAGGCCGTGCCGCGCGTGGCGGCCGACTGGAAGCGGATACGCATCCTGGCCTCGCTGGTCTCGTCCTTCTTTATCGGCGCAGTGGCAGGCGCCTTCGGCTTCAAGGCCGTCGGCTTTGGCGCCGTGCTGCCGCTGGCCTGCGTGCTGCTGGCCATGGCCGCCGTCCCGATCTACGACGACCTGGTAGCCATCCGCCGCCGTTAGGCAGCCATTGCAAACGAGTTGGCTATGACCCAGGTTTACCGGGTTAATTTTCTGAACCGGCATCGGCACCTTCGTGTTAGCTAGAGTGAAGCTCTAAGCTTTTGCTACCTGATCCCCATGCTTTTTTCAAAGCAGCCCCGGTAAACCAGGGTCAGACCCGATCTGCTTTGGTCCTTGGCCGGAGAACAGGATTCCGGGTAATCCGTCAAAGACCTAACCTTCGCGGAAGACCAGCACCGGTATCTTGCTGTGTGTAAGCACCTTCTGCGTCTGGCTGCCCAGCATTAGGCTCGCCAGGCCGCTGCGCCCTCGTGAAGCCATCGCAATCAGGTCGCAGCCACGCTGCAGGGCAGTGGAGATGATGGCCGCATGCGGCTGGTCGGCACGCACTTCAATCGTAGCGCAGTTCACGTGCAGGGTAGCGGCCTGCCGCGCGATATCGGCCAGGATGGTGTTCTCCGGCTGTGGCGCGCTGACGCTGGCCAGCGCCGGTTCTTCCGGAAGCACATGAACCGCCGTGACACGGGCACCGCTTTCGCGGGCCATGCGCAGGGCGGCGTTCACTGCCAGTTGCGAAGCGGCGGAACCGTCGCTTGGAATCAAAATGTGGCGAAACATCAGTACGGATCTCCTTCAGGTGCCGCAGTCTAAAGTGTTCCGCCACATACCTGCAAGTGATCAGGCAGTGCGCAGGGCGCTCGGATTACGGCGAGCATCGAGGCTCAGGCTACCGGCGCCGAAAGCAGCGATCTGCAGCAAGCCGCCAGCCATGGCGAAATTCTTCATCAGATGGATCATCTGGTTCTGGTCACCGATCGCGCTGTGGAAGATCAAGCCAGTGATGATCGAGAACGCAGCCAGCGCCAGGGCGACAGGGCGGGTGTAAAAGCCGACCATCAGCAGCGCGCCGCCAATCACCTCAATGGCAATGGCCGCAGCCAGGCCCAGTTCAGGGAAGGGCAGGCCCATGGCGCTGATATAGCCGATGGTGCCGGTCGGGTTGGCGATCTTGTTGATACCGCTCAGGACAAAGATAGCAGCCATCAGGATGCGGGCGGCGAGTGGCAGGTATTTGTTATCGGTATTCATGGTCTGGCTCCTTCAAGGAATGTAGTTGATGGAGTCATCTTATGCCTCAGTGACATATTCCGGAAGCCAATATATTTAGATGCAATGTATCGTCAAATCAGATAGATTGTTGCTCCTGTAGCAATTGCGCCAGCTGCTGCCGCAGCTTGGCGTTGGACGGTTGGCTATGGGGATGGCTGGTGTTTTCTACCGCCACGGCCAGCGGCAAATCCATGGCGCTCAAGTGGCCGAGGAACCAGCGCGGCAAGCGCTCCAGCAGTGCGCGCGCCCCAGCCGGGTCGCTATGCGCCACGGGCAACGCGTGCTGCAGCGCCGCTAATGCCCGGCGGTGCGCGGCGCGGTGTTCGTGGTCGGTGGGGTAATACAACTGGTCCATCAGCGCCTCTTCCTCCGCGAAATCGGCGGCCAGCGCGGCGAGCAGTTCGTTGATGCGGACGGGCAGCGAACTATCGTCCGCGTCGATGGTTGAGTGGATGGCTTGCAGCAAGGCGCGGTGGGAAGCATCCATCTCAGCCACGCCGGTTTCCAGCAGGGCGCTCCATTCGAGGCGTTGCATGGCGGTCTCCTTATCAATTCCACCAGTCTCGCGCGACGGGGATCGGGATTCCATGACGCAGATCAATTGGGGTGTTGCTTGCATGTCCCTTTAACCGAAAAACTAGCCCGCGATTGCGGAGATAATAAAGCCGGTGCCAAAAGCCGGTGCCAAAAAGCCGGTGCCAAAAAGCCGGTGCCAGGTCTGTCATTTGGACACAGGCACGGAACCTTTGATTTGTCTCAATACGCGAAACCGGTGGAATTCGCGCTTTGATATTCCTCAACTGAGAGCGCTAGCTGTCCATTTGTCAGACCTGGCACCGGCTCTTGGCACCGGCTCTTGCTATGGCAGCGGCTCTTAACACCGGCTCTCGCCTGTCACAGATCAAATACAATACGGCTATGAAAAAAATACTGATCGTTACCGGTGCGAGCCGCGGCATCGGCGCTGCCATTGCGCGGCTTGCGGCGGCGGATGGTTGGGTGGTGGCCGTGAATTACGTGCGTGATGCCGAGGCGGCGGCGCGGGTGGTGGCGGAGATTGAGGCGGCCGGGGGCCGGGCTTTGGCGGTGCAGGCTGACGTGGCGCGCGATGAGGATATCGAGCGCATGTTCACGACCGTTGAACGTGAACTGGGTCCGGTGGCGGGCCTGGTGAATAACGCGGGCATCACGGGCGGGCTTGGGACTTTTGGCGATACCACGCCCGCTGTGGTAGAGCAGGTGTTCCGCACCAATGTACTGGGACTGATGCAAGCGAGCCGCCGTGCGCTGGCGGCGTTCCGCGCGCATGGGCAGGGCGGGGTGATCGTGAATATCAGCTCCACCGCTGCGACGGCGGGTAGCCCGAACGAGTATGTGACTTACGCGGCCAGCAAGGCGGCGGTCGATACCTTTACTATGGGCCTGGGGAAGGAAGTGGCGCCGGAAGGCATCCGCGTTTGCGGCGTGGCGCCGGGCACGACGCAGACCGACATCCACACCACGTCGGGAGATCCGGGACGTCCGGCACGCGTTGCTTCGCGCATTCCAATGCTGCGCGTCGGCGAGCCGGATGAAATTGCGGAGGCGGCGGTGTGGCTGCTGTCGCCGGCGGCGCGCTACGTTACAGCCACTACGATCAGGGTGTCGGGCGGCGCCTGATTACCACTCCATCGATAGCAGCCGCGATGCCATGCGCGGCCAGCACAGCGAGCTGAGTTCTTCGCGCGAGGCCCAGCGGAAGCCGTCCGCTTCGGGCGTCGGCTCGCCAGTGCGCTGGTGGGGGAAGAAGCTGGTGCAGCGCAGGTGGTCCAGGCTGCACAAGTCTTCGCCGACTTCCACCTTGAACAGGTGCAGGCGCTTGTCGGGGCGGTAGGTGAACTCGCCCAAATCCTCAAAACGGCCGGCGTCGAAATCCAGGCCGGCTTCCTCAAACAGTTCGCGCCGCGCCGATTCAAGCGGCGTTTCTCCCTCGTCCTGCAAGCCCTTGGGAATGTCCCAGCTGGCTGTTCCGGTGACGTGGCAAAGCAACAGCTGGCGGGCTGCATTTATCACCAGCGTGCCACAGGAAACTTGCTGCATGTCATTGATTCCTTTGCTTTTTTATATGTTTAAGTGTTTCCAAAGAGATAGTGAAAGTACTCTAGGGAATTGCTCGACAGTTACAAAGCACTGTTATAAAGTGTGAGAATTCCCCTCCACCCCAAGCGCGTAACGCATGCCAATCCGGCAAGCGGCGCCTTTGTATTGCCGACGTTTCTTGCCAAGAGAGCCATTATGCCAAAGCCGCACCAGACGCCTGTCCTGATCGCCGCCGCAGTAGCAGCACTGCTGCTTCAGTCGACTGCGCACGCCCAGGAGAGTGGCTGGACCTTCGGCGGTTTCGGCACCCTCAGCGCGGTGCATTCGAGCGAGAAGCAGGCTGACTATTCGGCAAATCCTTTGACCCCGGGAACGGCTGGCGCCACGGATAACTGGAGCCATAGCGTCGATAGCCGCCTCGGAACGCAGCTTTCTTACAACGGTGGTCACTGGTCGGCGGTGTTGCAAGTGGTCGCCGAGCGCAACCTCACGCATTCGTGGAAGCCGGTGGTGGAATGGGCAAATGTGCAATATCAGGTGACGCCGGAATTAAGCCTGCGCTTTGGCCGCATTGCCTTGCCGCTGTTCCTGTCGGGCGATTATCGCAAGGCCAGCTATGCGCTGCCTTGGGTGCGCACGCCGATCGAATTGTATGGCGCGCTCCCGATCAGTAATAGCGATGGCGTCGACGCCACCTACCGCTGGAATGCCGGCGCGGTCAAGAATTCCACGCAGGTGCTGTATGGCGGCACCAAGTTGCGCCTGTCCGACACGCGCCGCGCTTCCGCGCATCACCTGACCGGCATTTCCAATACCAGCACTGTCGGTGCACTGACCGTGCGCGCCACTGCCATCAAGGGTGACCTGGAAATGATCCTGGCGGAAGACCTGTGGGCGGCCCTGCGCCAATTTGGGCCACAGGGCGAGACCCTCGCGCGCCGTTATGAACCGGACCGCAAGCGTGCATCGGTGCTGAGCCTTGGCGCTTCCTACGATCCGGGCAACTGGTTCGTGATGGGCGAAGTGGGGCGTATCAATGCGCGTTCCTTCCTCGGGGATAAATCGGCCGGCTATGTCAGCGGCGGCTACCGCCTGGGTGGTTTCACACCGTATGCCACCTTCAGCAAGGTGGTGGCGAATACCCCGATCAATGTTGCGGGCCTGGACTTGTCCATGTTGCCGCCGCCCTATGTGCCGGCCGCGCAGCGCGTGAACGCGGAACTGAATGGCCTCCTCAGCATGATCGCGGATCAGGACAGCACCAGCGTCGGCGTGCGCTGGGATGCCGGCAGCAACACGGCTCTTAAACTGCAGTTTGATCATGTGCGCCCACACGGCGGCAGCAGCGGCACACTGGAAAACATCCAGCCGGGTTACCGTTATGGCCGTTCTTACGGCGTGGTCAGCGCTTCGCTGGACTTCGTGTTCTAAAGGGAAGCCCGCCATGTTCACGAAACTCATTTGCTGCCTCATGTTAGCGCTGCTAACCGGCGCCGCCGCCGCTGGCGAACTGGTGGTCGTCGTGTCGGTGCACAGCACGATCACGACACTGCGCGCGGAGCAGGTGGCCGACATCTTCCTTTCCGAGGCGACGCGCTTCCCCGACGGCGGTGAAGTGGTAGCGCTCGATTTGCCTATCGGCTCGCCGCTGCGCGACGACTTCTACATGAAGGTGGCGAACCGCACGCCGGCGTTGATGAAGGCCTACTGGACCAAGAAAATCTTTACCGGCCGTGGCCAGCCTCCGCGCGAACTGCCTAACAGCATGGCGGTGCGCAAGCTGATCGCCGACAACCCGACCCTGATTGGTTACATCGAACGCAGCGCGCTCGATGCCAGCGTGCGTCCGGTTCTGGTGGTGCATTGAACATGAAGCGCTGGCTCCGAATGTGCCTCGAGACGCAAGTCTCCTTGCCTTTGTTCACCATCGTGCTGCTGGCCGTGGTGTGGGCGACTACGCTGCATTTCATCGACAGCGAGGCTGCCGCATCGCGCGACATGACGGCCGAATCGGCCAGTGAACTGATCGCCACCTACGAAGCGCAGGTGGCGCGCAGCATCAACGGCATCGAGCAGACCTTGAAAGTGCTGAAGTACAGCGCTGAGCGCCAGGGTGCACGAGGCGCGCTGCCGGAGCTCCAGGCGCATAGCCTGTTGCCATCTGGCCTGGTGTTCGTGGTCAGTATTGTGGATGCGCAGGGCGACACGGTCGCCAGCAATCCAGCCGCGCGTTCGATCAACGTGGGACAGCAGGAATACTTCCGCTTCCACCAGCAGCACCGCAGCAGCTACACCTTCATTTCGCAGGCCATGCGCGACGAGGCGAACCAGGACTGGCACTTGCACTTCACGCGCCGCCTGGACGATAAGCAGGGCGAATTCGCCGGCGTGGTCATCGTCGAAGTTGAGCCGGCCTATTTCACCAGTGGCTACGAACGCAGCCGCCTGGGCGAGCAGGGAATGCTTGGCCTGGTCGGCGATGATGGCGTTGTGCGCGCGCTGCGGGTCGGTGATAAGCAGTCCTTCGGCCAGCAAGTGAACCTGGCGGCGCTGCAATCGCGTCCCGGCGTGCAAGCCGTAAGCACGTTGGATGGCGTGCGCCGCTACACCCAGGTGCGCGAACTGGGCGGCTTGCGCCTGAGCGCCATGGTCGGCCTGTCGGAGCAGGAGCAGATGGCGGGCTTCGCCGCGCAACGCCGCCAGTTGCTGTGGGAGGCGGTCGTGGCCAGCGCGGTCCTGATCATCTTGGCCGCGCTGGTCTGGGCTTGCGTGTGGCAGGGCGCCAAGGCGCGCCGCCGCGTGCGCCGTGCGCAGGAAACCTATGCCGCCGCCTCCGAATCGAATATGGACGCCTTCTTCGTGCTGCGAGCGATCCGCAACAAGGACGGCGTGGTTGTGGACTTCAAGTTCAGCGCTGTCAATTCGCGCGCCGAGCAACTGACTGGCCGCAGCCGTAACGAGCTGCGCGCGCAAACCCTGTGCACCTGGATGCCGGCCGCCCGGCACAACGGCATGTTCGAGCAACTGGTGGGCGTTACGCTGCAGGGCGGCGTGCACCAGGAAGAGGGACCGAACATGGTGCCTCAGCTGCGTGCCGAATGGCTGCACTGGCAGGTGGTGGGCGTGGAAGGCGGCGTGGTGGCGATCGTGCGCGACATTACGGAGCGCAAGCGCGCCGAGGAGCGCATCTACCACATGGCGCACCACGACACGCTTACGGGCCTGCCGAACCGCAGCCTGATATGCGACCGCCTGGAACAGTCGCTGGCGCATGCCGAGCGCAATAAGGAATCGGTGCTGGTGGCCTTCATCGACCTGGACAGCTTCAAGCTGGTGAATGATACGCTGGGCCACACCGCCGGCGACGACCTGCTGAAGGAAGTGGCCAAGCGCATGGTGGGCTGCGTGCGCCGCGAAGACACGGTTGCCCGTTTCGGCGGCGATGAATTCGTACTGGTCCTGCCGCATGTCAACGACAACCCGCAGGTACTGGAGCCGCTTCTGGCCAAGATCCTGGAAGCGGTGGTGCAGCCGGTCGTGCTGGAAGGGCAGAAGGTGCAGGTCAGCTGCTCGATCGGCGTTTCCGTTTATCCGCGCGACGGCCGCGACGCCGACACCTTGATGATGCACGCCGACGCCGCCATGTACCGCGCCAAGGAAAGCGGAAAGAACAACTGCCAGTTCTATACCCGCGAAATGAACGCCGGCCTGGAAGAAAAGCTGGCGCTGACCGAAGGCTTGCGCAAGGCGCTGGATGAACTGCAGCTGTTCCTCGCCTATCAGCCCAAGATCGACCTGCGCAGCGACCGCATGTTCGGCGTGGAGGCGCTGCTGCGCTGGCAGCATCCGGAGCGCGGCCTGGTGTCGCCGGCCCAGTTCATTCCGCTGGCGGAGGAAAACGGCTTGATCATCCCGATCGGCGAATGGGTGCTGCGCGAAGCTTGCCGCCAGGCCCGCGCCTGGCAGGATGCCGGCCTTCCGCCGCTGTCGGTATCGGTCAATGTATCGGCGCGCCAGTTCGACGACCCGCGCCTGGTGGAGCGGGTTGCCGCGGCCCTCGCCTGGAGCGGCTTGGATTCCTGCTGGCTGGAGCTGGAATTGACCGAATCGATGGTGATGCGCAATGTGCAGCAGTCCATCGGCAAGATGCGCGAGCTGGAAGCGATGGGCATTGCGCTGTCGATCGATGATTTCGGCACCGGCTATTCCAGCCTGGCTGCGCTCAAGTCCTTCCCGATCTCGCGCCTGAAGATCGACCAGTCCTTCGTGCGCGACCTGTGCGGCAGCGCGGACGACCAGGCCATCACCTGCGCCATCATCTCGCTGTCGCACCAGCTGGATATGAAGGTGATTGCGGAAGGCGTGGAGACGGAGCAGCAGCGCCGCTTCCTGCACGCCAATGGCTGCGACGAAGTGCAGGGATACCTGTTTAGCTGCCCGGTGCCGGCGGCGGAGATCGCGGAGATGCTGGAGCCGGTACAATAGTTGTTCCCGTCACACGAGAGCAGCTAGCCATGACCGAATTTAGCAACGACATCTACACCGAACCTTCCAATATCGACCTGGACACGCTGGCCAACCTCGGCCCGCTGCGCCCCATGGCCGGCATCTTCGAAGGCCAGCGCGGCCTGGACATCAAGCCCAAGGCCGACGGCCCACGCAAGCAAGCCTACGTCGAGCGCATCGAGCTGCAGCCGATCGACCCGGTCACCAACGGCCCGCAGCTGTTCTACGGCCTGCGCTACGTCCTGATCATCAACAAGCCGGACAACATCAAGACCTACCACGAGCAGGTCGGCTACTGGCTGTGGGAACCGGCCACCAATACCGTGATCCAGACGCTAGCTATCCCGCGCGGCCAGATCGCCATGGCGTCAGGCACCGCTCTGCCGGATGCGAAAACCTTCGAACTGGTGGCGCAACGGGAGAAAAACGACTACGGCATCTGCTCCAACCCCTTCCTGGAATTCGGTTTCAAGACCACCGAATACCGTATCAAGGTCACCATCAACGACGACGGCACCTGGGGTTACGAAGAAGACACCGTCATGCTCATTCGCGGCAAAGAGTCGGAGCCATTCCACCATGTCGACCGCAACCTGCTGCACAAGGTCGCCGAACCGACCCCGAACCCGCTGGCGCGCAAGGCTTAACCCTCACGCCCATCGACGCGGGCCTTGCCCAGGTAAGGCCCGTACACGAATAAGTAGGTCAGGAACGACGCTGCCCAGGCCAGCCCGGAGACGCCAAGCATCGCATCGCGGGCTTCGGCAGGCAGCAGGTTGGCGCACAAGCGCGCCACCGCGCCCACCTGCAGCAGCAGGTACATGGCGCTTTCGGCGCGGCCCGCGCGCAGCATGCGGCCGGTGTGGCCAAGCGCCGTGCGGGTGATCATGCCGATGATCAGACCCGACATTCCGCCCACTGCCACTGCGTGGAAAGCACTGCTGGCCGAGCCGATTCCCAGCGCCGCAAAACCCAGCAACAGCAAGCCCGCCACGATCCATGCGTAGGCGAGGTGCAGGATCCAGAGCAGCGGCACGCGCACGGTGGAAAGCGGCGCCCAGCCATGCAGGCGCACAGCATTCACGCCCGCCGCAGCAAAGGCCACCACCGCCACCACTACGCCAGGCAAGCCGCCGACCCAGGCCAGCGCAGTCGCCAGCAGCAAGGCGATGCTGGCCTTCTCGCGCCACGCCACGGTCACAGGCTGGCTGCCCGGCGCGCCATTACGCGTGAACATCGGGATCACGCGGCCGCCGATCACTGCTTCCAGCACCGTGATCATCAGGATGGCGCCATGCACCGGCTTGAACGCGGACAGTGGGATCCAGCCATTCGCCGCCGCATGGAACAGCAGGTTCGCCACCGAGAGCAGAATCAGGATGCCGCAGATAGGGTAATTGCGCTTGCTTTGCGCCTGTACCAGCACGCGGCCAAACGCCAGGGTGCACAGAGGCAGGAACAAGCCATCAACCACCATTGCCGGCAAGCCCGGCGCCAGCAGCATCGCCACGCGTCCCGCAATCCACAGGGCTGACAGTGCGGCCAGCTGGCCGCCGGCGGGTGTTGGCAGGTTGGTCCAGTTGCGGCCCGCCGTGAACAGGAAGCCGATGATCACTGCGCCCGCAAAACCAAACACCATTTCATGCATATGCCACAGCATGTTTACCGCCGGTAGCGCGGGCAGGACGCCTTTGTAGCCCGCCAGCCAAAGCGGCACCGACAACGCCGCCAGTGCGGCCGCCAGCAGGTAGAAGGGGCGGAAACCCAGTCGCAGCAAGGGATGCGGTTGTCCGGCAGGCGTGGGCTCGGTGGGAATATGGATGCTGCGCATGGCTGGCCTCAGGTTCTTAAGATGTATAATGAATGCTACATTAGCGTCTAATGTTAAGCAATATTTCAAATGCATCTTTGAATGACCTAGATCATGCGACTGACATCTTTCACCGACTACACCCTGCGCTCGCTGATGTACCTGGGCATGAACCGCGACAAGCTGGTCACCATCCAGGAAATCGCCGACCTGCACGACATTTCGAAGAACCACCTGACCAAGGTGATTCACCAGCTGGGCGCCAGCGGCCTGGTGGAAACCGTGCGCGGCCGTCATGGCGGTTTGCGCCTGAACCGCGAGCCGGAAGATATCAATATTGGCGAAGTGGTGCGGGATAGCGAATCGGACTTCTACATCGCCGAATGCTTCGAGTCGGACCCGGGCCATTGCGCCTTCCTGCGCGACTGCGCCTTGAAACGCAAGCTGAGCGAAGCCACGGAAGCCTTCCTGCATGTACTTGATGGCATGACGCTGGCCGATATCCTGCCTGGTCCGAAAGGCAAATCTGGCGAAAAAACTGTACTCCTTCAGAAAATACGCATCTGATATGCATCTTTATTGACGCAGCTTAAGGTAAACATGTATGATTAATGCATGTTTAACGAGAAGGAGCTGCATCATGCTGTCCGCCGAACACCGCGCAATCGTCACCGCCACCGTCCCAATCCTGGAGCAGGGCGGTGAAGCCTTGACCCGTCACTTCTACCAGACGCTGTTTAACGACTTTCCTCAGGTGAAGCCGTTCTTCAACACGGCCCACCAGCAAAGCGGCGAGCAGCAGCGCGCCCTGGCCAACGGCATCCTGATGTACGCCAAGAATATCGAACGCCTGGAAGCATTGGGCCCGCTGGTGAATACCATCGTGACCAAGCACGTCGCCTTGCAGATCCTGCCGGAGCACTACCCGATGGTCGGCGCCAGCCTGTTGAAAGCGATCCGCGAAGTGCTGGGCGCGGAAACCGCCACCGACGCCGTGCTGGAAGCATGGGGCGCAGCGTATGGCCAGTTGGCCGAGATCCTGATTGGCGCCGAAGGAAAATCCTACGAAGCCGCAGCGGCAGCACCGGGCGGCTGGAAAGGCGCACGCAAATTCATCGTCGTGACCAAGCGCATTGAGAGCGACGAGATCACCACCTTCGTGTTCCGTCCTGCCGACGGCGAGCCAGTGATGGCGTTCGAACCAGGCCAATACATCGGCGTGCGACTGATGGTGAATGGCCAAGAGCAGCGCCGCCAATACTCGCTGTCCGCCGCGCCGAACGGCATGAGCTACCAGGTGAGCGTCAAGCGAGAAGAGGGCGGCAAGGTATCCGGCTTCCTGCACGAACACGTGAACCAAGGCGACACGGTGGACCTGTTCCCGCCGACCGGCGCATTCACGCTGGCTGAAGGCAACCGCCCGATCGTGCTGATTTCCGGCGGCGTCGGCATTACCCCAACCCTGGCGATGCTGGACCAGGCGCTGGAAACCGGCCGCGAAATCCGCTTCATCCACGCAGCCCGCCACGGCGGCGTGCACGCGTTCCGTGAACATATCGACGGCCTGGCCAAACGCCACCCGCAGTTAAAGCGCCACTACATCTACGCGGAAGAGCGCGCGGGCCAGCCGCAAGCCGACGCGATCGGCATGCTGGGTAATAAGGAACTGGGAGAATGGCTGCCGCAATCGCGCGACGTCGACGCGTACTTCCTCGGCCCGCTGCCATTCATGAAGGCCGTCAAGCGCAGCCTGCGTGAACTGGGCGTGCCGGAAGCACAGACTCACTACGAGTTCTTCGGCCCAGCCAAGGCGCTGGATTAAACCAGAAGGGCCGCGGTCATGGCGGAGGCGTCGGCCTCCGCTTCTTCCAGCATTTCTTCGCGCTTTTCGGAATCGATAAACAGGTCCATCACGGAATCTTCGTGAGGAGCCTGTTGCGTTTCCGGGTTCGCCAGCGGCGACGGGATGGTAGCGAAGTGGTTCGCCAGCAGCAGCGTATCGAGCAGCGTGTCAGGCGGGATTTGCAGCATGCCGCCACGAAGGCCCTCGATGGCTTCCGCCACCTCGGCTGGAATGCCCAGCTTCTTCAGCACTTCGCGGGTGATGATTTCCTCGCTGGCGGTCTGCCAGTTTTCCGGATCAGGTTCCAGCAGGCCAGGGAATTCGTCAGCGCGCGACAGCAGGTAGAAGCTGCCCACCTCGTGCACGATGGCCGCGAACAGCGCGGTATCAGGATTCACACCAGTGACTTCACGCGCGATGATGCGCGACAGGCAAGCAACGTGGATAGTGTGCTGCCACAGTTGCTCGGCCTTGGTGCGCAATTCCGGATCGACGATCTTGCTGCCGAAGGCGCGCACCACCATGGCCGCAGCCAGCGCATACAGGTTGTGATAGCCCACACGCATGATGGCGTTGCGGACGTTGGTGATATCAGGACCGCCGGTGCGGTTGAACATGGCGGAGTTGGAGAGCGAGACGGTGCGCGCGGCCAGTTGCGGCTCGGCCAGCACCAGCTTGATCGCATCCTCCATCGGACAGTCAGGATCGTCCAGCGCGAGCTGCACTCGCAAGGCAGCGTTGACGCTAGTGGGGAACACGAGGTCTCCGCGGATCGCCAGCGCGGCGACATGTCCAAAGGCTTCCAGTTTATTCATGCCGAAAATTATACGGCCCCGGGACTTCTCTTGCCAAATGAAAGTCGGGGTCAGGTCGAGCAAATGGACATTTCGCGCAGCGAAATGTCCATT
>NZ_JBXARE010000007.1:0-14220 GCF_058807935.1 Pseudoduganella sp. GW821-FHT11H04 | reverse complement strand
CCCCCCCCCCCCCCCCCCCCCCCCCCCCCCCCCCCCCCCCCCCCCCCCCCCCCCCCCCCCCCCCCCCGACTTTTAATTAAGCACCTACCAGCTGCGGTTGGCGGGCTGGGCGTTCCTGGCTGTAGCGGGCGACGGAGAGGTCGTCGGCGAAGATGGCGGGGCGCTTGGCGGACATGATGTCGGCCAGCATCTGCGCGGAGCCGCAGCTCATCGTCCAGCCGAGCGTGCCGTGGCCGGTGTTGGTGAACAGGTTGCGGATGCCGGTGCGGCCGACCACTGGGGTGCCGTCCGGGGTCATCGGGCGCAGGCCGGTCCAGAAGGTGGCTTGGGCGGTGTTGCCGGCGCCAGGGAACAGGTCGTTCACGACCATCTCCAGCGTTTCGCGGCGACGTGGGTTGAGCTTGGTGTTGTAGCCGGCTATTTCTGCCATGCCGCCAACGCGGATGCGGTCGTCGAAGCGGGTTACGGCAATCTTGTAAGTCTCGTCGAGGATGGTCGAGGTCGGGGCTTTGTCGCCATCAACGATTGGTACGGTGATCGAGTAGCCTTTCAGCGGGTACACCGGAATTTCGAACAGTTCTTTCAGGAACGGGGTCGAGTAGGCGCCCAGGGCGACCACGAAGGAGTCGGCTTCCACCAATTCGGCGCCGCATTGCACGCCTTTGACTTTATCGCCTTCCATTACCAGCTTGTCCATCTCAACGCCGTAGCGGAATTTCACGCCCAGTTCTTTGGCCATGGCTTCGAGGCGGGTGGTGAACATCTGGCAGTCGCCGGTTTCGTCGTTTGGCAGGCGCAGGCCGCCAACCAGCTTGTGCGCGGATGCGGCCAGGCCTGGCTCGGCTTTCATCAGGTCGTCGCCGGTCAGCAGTTCGTATGGCACGCCGGTTTCTTTCAGGACTTCGATGTCCTTGGCGGCGCCGTCCAGTTGCGCCTGGGTGCGGAACAGCTGGGTGGTGCCTTGCTGGCGGCCTTCGTATTCGATGCCGGTGGCGGCGCGCAGTACTTTGAAGCAGTCGCGGCTGTACTCGGCCAGGCGAACCATGCGTTCTTTGTTGATTGCGTAGGAGTCGGCATTGCAGTTGCGCAGCATCTGCCACATCCACTTCAGCTGGAAGGTGGTGCCGTCAGGGGTGATGGACAGCGGCGCGTGGCGCTGCAGCATCCATTTCATGGCTTTCAGGGGAATGCCTGGGGCGGCCCATGGCGAGGCGTAGCCGGGCGAAATCTGGCCGGCGTTGGCGAAGCTGGTTTCCAGGGCAGGGCCGGGTTGGCGATCCAGTACGGTGACATCGTGGCCGGCTTGGGCCAGGTAATAAGCACTGGTGACGCCGATAACGCCGCTGCCAAGGATAACTACGCGCATGAATTGCCTCCGGAATATTTGTGACGGATTATTTTGCTAGGATATCCAAGATTTACTAGTATTTGTTACTATATGAACTCGATAAAACAGTAAAAAATCATGCGAATTCAAAAAGAATCGGTCCGGGGCCTGGACAAGATTGACCGCAAGATACTGCGCATCCTGCAGGACGATGCGCGCATTGCCATGAAGGACCTGAGCGAGCAGGTCGGGCTGTCGATTACGCCGACCATCGAGCGGGTCAAACGCATGGAGCGGGATGGGGTGATTTCCGGCTATCACGCGCGGCTCAATCCGCGTGCTTTAGGGGCAAGCTTGCTGGTGTTTGTGGAGATCACGCTGAACCAGAAGTCGGCCAGCCATTTCGAGCAATTCCGGCGCGAGGTGCTGCGCATTCCTGAGGTGCAGGAGTGCCACCTGGTGTCGGGCGATTTCGATTACCTGATCAAGGCGCGGATCCATGAGATGGCGGAATACCGCAAACTGCTGGGCGATATGCTATTGAACCTTCCGGGCGCGGCGCAGTCCAAGTCTTATGTCGTCATGGAGGAAATCAAGGAAACCTTGATCTTGCCCACAGAGCCTGCACCGTAGGCACGGGACAATGACGCTTTATGACCAAGGAGCGTAACATGTCTACCAAACCCGATCCTGTAGTGCATATGTCCGATTTGGAACAATTTGAGCAGAGATTCGACCTCAAGCTCGAGCGGCTTGAAAACAAAATTCTGCGATTGATGCTGGTACAAACGTTGATTCTCGTTGGCGCGATGGCGGCGCTTAAACTGTTTGGGTAATGACAACACATGGTCTAGAATGCCATTAGCCTGGACTGAGCGAACGGAGTATTTGTGCAAAGCACTTATGGAGCCGCGAGCGTCACCACATCAGCCGCCCGCGCGCCGGCTGCCCCCGAGCACGCTGTCCTTCTTCGTGGCCTGGATGAACATCTTTGCGCCGACCAGGGTTTCACTTCCAACTTAGCCCGCACCGTGGGCGCAATTGCCAGTACTGAAGGCGTCCTGAGCCTGGCGCAATTCGCCGCCGTGACTGACCTGGCTGGCGATGGCCGCGCTTCCGCCGTCTTTACCGTCATCATGCTGAATGCCATCGAGATCGGCGTCACCGTCGATTCGGCGCTGCATGCGCTAGCCCGGTCCAGCCCAACCGTCGCGGAACACTTGCGGCACAACGCTTACAACCTGATGAAGCCGCTACTGGCGTTGCAAGGCACCGCGTCCCGCCCGCTGGCGCAGAAAGTCGCCAAGGCCCTTCATATCAAATTGACGCCGGAACAGGTGTTCGGCCTGCCGCCGGAGGAAGAACGCCGCCTGCTTAGCAGCCTGGGCGACCAGGCCCGTAAGCTGGTCAAGGGCAGGAGCCTGGCCGATGCCGTGGCCGACTTCGGCCGCAGCATGGGTCACGCCGAACTCCTGAACCATGCCCGCGGCTATAACGGTGGCTTGATGAGCCAGGATGAGTTGCACACTGCCGTCGAGCGGACGGTGGCAGCAATTTGCCAGGGCATTGAAACTTATCGTGAGCATGAAAACTCCATGCTGGCCTGCGAGGCTGGCGCTGCCGGACTGCTGGCAACCGCGCAGCAATTGCGACACCAGGTGCAGCAGCGCCTGGCCCTGGTCGATGCCCGCATCGCTTACGAGCGCCGTATGCTGAACCAGGATATTGAGGACGCCGTGCATGGCGCTGGCGACGCCATCGAACTGGCGCTGGCCTGCCATCCGGAGGCCAATGAAAAAGCCAGCGGCGAGCATTTCGGCAAGGAGATGGAATCGCGCCTGGACCGCGTAGTGCAGCGCAAGGAGGAGGCGCTGGATTTGCTCCAGCACGATTTATCCCTGTTCCAGTCGGATATCCGCCTGACCCAGAGCACGGTCTTCGAGCGCCAGCATCACGCCACGCTGGCCCGCCTGATGCCGCGCATGCGGGTCGGCACCCGCCTGGCGCAATCGGTGGATACGGCCGCCAACATCACCTTGATGGGCAGCGCCGTCGCCGCAGCCGGTACCGGCACTGCGGCCTACTTGTTCGGTGTCGCGGTAGTCCTGCCGGTAGTGGCGCCCGCCGCCCCCTTCGTCGGCGGCGCCGTGCTGCTGGCCGGCGCCTTCAAATGGTTCGCCGATGCCGGCCGCCGCAAGCGTTCGGAAATACAGGACCGCCGCCGCGCCTTTGAGGAGGAGTTGCGCAAGCGACTACAGGAAGTGCAGGGCGCTTTCGGCCGCCAACTGGACCGCATCGCGTCCAGCTTCCACGAGTCGGCCACCCAGCTGCTGACGCCTCTGATGCTGGAGGCGGAAGCGGCCGGCCGCGTCCAGGCAGTGCGCAAACGTATTGCCGATAAGGTAATTTCCCAAGCCCAGCAGGCCATTTCGCGGCTGCGTAGCGCCATGGCAGCCCACGCCTGAGCCGCTGCTAAAAGTGTTGCTTTGCGTCAACCAATGTACGTTACCGAACGTTGGTAGCGTACTTGCTTTGGTACAATGACCGCGCTCAACGCGCTTTTTCAACAACTTATATAATCACGACCATGAAGATCCAGCTCTTAGCCGCCGCCGCGCTGGCACTCAGCACTTCTGCTTTCGCTCAGGACGTAGGCGTTTCCGTCACCGTCGGCCAACCAGGCTTTTTTGGCCGTATTGATATCGGCAATACCGCGCCGCCACCAGTGCTGTACCCACAGCCAGTGATCGTCCAGCGTCCAGCCCGCATCATCGCTGAGCCACTGTACCTGCGCGTTCCGCCAGGCCATGCCAAGGACTGGTCCAAACACTGCGGTAAATACAATGCTTGCGGCCGCAATGTCTACTTCGTGCGTGACGACTGGTACACCAACGAGTACGCACCGCGTTATCGCCATGATCACGACCGCCGCGACTATGATCGCGATGACCGTCGCGACGATCGTGACGACGACCACGGCCACGGCCACGGCAAGGGTCATGGCAAAGGCCACGGCAAGCATAAAGACTAACCCGGTGGCATAGCCGGGCTGGCCGCCCGCTCCCCACCGATATCAGGAGAGCTGTTTGCAGAGCAAATATGTGATCGTAGGTGGAGGGGCAGGTGGCCTTGAGCTGGCCTGCAAATTGGGCCGCAAGCTCGGCCCGCAACAGGTAATGCTGGTTGATAGCCGGCTTTACCACATCTGGAAGCCTTCGCTGCACGAGGTGGCGGCCGGCACCCTGGATATCCACCAGGAAGGCCTGTCCTACCAGATGCTGGCGCACGACAATGGCTTCACTTATGTCTATGGCGCCATGACGGCGCTGGACAGCGCGTCCAAACAAATCACCGTAGCGCCAATTACCACCGAGGCCGGCGAGACCGTTCTCCCAGAGCGCTGCGTGAGCTATGAATCGCTGGTGATGGCGGTTGGCAGCACCTCCAATTATTTCGGCGTGCCTGGCGCGGCCGAACATACCATTTCCCTCAACGCGACTGAAGATGCGGAACGCTTCCGGCTGACCCTGCTCAAGCTCCTCACGCGTGCGGCTTTGCAGAAGGGCTCGCAGCAAGGCGCTGCCGGGGTGGACGTTGTGATCATCGGTGGCGGCGCAACCGGCGTCGAACTGGCGGCCGAATTGCGCGAGGCGAGTGGTGTCTACACTTCCTACGGCTTTGGCCACCTGGACCCGATCCGCGACGTGCGCATCACTTTGCTGGAAGGCGCGCCGCGCATCCTGGCGCCGCTGCCGGAGCGCGTCTCGGCTGCTGCACTCAAGCTGCTGAATGAGCGCGGTATCAAGGTCGTGACCGATTGCCGCGTGACTGCAATTGCAGACGATCATGTCGCCGTCGGCGAGGAGGCATATCCATCGGATATCGTGGTTTGGGCCGCGGGGATCAAGGCGCCGGCCTTCCTGTCCGCGCTTGGCCTGCCGACTGCGAAGGGCGGCCAGATCGAGGTGACGGGCGAGCTGCAGGTCAAGGGCGTGCCTGGCGTGTACGCCCTGGGCGATTGCGCACAGTGTATCGGCGCGGATGGCAAGCCCGTGCCGCCACGCGCACAGGCCGCACACCAGCAGGCCGACTACCTGCTCGAGACTTTCTTGCGCGAAGCGCGCGGCAAGGCGCCGCAAGAGAAGCCTTATGAATACCGCGATTACGGCTCGCTGGTTTCTTTCGGCCAGTCGACCTCGGTCGGCAGCCTGATGGGCTCCTTGCGCGGCTTTAGCTGGTTCGTGGAGGGGTTCTTCGCCCGCATGATGTACGTCAGCCTGCACCTGCTGCACCACCAGGCCGTGCTGGGCACCATCCGCACCGGCGTGCTGGCCGTGGCGCGCTTCCTGGTCAAACGGGCCACGCCGCTGGTCAAGCTGCATTGAGGGCGCTGCTGGCCGCCGCCGCGGCCGCCGCACTGCTTGGCGGTTGCTACAACCGCGCTACCGAACTGGCCGAGCTGACGCTTCATCACGCAACGACCGTGGGGCATGTGGCCGCGCTCAATTGCAGCAACGATGGGCAATGGTGGTATGAGTTCGAGCTGGAGGGCAAGCGCCGGCGCGGCCCCGCCCATGATGCGGCAGACTGCCGCCAGCACAAGCTAGGGGGCAGCGTGACGGTGTACTACAACCCTTCGGCGCCCGACGTGCACCGCGCAAGCGCGCCGGCCCAGGCCTATGAAGACGAGCACGGCTTTTATGTGCCGGTCTGGCTGTGGTTCGGGATTGCCGCGCTGGCGCTGCCGCTGTCGGCCTGGATGGCGCTCAAGCGCTTGCGTTGAGGTCGGGCTTCGGCAACGACACAGTGAGGACGGCGCCCTGGCTGTCATTGGCGGTCAGCGACAAGGAGCCACCGAGGAAGATGGCGCGCTCGCGTATCATGCGCAAGCCATGGTGCTGCTGCCAGTCTTCTTCCGGCATGGCGGCCTGGCCGAGGCCGACGCCGTCATCCTTCACCGTCAGCACGATACTGTCGTCCATATCGTCGACGATCACTTCGACCTTGCCGGCGCGCGCATGGGTGGCCACATTGCGCAAGCCTTCTTCGGCCGCGCGCAGCAGCACCACACGGTGTGAACGCGGGCAGGCCGGTTCATCGTCCGGCAGGCTGCAATGGGTTTTCACCAGCTGTTCTGCGCCGAACTGTGTCACCAGCTCGCCCAAGGCCACGCGCAGGCCGAGGAATTCCAGCTTGTCATTCCACAGCTTGTGCTGCATGCCGCGATTGGTTTCGATGATGGTATGCAGCAGCTTCTTCATTTGCGCCGCGCGGTCCAGCAGGGCAGGCTCTTGCGGCAGCTTGGAGGTTAACAGGCCCAGGTGCATGGTCAGGGCGGTCAGCGAGGAGCCCAGGCTATCGTGCATCTGGCGCGAGAGGGCGCGCCGCTCGTCGTCCCAGCAATTGTTGACGTAACCCAGCAGCTCACGCAGTTCAGCGGCGTCCGTGCTTGCAGACATATTTTAGGTAGTTCATGTTTATTGCCTCGATAATACATGAGGATGGTCAGCAGGGGCGCACGACGCCCCAGCATGGTGCGTGCTTAACCCCGGGCGACGGCCGGGCTGCGGGCCAGGCATTCGTCGATGGTGTGCAGCAGCAAATCGACGTCGACCGGTTTCACCAGGTGCATGTCGAAGCCGGCATCCATCACGCGTCGCTGGTCGTCGGCCAGGCCGTAGCCGGTCAGTGCAATCAGCTTGATGTGGTGGGTGTCGGGATTGGCGCGCATGCGGCGCGCCACTTCGTAGCCATCGATGCCCGGCAGGCCAATATCGATCAGGGCGATATCGGGCTTGGTGGCCGCTGCGGCGGCCAGGCCCTGGAAACCGTCTGCGGCGTGCTGTACCGGGTAGCCATAGCAGCCCAGCATCATGGCCATCATTTCGCGGCCATCGTCGTTGTCCTCCACCAGCAGCACGGCTGGTTTTGGCTGTTCGCTAGTATCCATGGGAGGTGCCTTTGTTTCAATTACATGCTCGATGCAGGGCAGGTGCAGGGTGAAGGTACTGCCTTCGCCCGGTCCTTCGCTTTCCGCATAAACATTGCCGCCGTGTAGTTCGACCAGGCGCCGCACCAGAGACAAGCCGATGCCCAGCCCGCCTTGTGCGCGATCCAAAGTGCTGGAACCTTGCACGAAAACGTCGAACACCAGGGGCAGCAGGTCGGCTGAAATGCCGACGCCGCTGTCGTGTACGCTGATGGTCACTTCGCCCTCATCGACATCGCTCAAAATTTCAATGCGGCCGCCCGGCGGCGTGTATTTCAGCGCGTTGTCGAGCAGGTTGCTGATCACTTGTTCCATCCGCGTTGCATCGCCATTGATCCAGCACGGCGCAACCTCCGCCACCACGTGGTAGTCCTCGAGGCGGCCGGTAGCGCGGAAGGTTTCCAGCGTGGTTTTCAGCAGGGCGGCCAGATCGAGCGGCAGTCGATTGAGCAGGATCTTGCCCGACATCGCGCGGCTCAAATCAAGCAAGTCGTCCACGATGCGGCCCAGGTGGCGGCTTTGGCGTTGGATGATTTTCTTGGCGTGGCTGACGCTGTCGGCGTTCACGCCAGGCAAGCCGATCAGCGAGGCGGCGCTGCTGATGGCCGACAGCGGGTTGCGCAGCTCGTGGCCCAGCATGGCCAGGAATTCATCCTTGGCATGGCTGGCGCGTTCGGCGGTCTTGCGTTCTTCGATTTCGCGCAGCAGGCGCTGGTTGCTGGCGATCAGGTCGGTGGTGCGCTGGCTTAGCTGGCGCGCCTGGCGCCGTAACTCTTCGTTCTTGGAGGCGAGCGACACGAAGACGCTGATCTTTGCATACAGCACTTGTGGGATCACCGGCGTGAACAGGAAGTCCACCGCGCCTTTCTGGTAGGCCTTCAGGCGGTCCAGTTCGTCCGCTACGAAGGCGGTGATGAAAATGATGGGGATGTCCGATGAACGCGGCCGCTGGTGGATCGCTTCCGCGGTCTCAAAGCCGTCCATGCCCGGCATATTGACGTCGAGCAGGATGACGGCAAAATCGTGCGTCAGTACTTCGCGCAGCGCCTCCTCGCCAGAGCGCGCGGCGATGACGTCGAAATTTTCTTGCGCTGCCCACTGCTCGAGCAGGTTAGTCAGCGCAAAGAGACTGTTTGCGTCGTCATTGACGACGAGGATCTTGGGCTTGTCCACCACTCTGATCATAGCGTTGCCCTTTTACCGTGTCAAAAGAACACATGCGAATCGAACACTCGATGTGTACGCACGCGCACAGTCAGGCGCGAGCTGCGCTGCCATAGTGAAATCTCGTCCTGTGAAGGAGCAACCATGAATATCGACACCATTGTTGACAAAGAGTATGTGGACAAGAGTTTTCGCGAGTTGGCCGATGCCCCTGTGAGCGCCTTGCGCGGCCTGGGCCCCAAGGATGCCAAGGCCCTGCATGCCGCTTTCGGCATCAGCACGGTGCGCGAGCTGGCGCAGCTTAATTTCGTGCGCTGGGCCTGCGCCATAGCTATTCTGGCCGACGAGGAACAATTGGCGCCCGCCGAAAAAGCCAAGGAAGAATTGCTGGACGATGCGGTCGAAATGACCTTCCCGGCCAGCGATCCCATCTCGGTGGACTCCGGCATCACGCGCATCGAGGTAGCGCCGGAAAAAGTCGACGCGCAACAAGACCACCAGCATGCGGGCAAGGTTGAAACTGAGGCCACCTGATGACTGGCTTGGCGGCCTGGCGCATCAGGCCGCTGTAACGTGCACTTGCTGTGGGGCTTGCTGCGCCTGGTCCACTGCCGCATGGCTGGCGGAGCAATAGCGGTTCTTGCCGCTGCGCTTGGCTTCATACAGGGCGGCATCGGCAACGTGCATCAGGTTGTCGACTGTGCTTGCATCGTCTGGGTAGAGTGCGATGCCGAGGCTGGTGGACAACTGCAGCGTCAAGCCGTTCACCACATAAGGCTGGGCCACCACTTCGACCAGCTTGCCTGCCGGCTCTTCCGCATCGGCCAGCGTGCCCACTTCGCCCAGCACAATCACGAATTCGTCGCCACCGATGCGGGCCACCGTGTCTTCCTTACGGGCCGAATTGACCAGGCGCTGCGCTACCTGCTTGAGAATCTCGTCGCCATAGGCGTGGCCATGGGTATCGTTGATGCACTTGAAACCATCGAGGTCGAGGTACATCACGGCGGCGCGGCGCTGCTGGCGCGCGGCGTGCTGCAGGGCGGTAGCAATGCGGTCTTCCAGCAGGCGGCGGTTGGGCAGGCCGGTCAGCGGGTCGTGCAGCGCCAGTTCCTGCTGTTGCTTGCTGTAGGAGGCCAGCTCCTTGTACAGCAGGCGCACTTCCAGCATATTGTGGATGCGCTTGTGCACTTCGAGCAGGTCAAAGGGTTTGCTGATGAAGTCGCGGGCACCGGCTTCCAGCGCGGCGATCTTGAAGCTGGGCTGGGCGGTCAGGGCCAGGACGGGCAGATAGCCTTCCTGCTCGATTTCCTTCAGGCCTTTCATGACCTGGAAACCATTCAGTTCAGGCATTTGCAGGTCCAGCAAGATGAGGTCGTAACGGTGCTGGCGGTGCAGGGGGCAAACCTGCTCCGGTAGCATGGTGGCCGTCACATTGGTATAACCGGCGTCGCGCAGGATCTCCAACATCAAATCGATATTGTCAGCGCAATCGTCAACTACCAAGATCTTGGCATTCAAAATCTCATCAGTGCTTGGCATGGCGGTCTCGGGAACTGGAATTTCAGTGTAGCTTGCGACAGTTTGCCGTGGCGCACGTGTCATTAACCAGTCTAGCAAAAATCCCGGCCGTTTCTTGTAGGACATTTTCTCGTGTTCGGGTAGTCCTCAGTCACTCTTGCTAGCTGAGCTAACGCGCTCAATAGTCGCTACCAATTCGGAAGGTTCGATGGGTTTTGCCACGTGATCAAGGAAGCCTGATTCGAGGGCGCGCAGCCGGTCTTCCGAACGGGCAAAGGCGGTGAGGGCGATGGCGGGCATGGCGCCGCCGCGCGCTACGCCCAGGGCGCGTATGCGCGACAATAATTCAAAACCGTCAACATCGGGCATGCCGATATCGCTCAGCAGCAGGTCGTATTCGCTGGCGCGCGCCAGGGCCACCGCTTCCAGGGCGTTGGCGGCGCATTGCACTGTGCAGCCGCAATCGCGCAGAATGCGGCTGATCAGTTCGCGGGCATCGGCTTCGTCGTCCACGAGCAACACTCTCAGGCCGCCCAGGTCGCGCAGGCCCATTTCGGGCAGGGGCACTTTATCGCTGCGCGGCGGGCTGTGCATACGCTGGGCGCGGATTTCGCCGCTGGCCAGCGGTAGCCGCACGGTAAAGCTGGAGCCCATGCTTTCGCCATCGCTGGCAGCCGAGACGGTGCCGCCGTGCTGTTCGACCAGGTGCTTGACGATGGACAGCCCCAGGCCAAGTCCGCCATGCCGGCGCGTGGTGGAGGCGTCGGCCTGGCGGAAGCGCTCGAAGACATAGGGCAGGAATTCATGGCGGATGCCGACGCCGTTATCGGTCACGGTGATGTCGGCATGGCCTTCATGGGCCCAGATCGCGACGCGCACGGCGCCGCCGCGCGGCGTGAACTTGAGGGCGTTGGTGAGCAGGTTCCACACCACTTGCTGCAGGCGGTTGGCGTCGCCCGCCACGTGGCCGGTGGCCGAGAAGTCGCGCTCGAGGCGGATTCCCTTTGCTTCGGCGGCGGGCCGCACCGCTTCCAGCGCGGCGTCGACCACCACGGAGGGCATCAGCAGTTTCATGTCCAGCAGGACTTTGCCGGAAGTGATGCGGCCCATGTCCAGCAAGTCTTCGATCAGTTGGGCTTGGGCACGCGCGTTGCGTTCAATGGTTTCCAGGCCGCGCATCTGTTCTTCCGGCGTGCGGTTGCCGCGCCGGAGCACTTGCGACCAGCCGAGGATCGCTGTCAGCGGCGTGCGCAGTTCGTGCGACAAGGTGGCCAGGAATTCATCCTTCATCTGGTTGCTGCGCTCGGCCTCGGCGCGCGCGTTGCGCTCACGGTCGAGCAGCGCCTTGCGTTCCTCTGCTGCGCGCTGGGCTGCTTCCACCATGCGCGCATTGTCGATGGCGATGCCTGCCTGGGCCGCCACGCCGCTGACCAGGCGTTCGGTGCGTTCATTGAACATATGCGGTTCGGGATGGCCGAAGAACAGCGTGCCCACAACTTCACCGGCGCGCGCCAGTACCGGCACGGCCAGGCCGCTGCGCACCTGTGGATGCGGCAGGCTCTGGAAGTCGGCCGGCGGCGCACCCGACAAGGTATGCATGGCCTGGCGGTCGCCATCAGCACTGGCGCCGTGATAGAAGAAGGCGCCGAAGCGTGCCCCGGATATGCTGGTGGCGGCGTCGGTCACTTCCTGCAGCAGCGAAGGCAGCTCGCGGTTCTGCACCAGGGCTGTGCCGGTGCTGTTCAAGAGTTCGAGGATATTGGTCTCATCGCGCAGCTGTTCCTGCACGCGTTTGACCTGGTCGACGTCGGTGCTGGTGCCGAACCAGCGCAGGATGCGGCCGCCGGAGTCGCGCATCGGGTTGGCGCGCGTGAGGAACCAGCGGTACTGGCCGTCGCGTGCGCGGATCGGGAATTCCATTTCGAAGGGATGCCCTGTTTCCACCGATACGCGCCAGTGCGCCAACATGGCGGGGACGATTTCGGGGGCGTAGGCCTGCATTCTGCCTTCGCCCAGCAGCGTTTTTTCGTCCATGCCCGTGTACTCGCGCCAGCGCTCGTTATACCAGGTCATCACCCCGTCGCTGCTGGCGATCCAGGCCAGTTGCGGGATGCTGTTGGCCAGCGCGCGCAATTCCTCTTCGCTGTTGCGCAAGGCGTCTTCGGCGTTCTTGCGGGGGGTGATGTCCTGCACCATGCCTATCATCCCGCGCAACTGGCCACCTTCGTCGAAGTCGCCGTGGCCGACCACGGATAACCAGCAGTTGCCGCCATCGCGACGCTGGACACCGCATTCAATATTGAGGTCGCGTCGCGCGAGGCAGGCGTCGATGAAGGCTTGTTCCACGGCGGCGAAATCGTCCGGTGCGATGCGGTCGCGCAGCACCGGCCAGGTGATCGGGATTTCTGCCGGCAGTTCGAAGATCTCGGCTGCGCGGCGGCCCAGGCGCACCTGGTTGGTCTCGGCGTTCCATTCCCAATCACCGAGCCGGCCTGCAGCCAACGCCACCTGCAGGCGGTTGGTGCTTTCGCGCATGCCGCGTTCGTGCAGCTTGCGCTGGTGGATGTCGAGCAGCAGGCAGGTCATGCCCATTGGCGAAGGCCAGGCGCGCACTTCGATCCAGCGCTGGCTGGGCTGGTAGAACAGTTCGCAGGTGGCGGCCAAGCCTTTTTCGAGGGTGCGGCGCAGCGGTGCTTCGAGGGCGCCGCCGGCGAGGCCGGGAAAGACTTGCCACAGTAGCTGGCCGCGCGGGTCGCGCAGCGTGGGCACGGGCGGCAGCAGCATCTCTGCCGCTTTGGGATTCAGGTATTGGACGGTCCAGTCCCTGCTGATGACGGCGAAGCCGTCACCCATGCTATCCAGTACGTTGTGCGTGCGGGGATCGGGACTCATATCGTTCGATTGTAGCGTTGGCAAGTCCTTGTCGCCGCACTATTGCCTAATGCAAACCTTGCAACGCTTGCTGCAGTTGCTCAATATCGTAGGGTTTCTGCATCGAGACGGCGGGGAAGTCGAGGTGGCTGGTGAGCGATTGGCTGTAGCCGGAAGCAAACACGATGCGCATGCGCGGCTGGCGCTTGAGTGCGGTGCGCGCAAGCTCGACCCCGCTCATGCCGGGCAGGCTGACGTCGCTGAACAGCACGTCGAATTCGGCGCCGGCCAGCACTTCCAGCGCCGCTTCGCCATTGGCTACGGCGCTCACTTCGTGGCCGAAGGCGCGCAGCATTTCGCACACCAGGTATTGCGCGTCCTGGTTGTCTTCCACGACGAGTATGTGCAGTTGGCCGTCATTGGCGGCGGCAAGCGGCAGGGCCGGGGCGCTGGCGGGCGCCAGGGTGCACAGGACGCCGGCCACTTCGCCTTCATTGCCGCGCAAGGGCGTGTAGTGCAGGTCGAAGGGCAGTTCCAGCAAATGGCCGTCGCGCCACAGTTTGAGGGGCTGGCGCGGAAAGACCAGGCTTTGGCCGGCCCAGGCTTGTTCGATGGCTTGCGGGTTCCAGTTCCAGGCGGATGGCGGGACCGCGGGCACGGTGCCGCCCGGCGGCACGGCGCTGGCACTGGCGACATTGCTGGCATAGGCCTGGTTGAAGAGCATGACCTGGCGCCGGCTCCACATCAGCAGCATAGGCAGGGGCGTGTTGAGCATGATGTCCAGTGTCAGCCGCAGCGCTTGCGGCCAGGCTTCCTGCGGGCCGAGATCGGAGCGCGACCAGTCCTGGGTTGCCATGCTTTCACCTGCGATTTGCGCCATGTTCGTCCCAGTGCCTGGATTTCAATATGGGCAATGCTACACCAAGGGCGACAAAAAAAAAGGCCCGCTGCTTGGCGGGCCCGAATTCTATTTTCTTGGAGGAGAATAGAGGAGACAGGTGAATGATGCTGCATCGCCGCATAAAGGTCCAATTTCGATTCATGATGAGAGAAATGCGTTTCATGAATGAAGTAATAATGTCTGGGAGGCAATTTTGTGTAATGAAAGAATTTGTTTCGCAGTGCTGGACAATCCGAAAACCCCCACATATAATGCTGCCTCCTTGCACAGGATACTGCGCAGGAAAGAGCCGGAAACGCCGGTTTCGCCTTGGAAAGTTGAGTAGAACGTAAGCTTTCCAAAACGAAATTCATGCGATATAATTCTGCTTCTTAAGCGGCTGTAGCTCAGCTGGATAGAGTACTTGGCTACGAACCAAGGGGTCGTGGGTTCGATTCCTGCCAGCCG
>NZ_JBXARE010000006.1:344555-361479 GCF_058807935.1 Pseudoduganella sp. GW821-FHT11H04 | reverse complement strand
CCGTGCATTTGATACAAATTCACCCAGTGCCTTACCTGGCCATCGCTGAGGCCATACTGATGAGCCAGTGTCTGGCTCCCGATATTTCCGTACGCATATCGCTGGACAACTTCCAGCTTGAATTCTGTCGTGTACTTTGCCAATGAAAAACCCCGAAAGTTGGTGTCCAACT
Source organism: Pseudoduganella sp. GW821-FHT11H04 (assembly GCF_058807935.1). Classification (NCBI taxonomy): domain Bacteria; kingdom Pseudomonadati; phylum Pseudomonadota; class Betaproteobacteria; order Burkholderiales; family Oxalobacteraceae; genus Pseudoduganella; species Pseudoduganella sp. GW821-FHT11H04. The sequence goes on along the minus strand of NZ_JBXARE010000006.1, from coordinate 361,307 downwards.
TTCGGGGTTCAGTTCATCGGCTCCGCTTCTTTTTTTTGTCGCCAGCTTAGGCTCGTTTGTGGGACTTGCTGGACTTTTGGGCGACCTGCGTGGACTTCTTCTTCGATGTCCTGCCACTGCTTGCGACGCGGGTGGCTTTGTCTTTCTTGCCTGCTTTGCCGCGCGTGTGCGGGGCTGGCGGGACTTCTTCAACGCCGGTGCGCTTGGCATGCATTGCCGAAGGCAGTGCGTTGTCTTCCAGGTTGGCCAACATGAAGCGGTTCGGGTCGATGCGGGTGCCGTTCTCGTAGGCTTCCAGGTGCAGGTGCGGGCCGGTGGCGTGCCCAGTGGCGCCGGACAGGCCGATCAACTCGCCGGCGGTGACAGTGTCGCCTACGCTCACATTGCGTTTGTTCAGGTGCGCGTACAGCGAACGCAAGCCGCCTTCGTGTTCGATTACGACGACGTTGCCGTATTTGCGGTCTCCCAGGTAGCCCATGCCGGATGCGACCACGGTGCCGTCATTGGTTGCCATCACTGGGGTGTTGCGCGGTACGGAGAAGTCGATGCCGCCGTGTGCGCGGCGTCCGCGCGACGCGCCGAAGAAGCTGCTCACGCGGCCTCCTTCGAGCGGCAGGCGCCATTGCTGCGAGAGCGCGTCCTTTTCCTCTTGCTGCAACTGCTGCTGAGGTTGCGGCGTCGGGATGTCCATTGGCTCAGGCAGCGGCATCGGCTTCGCGGCAGCGGTCTGCGCGATGTTGGCGGCCGCCAGCACGGCCATTAGCAGGAAGTTATTGATCTTTGGCATAGCGGGCGAGTTTCGCACACACAGTGCTTTAAGGCAAATTCGTAAGTAACAGACAAGTTTTTCTTTCATCAGTTGAAATTCCTCTTGTAGTTAAGGCGCATCGTGGCGCCGCCACGGCTGGCAATGGCCGATTGGCGCCAGGCGCCGGTGGCGGGATCGTCGTAGCGGTAGGCGGTGCTGCGGTCGGGGTGCAGCACGTCGGTCAGGGCGAGTCGCCATTCCTGGCGGGGCGATTGCTTCCACGTGGCGCGCAGGTCGAGCTTGCGCTGGTAAGCAGCGATGGTGCTGGTGGTGGCTGAATCGCGGCTGGCGCCTCCAGCTTCATAGGAGTACTCGGCATCGAGCGTGAGCGCGGCGAGTTTGTAGCTCAGGGTAGCCATGCCGCTGATTGGCGTTTGATCTGCCAAGCGGTTGTCGGGGCCGGGCACGCTGTCGAGGCGGGAGTGGTTGAAGGTGACGTTGGTGTGGAGTGAAAGGGCCGGAGTCAGTGGCATGCGCAGTTCCAGCGTGGCGCCGAAGACGCGTGCGCCGCCAAGGTTGGCTGGCATGGCGACCCAGCGGCCGTTTTCGTTATGCAGCGAGACGAGGATGACGTTGTCGATGGAGCGCGCGTAGGCGCTGGCACTGAGCAAGCTGTCCTTGGCGAAGTAGTAATCGATGCCGGCGTCGAGACCCCTCGCCAGTTCCGGGCGCAGTGCCGGATTGCCCTGGGTGTCCGGGTTGGTCTGGCTGTTGTTGTTGTCGGAGGTGAAGCGGCGCGGAATCAGGTCGAGCATGTTCGGCGCTTTGTAGCTGCGGCTTGCACCCACGCGCAGCTGGCTGTCGCCGGGCAGCTTGCGCATCCATTCCAGTACCGGACTGAAGACGGTGCTGCGTTGGCGCACGGGGGCGGTGTTACGGTCCCAGGCTTCGGTGCTCATGGCTTCCCAGCGCATGCCGGCGGACCAAGAGTCGGCGCCTTGCTTCCATTCGTCTTGTGCGAAGGCGGCCAGGCGGTCGATGCGGCCATCGTAGCGGTCGTCCTTGAGGAAATTGAGCGCGCCGATGTAGTTGTATTCGTGTTCGATGCGGCTTTGCATGCGTTGCAGGGCGGAGCCGTCCCAGCCGGCGACGAGGGCGTGGCCGTTGCCGATTGGGTGGGAATATTTGCCGCCGTAGTTGAAGCCATGTTCGCGGATGTCGCCATCGACGTGGCGCAGCGTGGGGCCGGGACCTGCCAATGGCGAGCCGGTGAAATCGAAGTCGGTATTGCGCGGGGCTTTGTTGCCGCCCAGTTTGAGCTCCCATTGCGCGCCGCTGCTTAGCGTGCGTTGCCATGTCAGTTCGCTGCGCAGGAAGTAGCCGTGCATGTGGAAGCGGCTGCGTACGTCGGCGAAGTCGCCGGATCCGCCTTGCTGCACTTCTTCATGCGAGCGGTAGGCGATGTCGCGGCGGTTGATGGTCGCGATGGTTTGCAGCGAGAAGTTGTCGCCGTCGGCCGTGGTCCAGTTCAGGCGGGGGCTGAGGTTGAGGGATTCGCCGACGTTGTCTTCGTGTGAGCGTGTGGTGCGTTGCAGGCCGGGAGCACTTTCGGTGATGGTGCGATCGGCGGGCGTGCTGGTGCGCGATAGCACGGCGCTGACGTTGTGCGACCAGCCGTCTGCTTTGCCGGTGGATTGCGCGGTGAGGCGGGGTGACCAGGCGCCGTGCAGGGTGTCGAGGCCGAACTGTATTTCCTGAGTGCTGCGGCTGACGGATTTGCGCAGCACGATGTTAATGGTGCCGGCGATGCATTGTGTTCCCAGCACGGCGGATGCGGTGCGCAATACTTCGACGCGTTCGATCAGTTCGGGCGGGAGGCTGTCCAGCGAGAAGCCGTTGGGGGCGGGCTGGCCATTCAACAGCACTTGCGTGTAGCCGTTGCCCAGGCCGCGCATTCGTATGCCGGCGCTGTCGCTAATGGTGATGCCGGGCAGGCGGCGCAGGGCGTCGGCGAGGGTGCGGTCGCTATTGGCTGCGAGGTCTTCGCGTGTCAGGACGACGGTGCTGGCTGTGTCTTCCTTACGCTGGTCCAGCTTGGCGGTTTTGATTTCGACCACCTGTTGTGCGGATGCGGTTTGGCCTGCCAGCGCGGCGGCCAGCATGAATGCTGTTTTCTTCATTGCGTTTCCTTAGGGCGAGCGCCGCCACTGCCGAGCGGTGCGCGGCATGTGGTCAGGGGCGGCGGTGTGGATTAGCTGGAGCGGCTGGCTTTGAGGCGTTGCAGCGCGGTTTTGGTGGCGTTCGATTCCAGGTTGCCTAACAAGGCTTGTGGGTCGATGTTTTCGCCGTTTCGGGTGACTTCCATGTGCAGGTGGGGGCCGGTGGCTTTGCCGGAGGCGCCGCTGGTGCCGATTTGCTGGCCTGCAGTGACATGGTCGCCTTCTTTCACCTTGCGTTTGTCCATGTGGGCGTAGAGGGAGCGCAGGCCGTTGGGGTGTTCGATGGCGATGACTTCGCCCCATTTGTCTTCGCCCATGTAGCGGTTAGTGGAGGCGATGACTATGCCGTCTGCAGGGGCGACGATTGGGGTTCCTTTGGCCGTGGCGAAGTCCATGCCGTTGTGTTTGCGGCCGGTTGGGGCGTGCAGGATGCCGAAGAAGGCGCTGACACGCAGGCGGGCCATGGGGGCTTGCCAATGGGGCAGGGACGCGAAGTCCGGCAGCGGTTGCGCGGCGGTGACGGCGCCAGGCGTGGTGTCGATGCGCCAGGCGAAGGCGGGTTGCAGCAGGATGCTGGCGGCCAGCACGGCGGGGAGGGCGGCCCAGCCCAGTGCGCCGGTGACTGCGCGCGGCATGGCGGGAACGCCGTCGCGGATCATGTTGATGCGGGCGGCGACTGCGTCGACAACGCGTCCGCCGAAGGCGAGGGCGGTGGCGTGGTCGGGCGTTGCTTGCATGCGCATTTGCGCGACCAGTGCGGCGGCGTAGGCGCGGCGCTGTGCGGAGGGGCGGCCTTGCAGCACGGTGCGGTCGCAGCTTAGTTCCTGCGCCCATGCCATTTGGCGGCCGAGGCGCGCGACCATGGGGTTGAACCATTGCGCTGCTTGCAGGAGGAAGCTGGCGTACATCCACAGCGGGTCGCGGCGGGCGAGGTGGGTTAGTTCGTGTTCGATGACCAGGCGCTGTTGGGCGGGGTCGAAGTCTCGCAAGTGGCGTGGCAGGAGCAGGATGGGGTGCAGCAGGCCGACCAGCATTGGGGCAATGGGGGCCTCGATTTCTCGCACTTCCGGGAGCTTGCGGTGCAGGGTCGCGAAACCGGCGTGGGTGGTCAGGGCTTGCTTGTCCAGGCGCTGCGAGGCTGCGAGCAGGGAGTCCAGGCGTCGTTTGGCTAGCAGCCAGCGGGTAGCGCTGAAGGCTAAGCCTGCGCTGTAAAGGGCCAGCCAGGAGTAGCCTAGCCATAGCAGTGCTGGCGCTGGTTGGATTGGCGCGGCGTCGTGCTCGTCGAAGGACGCTTCATCGACATTGGCATCGATCGCGTGGGCGGAGGTGTCGGCGATGACCGCGCGCGGACTGGCGGCGGGCGAGAGCACTGCGGGCAGCTCGATGGAGGGGACGATGCTGAGGCGCGAAGAGGCGGGCAGCAGGCCGAGGGCCAGTGTCAGGGCGGCGGCAGTGGCGCCGAGCAGCCATGGCGTGCGGCGCGCTTCCAGGCCGGGCCAGGTGCGGGCGGCGGTGCGTAGCAGCAGCCAGGCGCCGGCGCCCGCCAGCAGGCTGGCAATGCTCGCCTGCAGGAATACCAGTGCGAACATCGCGTTACTCCTTATCTTCCGGCCATTCGCTGAGCAATTGCTCCAGCTCTTTCAGCTCGTGCTGGTTGACCAGCTTGGAGCCAGTGAACATGTTCACCGGCAGTGGAGCGCTCATTTCCATCACTCGGTGCGAAAAATCGTGTGCAAATTCGGCCAGCGTTTCAACCTTTTCGACCACTGGCGCGTATACGTTCATACCATGGGCCGAATGTTGGCTGATCATGCCTTTTTCCAGCATGCGTTCCAGGGTCTTGCGGGTGGACGAGAAGGACCAGGCCAGTTCTTCCTCCACGCGGTCATGGATTTCACGGGCGCTGAGCGGTTGCTGCTTCCACAGGGCTTTGAGCAGCGTCAATTCGGTAATCGATGGAATGGCCATTGGGAGCTCCTTGTGACGTATGACGGCATTGTGCGACAGGTGTCGCGCGAAGGCAAGGAGTTTATGTGACACGTGTCACATAATGTATCATTGAGTATATGAAGAAACTTGCAATCATTATCACAATACTTTCCGCCATTCTCGGCTGCAGCAGCAAGCGCCTGACCGAGGCGGAGGTGCGCACCGTGATGGGCGATATGGAAACCTCGGTCCAGCGCCACGACGCCGACCGCCTGATCGCCAATTTCGCGCCGAACGCCATGATCATGGTCTCGATGCCGGGCACCGGCGGCGGCTTGTCGCGCATGAGCGTGGGCGAGTACAAGACTATGCTGGAAGGGCTGTGGAAAGTGCAGCTGCAATCGACCTATGAGGTCAGCAACCGCGAAGTCGCGCTGTCCGCCAACGGTCACAGCGCCACGGCGCGCGATGTGGCCAAGGAAGTTGTGCTGCTGCCGGGTGAGCGCATGGAGTCGCTCAGCAAGCAGAAGGCGGAGATCGCGCTGGTGGATGGCGTGCCGCGCATTATTTCGCTGACCGCGGAAGTGGAATCGCTGGTCGCGACGCCGACCAGCAGGAATTAAACCTTCAGGAATTCTTCGCGGCCGCCGAGCCATCGTTCCAGGTGGGCTTCCACCGTGGCTTTGTTGGCGGGCGTTGCTTCGTGCAAAAGGGCGTGCGCGACGTCGCGCGCCTGGTCGACCAGCCAGCCGTCCGTTTCCAGGTCGGCGAAGCGCAGCATGGCCTGGCCGGATTGGCGCGAACCGAGGAATTCGCCGGGGCCGCGGATTTCCAGGTCGCGGCGCGCGATTTCAAAACCGTCCGTGGTTTCGCGCATGGTCATCAGGCGCTGCTTGGCCACTGGGCCAAGCGGGCTTTGATACAGCAGCAGGCAGACCGAAGCCGCCGAACCGCGACCCACACGGCCGCGCAGCTGGTGCAGCTGCGACAAGCCGAAGCGCTCGGCGTGTTCGATCACCATCAGCGAGGAGTTCGGCACGTCCACGCCGACCTCGATCACCGTCGTCGCCACAAGAACGTGGATGTCGCCGGCGGCGAATGCGTCCATCACTTCCGCTTTTTCGGCAGGCTTCAGGCGGCCGTGCACCAGACCGACGCGCAAGTCGGGCAAGGCGGCGGCCAGCGTTTCATAGGTCTCAGTCGCTGTCTGCAATTGCAGTGCTTCCGATTCCTCGATCAGCGGGCAGACCCAATAAGCTTGCCGGCCTTCCTGCGCGGCGGCATGCACGCGGGCGATCACTTCGTCGCGGCGGTTCTGGTCCACCACGGCGGTGACGATCGGCGTGCGGCCGGGCGGCAGCTCGTCGATCACCGATACTTCGAGATCGGCGTAGTAAGTCATGGCCAGCGTGCGCGGGATCGGCGTGGCGGACATCATCAGCTGGTGCGGCACGTTGTCGCCATTACCTTTGTTGCGCAAGGTCAGGCGCTGGCCGACGCCGAAGCGGTGTTGTTCGTCCACGATCACCAGGCCCAGTTTCGCAAACTGCACGGCGTCCTGGATGATGGCGTGGGTGCCGATCACCAGTTGCGCTTCGCCCGATTCCACCAGCGCATACGCTGCTTCCTTCTCTTTCTTTTTCAGGCTGCCGGTCAGCCATGCGACCTTTACTCCCAGCGGTTCCAGCCACGCCGCAATCTTGCGGAAATGCTGGTCGGCCAGGATCTCGGTCGGCGCCATCAGCGCGGCCTGGTAGCCGCTGTCGATGGCTTGCGCCGCCGCCAGTGCGGCCACGATGGTCTTGCCGCTGCCTACATCGCCTTGCAGCAGGCGCTGCATCGGGTAGGGCTGCTTGATGTCTTCGCGAATTTCCTTCAGCACGCGCTGCTGGGCCTTGGTCAGCTTGAACGGCAGCGAGGCTTCGAAGGCGGACGACAGGGTGCCCACTTTAGCCAGCTTTGCGGCGCCTTTGGCACGGCGTGCGCGCTGCGCCCGTTTAAGGGACAGCTGCTGCGCCAGCAGCTCGTCGAACTTCACGCGCGTCCACGCTGGGTGGGTGCGGTCGATCAGCGCGTTCTCGTCGATTTGCGGCGGCGGATAGTGCAGGGTGCGCACGGCCGTTTCAAGCGGATGCAGGCGCAGGGTCTTGAGCACTTCCGGCGGCAAGGTGTCGGTCCAGTCCACGCGCTTCATCGCATCGGCAATTGCGCGGCGCAGCACCAGCTGGGACAGGCCTTCGCCGGAAGGGTAGACCGGGGTGAGGGCCGTCGGCAGCGGCGCGCCTTCGTTCACGATCTTGTAGGCCGGGTGCACCATCTCGGCGCCGAAGAAGCCGTGGCGCACTTCGCCGCGCGCCCGCATGCGGGTGCCCTCGGCCAGCTGCTTGACCTGGCTGCCGTAGAAATTCATGAAGCGCAGCTGGATATCGCCCGTTTCGTCGGCGATATGCACCAGCAACTGGCGGCGCGGCTTGTAGGCGATTTCGTTGGACGTGACCACGCCCTCCACCTGCGACACCTCGCCGCCGCGCATGCAGGCTTCACGGATGGTCAGGACCTCCGTCTCATCCTCATAGCGCATCGGGAGATGCAGCACCAGGTCCATATCCGTGCGCAGGCCAAGCTTGGCAAGCTTGCTCTCGGCGGTGGCGGCTGGTTTTTTGGCTGCGGCAGGCTTCTTGTGCTTCGTTTCCGGCATTTTTGCGTGATTTTTGGGCAGATAAAGTAAAATAGAGGGTTGCCCAACAGTTTTAGTAGTCCGTCAATGTACTCGCTATCCGATTTCGATTTTAACTTGCCGCCAGAGCGAATTGCGCAATTTCCTCTTCCGGACCGCAGCGCATCGCGCCTCCTGCACGTGGACGGCAAGACTTTGCACGACCGCCAGTTCACCGACATCGTCGACCAGCTGCAGGCCGGCGACCTGCTGGTGATGAACAATACCCGCGTGCTGAAGGCCCGTTTCTTCGGCGTGAAGGACAGCGGCGGCAAGGTCGAAGCCCTGGTGGAGCGCGTGCTGGATACCCGCACCGTGCTGGCCCAGGTGCGCGCTTCGAAGTCGCCCGGTCCCGGCGTAAAGATCCGCCTGGCCGACGCCTTCGACGTAACTGTGGGCGAGCGCGCCGGCGAATTCTATACCCTGCACTTCGATGCCGACGTGTTCGACCTGATCGAGCAATACGGCCGCCTGCCGCTGCCGCCATACATCGAGCACGCGCCGGGCGAAGTGGACGAAACCCGCTACCAGACGGTGTTCAACAAGGTGCCTGGCGCCGTGGCTGCGCCAACCGCTGGCCTGCACTTCGATGAAGCGCTGCTGCAAAAGCTGAAGGACAAGGGCGTGAAGTTTGCCTATGTGACCCTGCACGTGGGCGCAGGCACCTTCCAGCCCGTGCGCACCGAGAACCTGGCCGAACATAAGATGCACACCGAGTGGTACACCATGCCGCAGGAGACCGTGGATGCCGTGGCCGAAGCACGCGCCGCCGGCCGCGACGTGGTGGCGGTTGGCACGACCTCCCTGCGCGCACTGGAATCGGCCTCGCAAAGCGGCAAGCTGGAAGCCGGCAGCGGCGACACCAACCTGTTCATCACCCCGGGCTACAAATTCAAGACGGTGACCCGCCTTGTCACCAATTTCCACCTGCCGAAATCGACCCTGCTGATGCTGGTCAGCGCTTTCGCAGGCTTTACCGAGATCCGCCACGCTTACCAGCACGCGATCGCGAACGAATACCGCTTCTTCAGCTATGGCGACGCCATGCTGCTGACGACGCCTAATAGAGCATAAGGAATACCGATGCTGGAATTTAAACTGATTAAAAAAGACACCACCGGCAAGACCCACGCCCGCCGCGGCACGGTCAAGCTCAATCACGGTGAGGTGCAGACCCCGATCTTCATGCCGGTTGGTACCTACGGCTCCGTCAAGGCCATGTCGCCGCTGGAGCTGAAGGAAATCGGCGCCCAGATCATCCTGGGCAATACTTTCCACCTGTGGCTGCGCCCTGGTAACGACGTGATGTCCAAGTTCGGCGGCCTGCACGGCTTCATGGGCTGGGACAAGCCTATCCTGACCGACTCCGGCGGCTTCCAGGTGTTCTCGCTGGGCGAAATGCGCAAGATCACCGAGGAAGGCGTGACCTTCAACTCGCCGATCAACGGCGACAAGCTGTTCCTGTCCCCTGAAATCTCGATGCAGATCCAGCGCGTGCTGAATTCGGACATCGTGATGCAGTTCGACGAATGCACCCCGTACGAAATCGACGGCCGTCCGGCCACGCTGGAAGAAGCCGCCAAGTCGATGCGCATGTCCCTGCGCTGGGCGCAGCGCTCGATGAACGAGTTCAAGGCCGGCGAAAACCCGAACGCGCTGTTCGGCATCGTCCAGGGCGGCATGTACGAAAACCTGCGCGACGAGTCGCTGGAAGGCCTGGAAAAGATCAATTTCCCGGGCCTGGCAATCGGCGGCCTGTCGGTCGGCGAGCCAAAAGAAGACATGATGCGCATCCTGGCCCACGTCGGCCCGCGCCTGCCGGAGAACAAGCCGCACTACCTGATGGGCGTCGGCACCCCGGAAGACCTGGTGAACGGCGTGGCCAACGGGGTCGACATGTTCGACTGCGTGATGCCGACCCGGAATGCCCGTAACGGCTGGATCTTCACCCGCTTCGGCGACGTCAAGATCAAGAATGCGCGTTATAAGGATGATAAGGAACCGCTGGACGCAAGCTGCTCCTGCTACACCTGCCGCAACTTCAGCCGCGCCTACCTGCACCACCTGCACCGTGCGCAGGAGATCCTGGGGGCCCGCCTGAACACCATCCACAACCTGCATTACTACCTCGACATCATGCAGCAGATGCGCGATGCCCTGGATGCAGACCGCTTCCCGGACTGGGTGCAACAATTCCACGCAGATCGTGCGCGTGGTATTTAAATCCTGACAACCCGCCTATATATAGGTGGGCAGCAGTGGCGGTGCTAGAATACACCGCCTGATTTTTTAACAAACCCGTTTTTAACTAGAACAACTGGAGTCAACGTGTTCATTTCCAACGCATATGCCCAATCCGCAGCCGCCGACGCCGGCATGATGGGCAACCTGACCACCTTCGCACCACTCGTACTGATGTTCGTGGTGATGTACTTCCTGATGATTCGCCCGCAGCAAAAGCGTGCGAAAGAGCAGAAAGCCATGATGGAAGCCCTGGCAAAGGGCGACGAAGTGGTCACCATCGGCGGCGTCCTGGGCAAAGTGTCCAAGGTGACCGACCAGCACGTGACCATCGAAGTGGGCAACACCGAGATGATCGTGCAGAAGCACGCCATTTCCTCCCAGCTGCCGAAGGGCACCCTGAAGAGCCTGTGATAACCGGCGCAGGCGGCGATTTCGCCGCCTGTTTTGTTATTGCCTGAACGCTGAAGACTATGAATCGTTATCCAATCTGGAAATACATCCTTATCGTCGTGGTGGTGCTGTTGGGCGCCCTGTACACGGCGCCTAACTACTTCGGCGAATCGCCTGCACTGCAGGTCACCAGCGGCAAGTCCACCGTCAAGGTGAACGCGGCCCTGGCCACACAGGTGGAATCCCTGCTGAAGCAAGCCAACATCAAGACCGACGGCGTAGCGCTGGACGGCTCGGGCCTGCACGCATCCGTGCGCGCCCGCTTTGCCGATACCGACAGCCAGTTCAAGGGCCGCCTGGCACTTGAAAAAGGCCTGAACGCCGACCCGAACGACCCTACCTATATCGTCACCGTCAACCTGGTGTCCAATACGCCGGGCTGGATGCGCGCTGTCGGCGCACTGCCGATGTACCTGGGCCTGGACTTGCGCGGCGGCGTGCACTTCCTGATGCAGGTGGACACCCAGGCAGCGCTGACCAAGCGTATGCAGGGCACGCAAGCGGCCATCAAGTCCCAGCTGCGCGACAAGAACGTGCGCGCTGTCGTTGACCGTTCGGGCAATACCGTTGTGATCAAATTCCGCGACGACGCGAGCCGTCAGCAAGGCAAGGCCATCATCATCGACCAGCAGCCAGACCTGAACATCGCGGAAACCGCTGAAGGCGACGAGTTGCGCCTGGTGGCCACCCTGAAGCCGGCCGCCCTGAAAGCGACCCTGGACAACGGCGTGCAACAGAACATCGCGACCCTGAGCAAGCGTGTGAATGAACTGGGCGTGAGCGAGCCGGTAATCCAGCAGCAGGGCCCTGACCGTATCGTGGTGCAGCTGCCGGGTGTGCAGGATGCCGCGCGAGCCAAGGACATCATCGGCCGTACCGCGACCCTGGAAATCCGCATGGTTGACGAGACCGTGACCCCGGGCACCGAACTGACCGCTTCGATCCCTTACAACTCCGAGCTGTTCACCGTCGGTAAGGGCGTGCCTGTCGTGCTGTACAAAGACGTGGTGCTGACCGGCGATTACATCTCCAGCGCTACCGCTACTTTCGACCAGGATCAGCGTCCTGCGGTCGGCATTGAACTGAACGGCGACGGCGGCCGCAAGATGCGCGACGCAACCCGCGACCGCGTCGGCAAGAAGATGTCCATCGTGCTGTTCGAGAAGAAGAAGGCGGAAGTGCTGTCGGTGGCGACCATCCAGCAGGAGCTGGGCGGCCGCTTCAACATCACCGGTATGGGCTCAATGGAAAACTCGGCCGAACTGGCGCTGCTGCTGCGCGCCGGCGCGCTGTATGCTCCGATGGAAGTGATCGAACAGCGTACCGTCGGTCCTGCACTGGGCGCTGAAAACATTGCCAAAGGCTTCCACGCCACGATGTACGGCTTTGCCGCGATTGCCGTGTTCATGATCATCTACTACATGATGTTCGGTGGTTTCAGCGTGCTGGCCCTGGCCATCAACCTGCTGCTGCTGATCGCTGTCCTGTCGAAACTGCAGGCGACCCTGACCCTGCCGGGTATCGCGGCTATCGCGCTGGCGCTGGGTATGGCGATTGACTCCAACGTGCTGATTAACGAACGTATCCGCGAAGAGCTGCGTAATGGCGCCAACCCGCAGTCGGCGATTTCCGCCGGTTTCGAGCACGCCTGGCACACCATCCTGGACTCGAACGTGACCACCCTGATCGTGGGTATCGCGCTGCTGGTGTTCGGTTCCGGTCCGGTGCGCGGCTTCGCTGTGGTGCACAGCCTGGGTATCCTGACCTCGATGTTCTCCGCAGTCTTCGTTTCGCGCGGCGTGGTGAACCTGTGGTACGGCCGTAAGAAGAAACTGCAGTCGCTGTCGATCGGCACTGTCTGGAAACCAGCGAACTAAGGAATAGAGATGGAATTTTTCCGCATCCATAAAGACATCCCGTTCATGCGCCATGCGTTGGTCTTCAACGTGATTTCGGCGCTGACCTTCGTGGCGGCCGTGTTCTTCCTGGTCACCAACCATCTGAAGTTCTCGGTGGAGTTCACCGGCGGCACCGTGATGGAAGTGAAGTATCCGCAAGCGGCGAACCTGGAAGGCGTGCGTAATACGCTGACCGCGCTGGGCTACCACCCTGAAGTGTCGAGCATCGACACCGCCCGCGACGCCATGATCCGCTTGCCTAATGAGAAGGGCGCTTCCGCTGCCAACACCGCAGCCAAAGTGTTCGGAGAGCTGTGCAAGGCTGAGCAAGGTAACGTGACCCAGGTCGACAAGGTGACCGAGAAGGGCGCCCACGAGCAGAAGAGCGCCTGTATGCACGCCGACGGCTCCGAAGGCGTCTCGCTGCAGAAGGTTGAATTCGTCGGCCCGCAGGTCGGCGAAGAACTGGCGACCAACGGCCTGAACGCCCTGATCATGGTGGTGGTCGGCGTGATGATCTACCTGGCTGTCCGCTTCGAATGGAAATTCGCAGTGGCGGCGATCATCGCCAACTTGCATGACGTGGTGATCATCCTGGGCTTCTTCGCCTTCTTCCAGTGGGAATTCTCGCTGACCGTCCTGGCGGCCGTGCTGGCTGTGCTGGGTTACTCGGTCAACGAATCGGTGGTTATTTTCGACCGAATCCGTGAGAACTTCCGCAAGCAGCGCAAGATGACCGTGCATGAAGTGATCGACAACGCGATCACCTCCACCATCTCGCGTACCATCATCACCCACGGCTGTACCCAGATGATGGTGCTGTCGATGCTGTTCCTGGGCGGCCCGACCCTGCACTACTTCGCAGTGGCGTTGACCATCGGTATCTGCTTCGGTATTTACTCCTCCGTGTTCGTGGCAGCAGCCGTGGCCATGTGGCTGGGCGTGAAGCGCGAAGACCTGATCAAGCCGATCAAGGAAAAAGACGAAACCGACGGCGCAGTCGTTTAATCGACGCACTCCGTAAAAAAGGCAGCCAACCGGCTGCCTTTTTTTATGCGCTTTCGCGTGTCACAAGCGTGAAACCAAGGTCGATGCGCGTCGCCGGGATCTCGTTGCCGCGGATGCTGGCCAACAGCAGGTTGGCCGCTTCGAAGCCGGTCTGGTAGCGCGGCGTGCCGACGGTGGTCACCGATGGTTTCATCCACGCGGAGGCGGGGAGGTCGTTGAAACCGCAGATCGCCAGCTGTTCGGGCACCTTGATGCCGCGCCGCTGGCACTGGAAGATGGCGCCGTGCGCCAAGTCATCGTTACAGCAGAAGATCGCGTCCAGCCCCGGCATATTGGACAGCATGCGCCCCAGCAGCTCGGCGCCCAGCGCAATGGTGGACGGATCGGGGCACATCAGCTCCAGCGCAGGGTCGGACAAGCCTGCCTCCTCCATCGCCCGGCGGTAGCCATCACCGCGTTTCAGCGTACGTTCGTCGAGCTGGGCGGCCATATAGCCGATGCGCTTGCGACCCTTGTCGATCAGGTAGCGCGTCATGGTGTATCCCGCGTCTTCCTGCGAGAAGCCGACCGACATCGCGCCCGGCTCCGACGACAGGTCCATCATCGACACCACCGGCACGCGCGACGTGGCCAGCATCTGCTGCACGCGCGGGCTGTGGGTCAGGCCGCTCAGCAGGATGCCGTCCGGGTTCGACTGCATGTAAGTTGCCAGCAGCTTTTCCTCTTCCGCATCGGAATAGCGCGTATTGCCGATCAGGATCTGGTAATTGCAGGGATCGAGCGCATCCTGGATGCCGGCCAGCACCGCCGTGAACACCGCGTTCGACAGCGAAGGCACCAGGACCACGATCACCTTCGATTGCGCCGAAGCCAGGGCGCGCGCCGCCCGGTTGGGCACATAGCCCAGCTCCAGCACCGCCTTGTCCACCCGTTCGCGCAGCAGGGCGGAGACCAGCTCCGGTTGATTAATGGCGCGCGACGCCGTCATGGGCGCCACGCCTGCGTGGGCGGCGACATCGGACAAGGTGACCTTGCCAAGTGCGCGGCTTTTGGTAGTTGGACTCTTGCTCATCCGTCGATTATATCTATGTTAAGCTGCACGCCTCGTAAATTGGGGAGCAGCAATGAGCCGTACCGGCCGCCTGTTCCAGCTGATGGATGCCATGCGCGGCAACCGACGTCCCGTCACCGCAGCAGCGCTGGCCGCACAGCTGGGTGTATCCGAACGCACGATTTATCGCGACATGCAAACCCTGGCCGAACTCGGCGCACCGGTTGAAGGTTCGGCCGGCCTGGGCTACCTGCTGCGCAGCGGCTTCTTCCTGCCGCCGCTAATGTTCGACGTCGACGAGCTGGAAGCGCTGGTGCTCGGCGCGCGCTGGGTGCGCCGGCAAGGCGATCCGGCCCTCGCGCAAGCTGCCGCCAATGCGCTCGCCAAGATCGCCACCGCTACTCCCAAGGACTTGCGCGACGATATGGCCGACACCAGCCTGTGGGTGCCACTGGTGAGTGACACGCCCGAGCACGACGAGTTCGTGCAGCCCACGCGGGAAGCGATCCGCCGCCAGCACAAAATGCGCATCCATTACAACGACGAAAGCGGCATCACCTCCGAGCGCACCGTGTGGCCGTTCGCGCTGGCCTTCTATGGCGGGCGGCGCCTGCTCGCCGCCTGGTGCGAGATGCGCAAGGCCAACCGTCACTTCCGCATCGACCGCATCACGCAGGTCGATGCACTTGCAGAACGCTATCCAAAACCCCGTCACGAATTGCTGAAAACCTGGCGCGAAGAAAACGCCATTGTTGAAGACTCCTGACAGAAACTGTCAGGGGCCTTGGTTACGATGGACGCATTCGATCAATCCAACAAGGAGTTAAGCGATGCGCCTCTATCACAACCCACTCTCCTCTAACGCCCGCCGTGTATTGCTGGTTGCAAGCCAGCTCGGCATCAAGCTCGACGAGCAACTGATCGACTTCGCCAGCGAAGCCGACCGCAAGCGCCTGGAAGAAGTGAACATCTGCGGCAAGGTGCCTGCGCTGGAAGACGATGGCCTGCAGTTGTGGGAATCCTGCGCGATCATGCAATACCTGGCCGACAAAGCCGGCGCGGAAGACCTCTACCCACGCGGCCTGAAAGAGCGCGCCGACATCAACCGCTGGATGTTCTTCGGCGCACAGCATTTCGCACCAGCCATCGGCATCCTGACCTGGGAATACCTGTGGAAGAAACTGGTCACCGGCGAAGGCCCTGATCCGGTCGAAATCGCAAAAGGCGAGCGCTACGTGCACGAGCATTCCGCCGTGCTCGACAAACACCTGGCCACCCGTCAATGGCTGAGCGGCGACAAGCTGACGCTGGCCGACTTCGCCGTTGCTGCGCCGCTGATGTACCTGGGCCGCGCCAAGGTTCCGGTCGAGCAATACGCGCATATGCTGGCCTGGTTCGAACGCATCCAGCAGCTGCCGGCATGGAAGAACACGGAAACGCCTTGGCCTTTTTAATGCATGTGTGAAGTGACGCACAGAGGGTGGCCGGTCCAAATCATAAGATGGAATCGTCTCTTTCAGGACATCCCTAGTTTTGGACTTGGCCCACTCTCCGGAGTGGGCGTTTTTTTTCTGAGAGAGACATCATGCAATCCATCCCAGTACTCGATTCAAGCATCGCCTATCGCGAACTCGGCGAGCGCGGCTCGCACGCAGTGATTTTCTTGCACGGCAACCCAACACACTCCTTTATCTGGCGCGACATCATGCCGCATGTGGCCGACAAGGCCTGGTGTCTGGCGCCCGACCTGATCGGCTTCGGCGCATCCGGCAAGCCCGATATTGAATACAGCTTCCTTGAACACGCCGCCTACCTGGAAGGCTTCCTCCAAAAAATGGAAGTCGAACAGTTCACGCTGGTAGGCCAGGACTGGGGCGGCGCGCTGGCCATCCACCTGGCAGCACGCTACCCGATAAAGGTACGCGGCCTAGCGCTGATGGAATTCGTACGCCCCAGCCCGACGTGGGAAGATTTCCACCCGCTCGAACAAGCACGCGAACGCTTCAAGCTGATGCGCGGCCCCGGCACCGGCGAAGACTTCGTGCTGCAGCAGAACGCCTTCATCGAACAGATGCTGCCCAAAGGCTCGCTGCGTCCGCTGACTGTGGAAGAAATGGACGCCTACCGCGCACCATTCCCAACACCGGAATCGCGCAAGCCCATGTTGGCCTTCCCTCGCATGATGCCGATCGCCGGCGAACCTTCCGACGTCTACCAGCTGATTGAGCGCAACGAAGCGATCATGGCCACAGCCCAGTATCCCAAGCTGATCCTGTTTAGTCCAAACGGCGTACTGACTCCACGCGCCGTCGCCGACCGCTACGCCGCGAAGCTCACAAATTGCAAGCTGGTTGAACTCGGCGAAGGCACACACAACATACAGGAAGACCACCCCCACACCATCGGCCGCTCCATCGCCGCATGGCTTCCTTGATTAAAGTCGGGGTCAGGTCGAGCAAATGGACAAATGCTCCGCATTTGTCCATTTG
>NZ_JBXARE010000006.1:0-344548 GCF_058807935.1 Pseudoduganella sp. GW821-FHT11H04 | reverse complement strand
CCGCCCCCCCCCCCCCCCCCCCCCCCCCCCCCCCCCCCCCCCCCCCCCCCCCCCGACTTTCAGAATGTAAGCAAAAAAGCACTCTTGCTCTCGCCAAGCGGACTCGATAGGATGGCATCAAACGGATAAGGGGGACCAGAGATGCCTGCACCCGCACTTCCTACGACTGAACAAGTCGATCGTTGGCAAGCCATGCGCCAGAAGGCTTTCAAGTCAGTGCCCGATGGTGGCCGAACGATCACCTACCTCGGCAAAAAATTCCACGTTTACCCGAATACTTTCTGGCCCTTCCTCGATAGCCAGCCGCTGGTGCGCAACTTCCGCATCAAGCCTGGCGAAAGCGTGCTTGATGTCGGTACCGGCTCCGGGGTGATCGCGGTCTTCGCCTGCTACCAGCAGGCTTCGCGCGTGCTGGCGCTGGATGTGAACCCGGCGGCCATCCGCAGTGCGCGTCACAACGCGGAGGCACACGGCTTTGGCGATGTGATGGAAGTGCGCCGCTCCGACTTGTTCGAGAAAGTGGGCGATGAGCGCTTCGATGTGATCACCGCGAACCTGCCTTTCCGTGACAAGCCCGCGCCGGACGTGGTGGCCCGCTCGCAGTGGGACACGGAATTCCGTACCAATACGCTTTTCTTCGAGCAGGCTGCGAGCCATCTCAAACCCGGCGGCCGGATCTACTTCGCGCATTCGAATTTCGGCGCGGTGGAGGAAGTGCGCCGGCTGGCGAAACAGAATGGCTTCAGCATCCGCATGATGGCGAGGAGCGCGGCGGAGCGCGACCAGGAGCGCCAGTTCTTCGCCTTCCTGATCAAACCAGCGGACAAGCATGGACGGGCTGCTTGAGTCGATCCGCCAGCTGCGCGCCGTGCCGCACGCGCCCTGGCGCGCACAGGTAAAGCGCGTTGCGGTCATCCTCACCAGCTCGCGCTCGGGCTCCACGCTGTTCAAGGCGGCGCTGGCGCGGCATCCCGAGATCGCAAGCCTGGATGGCGAGGCGGAGCCTTTCCTGGCCCTGAGCGGCAATGGCTTCGGCTACGATCCAGCCTGCAGCAGTGATGCCATTGCGCGCCTGCGAAATGCGGATGCCCTTGCCGACGATATTTTCGATGGCCTGATGGTGCCAGGCGAGCGGCCCGCTCCGCTGGCGGAATTGAAAGAGCGTTGGCGCAAACGCCTGCTGTTGCAGTTTCCCGCCTTGTTTGCGGCGCCGCCTGCGTATGCACAGCTCGAGCGTGCACTGGACGAGGCGTTGCTATTCACCCGTTCTTCGGACGCGCCGAGTGAGCGGGAGCTGCAGCGTGCCGTGTTGAGCGCAGTGTTCTGGCGCGAACCGTGGCGGCTTTATTATTACGATGGAGGTCATGGCCCCGGCCAGCGCCGGCCTTTCAGCGAAGCCGCCAAGATCGAGGAGCCGCCTTTCGTCTCCCCAGCCGTGCATGCCCGGCATTTCACTGAAGACGACGCGGCCGGCAAGGTCCTGCTGTTCAAGACCCCGTCCGATGCTTACCGTGCAGGCCTCTATGAGCAGCTGTTCCCTAATGCGCAGGTGCGTTACCTCCACCTTGCACGCAGCGCCGCCGCCAGCGTCAATGGCTTGATGGATGGCTGGCTGTCACCCGTCGGCTTCCACGCACACGATATGCAGCGGCATGGCGTTACGTTAGGCATTAGCGGCTATTCGGAGCAATGCGAAGGCGGCCATCGCTGGTGGAAATTCGACTTGCCGCCGAACTGGCGCAGTTACGTCGCTGCGCCGCTGGAGGAGGTGTGCCTGAATCAGTGGCTGTCCTGCCATCGCCACATCATCGACAGCGGGGTTGCGAGCCTGCCAGTGCGCTTCGAGCACTTCCTCGCCGATCCCGACAGTGTGCTGGCGCGAAGCTGCGAGTGGCTTGGCCTGCCGCCGCCACCGCATTCCCCGGAACTGCCGGTCACCATGGCTACCGAGGAGCCAACACCCGGCCGCTGGCGCAAACGCAGCGACCAACTGCTGCCGCTAGTGCAGCGTACGGAGGTGGAAGAAATGATGCATACCCTTGGTTATAGCCGCGCGCCGGAGCAGTGGTCATGATCCGCCGCCTTCTTGTGCCTTACCTGATGGGCAAACGGCGCGATGGCTTGCAGCGCGTGCAGCTGCTCGACGAGCATCCGTGGGCCGTGCTGCAGTCACCGCAATCAACCGCCACTGAATTGCTCGAGAAGGATGAACAGATGCGCAGCATGGGCCGCGTCTATGCGGTGCTGGCGCAGCACGTTGAAGCCGCAGCTGCGGTGGGCGATCTTCCCTTGAGCATTTCGGGCGATTGCGTGTCGACCATGGGTGTGATGGCCGGCCTGCAGCGCGCGGGACGCGAACCGCAGCGCATGCTATGGCTGGATGCGCATGGCGACTTCCATACCTGGGGCACAACCCATACGCAATACCTGGGCGGCATGCCGCTGGCAATGCTGGTCGGAAGCCAGGACCGGCGTCAGCACCGTCGCGACAGCATCAGTGCCTTGCGCCAGGCATTGGGGGCGCGGCCATACGCTGAAGCACAAGTAGTGTTGTCCGATGCGCGCGACCTTGATCCAGGCGAGGACGAAGCGCTGGCTCGATCGGCGATCGTGCGCTGCCCGCTGGACGAAATATTGCAGCACCTGTCGCCGCACGAATCGCTCTACGTGCATTTCGATACCGACGTGCTGGACGAGGCGCAGCGTATGCCTGCCTTGAAATACCACGTGCCCGCCGGGCCGCGTGTAGAGGAAATGGCGGAGCTGTTCCGCCGCCTGCGTGATTACCCGTTGCTGGCAGTATCAGTATCGGCCTGGCACGCCGAGTTGGACGAAGGCGACCAGGCCGCGCGCATCTGCCTGGAGCTGCTTAACGAGCTGCTGCCCGGCGCGCGCAACACGCTGCGCGAGAACAACTCGTCCAGCACCAGTTCGACGCATTCGGCCAGGCTGCAGCGGGCGGTATCGAGCGACAATTCGGGCGCAAGCGGCGCTTCGTAAGGCGCGGAAACGCCCGTGAACTGCGCCACTTCCCCAGCCCGCGCGCGGCGGTACAAGCCTTTGACGTCGCGCTGTTCGCAGACTTCCAGCGGGCACTGGCACCATGCCTCAATGAAGTCGCCCTCGGCCTGCATGGCGCGCACGCGGGCACGGTCGGCGCGCAGTGGGGAGATCAGTGCGGCGAGCACGATGATGCCGGCATCTGCAAGCAAATGTGCCGCCTCGCCAGCGCGGCGGATGTTTTCGCTTCGGTCTTCGGGAGAGAAGCCAAGACCGGAGCACAGGCCTTGCCGCAGGCGGTCGCCATCCAGTACAACAACCTGGCAGCCGTACTGGAACAGGCGCTGCTCCAGGGCGTGCGCCAGTGTCGTCTTTCCGGCGCCGGACAGGCCAGTGAACCAGACCACCGCGCCGCGATGGCCATGCATTTCCTCGCGCTGTCGGCGCGAAATGTGGAAGGAGTCCATGATGCGACTATATACGCGAAGCAGGTGGCAAGCATGCGCACGATACTGATCGTCGGCGCCGGGTTTTCAGGTGTGGCGTGCGCGATACAGCTGCTGCGCGGCGCAGGCCGCGAGCCGCTTCGCGTGCTGCTGCTTAACCGCAGCGGGAAGCTCGCGCGCGGCATGGCCTACGGCACGCAAAGCCCGCAGCACCTGCTCAATGTGGTGGCTTCCAATATGAGTGTGCTGCATGACGATCCAGAACACTTCCTGCATTACGCCAGCATGCGCGACAGCCGAGTAACGGCGAATTCCTTCGTTGCCCGCAGCGTGTATGGCGATTACCTTGAATGGGCGCTGCTGCAGGCGCAATCGCAGGCGCCACGCCATGCGACGCTGGATTGCGTGAGCGGCAGCGTGCAGCACTTGCAAGCCACCCCAGACGGAGCCTTGTCTGCCACGCTGGAAGACGGCCGCCGCATCGAAGCTAGCCAAGTGGTGCTCGCGTTTGGCCACTTCGCCGCGCCGCCGCCCGCTCTGGCGCAAGGCGCGCTGACCGACAGCGCGCATTATGTCGCCGATCCCTGGCAAGCTGGCTTGCTATCGACAATCCGCGCGCACGAGCCGGTGCTGCTGCTGGGGACCGGCTTGACCGCAGTCGACATCGCGCTGCAGCTGCTGCGCCGCCATCCAAGCCTGCACGTGCATGCTGTATCGCGCCACGGCTTGCTACCGCAGCCTTACACCGCGCCAAGTGCGCAACTAGCTGCCAGTACACTGCTGCATGAAGAACTGCCGACCGCCCGCGCCGCCATGCGCGCGTTCCTTCAGCAGGTGGAAATATTGGAAGGCGCAGGCTTTGGCTGGCACGAGGCACTCGCCGCAATGCGAGCGCAGACTGCAAGCATCTGGCAAGGCTGGCCCGCCGCAGAACGGCGCCGCTTCCTGCGCCATCTGCGCCCCTACTGGGAAGTGCACCGCCACCAGCTGCCACCCGCTGTGCAGTCAGAGCTATCAGCGGCGCTGGCGAGTGGCGCGTTACGCGTGACGGCGGGCCGCATACAATGCATCCGCGACGAAGCCGAGCTCGCGGTAGTGACAGTGCAGCCGCGTGGCCGCGCCAATAGCATCGACTTGCGAGCCGCCCGGATCATCAACTGCACCGGAAGCTGCGCCAGCCCACGCCGCGCCACGGTGCCTCTGGTCCGGCAACTGCTCGCCGACGGTATGATGCGAGCCGACGCACTCGGCCTCGGTGTAGAAGTAGACGCCAAATGTGGCGTGCTCGGCGCGAACGGCCAGCCAACGCCCGGCCTCTACTACATTGGCCCCTGGCTCAAAGCCGGCTATTGGGAAGCCACCGCGGTCCCCGAGCTCCGCCAGTTCGCCACCACCATCGCCCACACGTGCCTAAGTAATTGAAAGTCGGGGTCAGGTCTGGCAATCGGACACGAGCCCAGCCGCTTAGCGGCTGGGCTCGTGTCCGATTGCCAGACCTGACCCCGACTTTCATAATGTGATTAATTCATGAAGGAGGATGACGATGCGTGCTGCTTTGTTGTTTGCGGGTTTGTTGTTGTCGGGTGCGGTGTTGGCGCAGGATGCTGCGTCGGGCGATTCGGCCAAGGCTGCCGCCAGCGATTGGCTGGCCCTGACCGATGCCGGCAACTATGGCGCCAGTTGGGATAAGGCGGCCCCTGCTTTCCAGAAGGCGGTCAACAAGCCGGGCTGGGAGCAAGCCTTGCGCAACGTGCGCATGCCCTTGGGCGCCGTGAAGGTGCGCCGCCTGACCAACGCGCAGTTCACCCACAGCCTGCCTGGCGCACCCGATGGAGACTACTTCGTCTTGCAATTCACCACGCAATTCGAGAACAAGGCCGCCGCCGTGGAAACGGTCACCCCAATGAAGGAACCGGACGGCAATTGGCGCGTGTCCGGCTACTTCATCAAATAGTTAGTGCAGCAGCGCGGAAGTGAGGGATTTCACTTCTTCCGCCGACTCTTCCATGATGGAGGCCAGTGTGCCGTCGCCGACGGCGAAGTCGATGGTGCTGGCTGCGGCTACCGAGGTGGCGCCCGGGCGGGCGTGCAGCGGGGAGGCGATTGGGGAGAGGTCGTTGGCCAGCAACAGCGTGTCGCCCAGGTTCTCGGGCGGCAGGGCGCGCATGCCTTCCCACATGGCTTCCACGGCTTTGAACACGTTCTCGGGGATCATCAGCTTTTGCAGCACGCCGCGGCCGATCTGCACTTCGCCGAAGGTAGTCCATTCTTCCGGATCGCCTTCCATTACTTCCGGATAGGCTTCGGCCTGCGACAGCATGTAGAAGCCGCCAACTTCGTGCACGATGCCGGCAAACATGGCGGTATCGGGGTCGACGTGGGAAACGCGCCGTGCGATCACTTGAGCCAGCGCCGCCACGTGGGCCGTGTGCTCCCACAGCTGGTTGGCCTTGGCCTTGAGTAGGGGATTGCGGATTTTGGTGCCCAACTGGCGCACGATCACCGAAGTTACCAGCGATTGCAGGGTGCGCACGCCGAGGCGCTGCACCGCTGTCTTGACGCTGGAAATCTCCATGCCGGAGCGGTTATAGGCCACCGAGTTGGCAATCGCCACCGTGCGTGCAGCCAGCAGCGGGTCGGCTTGCACCAGCTTGGCTGCCAGGTCGATATGGCAATTCTCGTCGTTCAGCGCGCGCTGCAGCTTGATCGACGCGTCGATATTGGTGGGAAATGTGAGCTCACCGCGGCCCGCTTGGGCTGCAATTGCTTTGAAGGCTTCCAGTCTGTCCATGCGAAAATTATAAGCAGAAATTGCCCTGAGGAACTATCAAAGGGCGTTTATTTTGATGAATTTTTCCGCAGGCCATGCCGGACCCCATTAAAACAGGCTATGCGTCCCGCTTAGCCTTCGCCGAAAATGGCGTCGCAGCCTTCCACGGTACCTTCGACATCGCCCAGCTCGTCGACCAGTTCCAGGTCTTCGAGTTCTTCTACAGCATTGGTGAAGCTGTTGTGCTTGGTGGCGCCGATCAGGCGGTAGATTTCACCGTCTTCATTACGAATGCCAATCAGCAGTTTTTCCATGCGCACGGCATCAACCGACGTTGTTTCCAGCAGCAGGTTGCCGGAGATTTGCTTGTCGAATTTGGCCGGCTTGATGCCTTCCAGCAGGGTGGTCTTTAACATTCTTCTCGTTCTTTAAGTAGTGGTGAAGCGGCACTGATCGTGGCCTTCAGCCCGGCCAGGGTGCGTTCCAGGGCTTCATAATCGGCATCGCTGTAGTCTGAGAATAACTCTACACCCTTGGCGACGATAATCGGGAACACTTCGGCAAATAGCTGCTCGCCCGCCGGTGTCAGGCGGACGAAGAAGGAGCGTTTGTCGTCGGCATTGCGTTCCCGTTCCACCAGGCCCTTCTGTTCCAGGCGTTCGATGACGCCGGTCAGGGTGCCTTTGGTGATCAGGGTGCGCTCGCCCAGCTCCTTATAGCTCATGCCTTTGGTGTTGCCCAGTGTGGCGATGATATCGAATTGTGCGTGGGTGAGGCCGCATTGGCGAACATGATCGCCGGACCACCTCTCAAACCCTTGCATGCATTCAGCCAACAACCGGATGCTTTTCAAATATCGTTCGCCCATGGCTTGGAATTATAGCGCCCGCCAGCCTTGCCCGGCATCGGTTACTATATGCAAACTTATAACAAGATGTGGTTTTCGCCATGCCCCAACACGCTCGCGGTATCCTGGCCCTGCTGGTGGTGACCATCGTTTGGGGCACCACCTTCCCCGCCATGAAGGACATGACCGACAACTTGTCGGCCAACTGGATCGTGGTGTCGCGCTTTGCCATCGCCGGATTGCTGCTTTCCCCCTTCCTGTGGCGCGCCAAATGGCGCGACCTGCACTACGGCTTCCTGGCCGGGGTGCTGCTATTCTTCTGCTACCTGACCCAGGTCGAAGGCCTGACCCTGACTTCCTCCAACCGCAATGCCTTTATCTGCGGCCTGAATGTGCTGGTGGTTCCGTTGCTGGGCATTGCCATGGGCAAGTGGCCAGACAAGCGCATTGTGCTGGCGCTGCTGCTGGCCGTGGGCGGCCTGTTCGCCCTGTGCTGGGATGGCAGCTTCAGCTGGGGGCGTGGCGATTGGCTGGCCTTGGCTGCGGCCTTCCTGTTTGGCCTCTACATCAAGGTGATGGAGCAGTTCTCGCGCAAGGTCGACCGGTTGATGACCCTGACCGTGGCCCAGATCTGGACCGTGGCCCTGTTCGCCGGCCTGTGGATCCTGCTGCGTGAAGTGCCGCGCGGAGTGATCGACGTGCCGCATGATGTGTCTGATTACTACAGCTATATCTGGCAGAACCTGATGGTCTACAAGTGGAACCTGATCTACCTGGGCGTGATCGCCACGGCGGCCATAATTTCCCTGCAAACCTGGGGCCAGAGCCATGCCACGGCCAACGAGGCGGCCGTGATTTACGCTTTCGAACCCGCCAGCGCGGCCATTTTCGGCTACTTCTGGCTGGGCGAGACGATGGGTGTGATGCAGCTGCTGGGCGCGGCACTATTGATCTCCGGTATGATTGTCAGCCAATGGAATACCCCTGAGCGACCGGCGTCGGCGCTCGTCCCTGAATAGAAGATGTCATTTGCTCAACTTAGTCGCCTGACCCGGGAGCGGCCGCTGCGCATGCTGCTGGTGAATGCGGGCGAGCCGGATAGCCTGGCCTGGTCCGGCCTGGTGCAGCCATTGCGGTTGGCCCAGCGCATCCTGAACGGCAGTTTCCAGCTTGACGTGATCAGCCCGTCCCAGGCAGCCGGTACCGCCGGGGACTGGCAGCTGGCGCTGCTCGTTGCGGATGAAGGTACCGCGCGCCTTGCCGATGGCGAGCTGCGCGCGGTGATCGAGCGCTGCCGTGAGGCGGAGTATTGGGGCGGCGTAGGGGCTGGCGTCCTGTGGCTGGCCCAGACCGGGGCCGCGGGCGGGGCGCGCATTGCCTTGCCTTGGGCGCTATATGCGGAAACCGAGGATGTTACCGAGCGCGCCATACTCACACCGAATTTGTTCGAGATCGATGGCAGGCTGGTTTCCTGCTGCGGCGGGGCGGCTTCGCTGGACTTTTCGCTGACTTTGATCGAGGCGCTGTTCGGGGCGAATGTGCAGGCTGAGATCAAGGAAGCCTTGTGTATTGACCGGGTGCGCTCGTCGGAGGAGCGGCAGCGGGTGGCTTTGCAGGCGCGCTTTGGTGCGCTGCAGCCTAAGCTGTCGGAGGCTGTGACCTTGATGGAGGCGAATATTGAGGAGCCTTTGTCGACTGACGATATTGCGGGACTGGTGGGCTTGTCGCGGCGGCAGCTGGAGCGGCTGTTCAAGCAGTATTTGGGGTCTTTGCCTTCGCGGTATTACCTGGAGCTGCGCCTGCAACGGGCGCGGCAATTACTTTTAGAAACAAACCATTCCATTGTGCAAGTTGGGCTGATGTGCGGATTCTCGTCGGGATCGCACTTTTCCACCGCGTTTGGCACGCTTTTCGGCAATACGCCGCGTGAGGAGCGGCAGCGCAAATTGAACCGCTAAACCCGGTAAACCCGGGTCCGGCCCTTGGGCCGTACCCAGGTTTACCGGGTTTCAGGGTTTTGGACAATTTTGAAAATCCTTGTCGCAGATTCAAAAGAGTTTTAGCATCCCCGCTTTTACAATGCAGTACACCTTACCATTGATGGGGATTTGCTATGAACGCCAAGCTTGACTCGACTGTTACCACCCGCCCTGTAACCCGCGCCACCTTCGACGAGGTGCTCGTCCCGACTTACGCACCTGCCCAAATGGTGCCAGTGCGAGCAGCGGGCCTGGACCTGTGGGACCAGAACGGCAAGCATTACCTGGACTTCACCTCCGGCATCGCCGTGGCCTCCCTGGGCCATTGCAACCCAGTGCTGGTGGAAGCGCTGACCAAGCAAGCCAATACCCTGTGGCACCTGGGCAATGGCTATACCAATGAGCCTGTGCTGCGCTTGGCCCTGGCCCTGACCGAAGCCACCTTCGCCGACCGCGCCTTCTTCTGCAACTCCGGCGCCGAAGCCAACGAAGCGGCCCTGAAGCTGGCCCGCAAGGCTGCCCACGCCAAATACGGCGACAAGAAGCCGCGCATCGTGTCCTGCCTGAACTCCTTCCACGGCCGTACCCTGTTCACCGTGTCCGTCGGCGGCCAGGCTAAGTACACCGAAGGTTTCGAGCCGCTGCCACCATCGATCGACCACATTCCTTACAACGATATCGAAGCGGCCAAGGCTGCCATCGGCGACGACGTCTGCGCCGTGATCGTTGAGCCGGTGCAGGGTGAAGGCGGCGTGATGCCGGGCAATCCTGAATACCTGAAGACCCTGCGCGAGCTGTGCGACAAAGTCGGCGCCGTGCTGATCTTCGACGAAGTGCAGTGCGGCATGGGCCGTACCGGTTCCCTGTTCGCTTACCAGGGCTACGGCGTGACTCCGGACATCCTGACCTCGGCCAAAGCGCTGGGCAACGGCTACCCGATCGGCGCCATGCTGACCACCGAAGAACTGGCCAAGCACTTGGCAGTGGGCACCCACGGCACCACCTACGGCGGCAACCCGATGGCTGCCACCGTGGCGCTGACCGTGCTGGATACCATCAACCAGCCGGCTTTCCTGGCGCGCGTGAAAGAGGCTTCCGAGAAGCTGATCGGCAAGCTGGAAGGCCTGGTGCGTGATTTCCCGCAAGTGTTCTCCGCTGTGCGCGGTGCGGGTCTGCTGCTGGGTCTGGTTGTGGCTGAGCCGTTCAAGGGCCGTTCCAAGGATATCCAACGCGCTGCTGAAGCCCAGGGCCTGATGATCCTGATCGCCGGCATGGATGTGGTGCGCCTGGCGCCTGCGCTGATCGTATCCGATGCGCAGATTGATGAAGCGGATCGCATTATCCGTGTGGCGATTGCTGAGCTGACCAAGGCCGCCTAAAACCGGTAATACGGTGCCTGGCCCGCAGGGTCAGGCACCCGGCCCGCGGCTGCCGCAGGCCAGGTGTCTGACCCTGCGGGTCAGACATCGGGTTACCGGTTTCGATTCAAAGAAGAACAGGAGCTATAAATGTACGTAGTCCGTCCGGTAGAAACCGCCGACATCGCCGCCCTCGAATCACTGGCCGCGGTCAGCATGCCGGGTGTTCATACCCTGCCGAAGACGCGCGAAAAGATCGAGCAGGCAGTAGAGCGTTCCATCGCTTCCTTCTCCGCCCACGTCGACATCCCGAGCGAAGAGTCGTATATGTTCGTGATGGAGTCGCTGGCCGATAAAAAGATCGTCGGCACCGCCGCCATCCACGCCTCCGCAGGCTCGAACGGCACCTACTTCTCCTTCCGTAACGACGTTATCCAGCAAGTCTCGCGCGACCTGAACATCAGCCATAGCGTGCACGCTCTGACGCTGTGCTCCGAGCTGACCGCCTACTCGCAGCTGTCCGGTTTCTACGTCGACGCCAGCGTGGCGCAGCGTCCGGAAGCAGCGCTGCTGTCGCGTTCCCGCCTGCTGTATGCAGTGCAGGCGCCGCACCGTTTCGGCGACCGTTTCTTCGTGCCGCTGGCCGGCCTGACCGACGACAACGGTGGTTCGCCATTCTGGGACGCGCTGGGCCGCAAGTTCTTCAAGATGGATTTCCTGGATGCCGAGCGCGTGATCGGCGGTGCGCGTAACCGCACCCTGATCGTGGAACTGATGCCGCACTACCCGGTGTATGTGCCGCTGCTGCCCGGCGATGCACAGGCCGTGATGGGCCAGATCCATCCAAGCGGCGAACTGGCCTTCAACCTGCTGACCTCCGAAGGCTTTGAAGCCGACGAGTACATCGACATCTTCGACGGCGGCCCGATCCTGCAGGCGCACAAGCACACGCTGCGTACCTTCAGCTCTTCGCTGCCGCGCCGCGTGGCCAGCGTCAATGGCACGCAAGCCAGCGATGCTGTGGCGACGTACGCCGTGTCCACCGGCCCTGACCAGCGCTTCCGCGCGGTGACGATCAACTGCGCACCGCTGGAAAATACCGATACCGTTTGCCTGTCCCCGCAAGCCCAGGAAATCCTGCGCGTGGAAGAAGGCGACACCGTGACCTGCGTCCGCATTTAAGAACGAGAATACCTATGCTAGTTGTACGCGCCATTAAAGCGAATGACCTGGACGGATTGTTCAACCTGGCCAGCCAGGTAGGCACCGGCATGACCACGCTGAAGCCGGACATGAAGATGATGGGCGACCGCGTCGCCGTCGCCGTGGCCTCCTTCGCCGAAACCATCCCGCCGGAAGAACGCGACTATCTGTTCGTGATGGAAGACACCGATACCGGCCGCCTGGCCGGCGTGTGCGCCATCAAGGGCGCGGTCGGCCTGACCGAGCCTTTCTACAACTACCGCATCGGCACCCTGGTGCACTCCAGCCGCGAGCTGAATGTGTTCACCCGCATGGACACGCTGTACCTGTCGAACGATTTGACCGGCTGCTCCGAGCTGTGCTCCCTGTTCCTGCACCCTGACTACCGCCAGGGCAATAACGGCAAGCTGCTCTCGAAGAGCCGCTTCCTGTTCATCGCCCAGTTCCCGCACCTGTTCGAGCAGAAGATCATCGCCGAGATGCGCGGCTACCAGGCCGAAGACGGCAGCTCGCCGTTCTACGAGGGCCTGGGCCGCTATTTCTTCAAGATGGACTTCCACCACGTGGACGATTTGACCGCGCTGGGCAAGAAGTCCTTCATCGCCGAATTGATGCCGCGCCAGCCGCTGTACGTCGACTACCTGCCGAAAGACGCGCAGGAAGCGATCGGCAAAGTGCACCAGGCCACCGCGCCTGCACGCCGCCTGCTGGAGCAGGAAGGCCTGCACTATGAAGGTTATGTCGATATTTTCGACGCGGGCCCCGTGCTGCAAGCGCGCGTTTCCGAACTGCGCGCCATGCGCGACAGCGAACTGGCAACCGTGGAGCGCGATACCGACACGGCCCACGCCTGCGCGCTGCACACCACCGAACCATACCTGGTGTCGAACACCGTCATGCAGGACTTCCGCATGATCCTGACCGACGCCAATCCATCCGACGGCGGCATTGACCTGTCCAAGGAGGAACAAGCACTGCTGCACTGCCACTCCGGCGAAACCGTGCGCACCCTGTCTCTCAACGTGAGGAAGAACCAGAATGTCTGAACTGAGCAATTTCATCAACGGCCAATGGAAATCCGGCCACGGCGAGACCATCGTGACCACCAACCCGGCCACCGGCAAGCATATCTACTCGTCGCAGGAATCGACCGCTGACGATGTGGCGGAAGCTGCGCATGCAGCGCGCGCCGCCTTCGAAGCCTGGGCCTACCGTCCGCTGGAAGAGCGCATCGCCATCGTCACCAAGTTCCGCGACCTGCTGAAGGAAAACGCGGAAGACCTGGCGCAGACCATTTCCGAAGAAGTCGGCAAGCCGCTGTGGGAAGCGCGCACCGAAGTCACCACCATGGCCAACAAGGTGGACATCTCCGTTACCTCCTACGGCAACCGCACCGGCGAAACCCGCAACAAGGTGGCCGATGGCGAAGCCGTTCTGCGCCACCGTCCGCACGGCGTGTTCGGCGTGTTCGGTCCTTACAACTTCCCTGGCCACCTGCCGAACGGCCATATCGTGCCTGCACTGATCGCGGGTAACACCGTGGTGTTCAAGCCTAGCGAATACGCACCGCGCACCGCCATCAAGACCGTAGCGCTGTGGGAAAAAGCCGGCGTTCCTGCTGGCGTGATCAACCTGGTCAACGGCGGCCGCGAAACCGGCATCGCGCTGGGCCAGAACACTGAAATCGACGGCGTGCTGTTCACCGGCTCCAGCCAGACCGGCGCGGCACTGCACAAGCAGTTCGGTGGCCAGCCAGGCAAGCTGCTGGCGCTGGAAATGGGCGGCAACAACCCGCTGATCGTGTGGAACCCGACCGATATCGACGCGGCCGTGTTCATGGCGATTTCCTCGTCCTTCATCTCCGCCGGCCAGCGCTGCACCTGCGCGCGCCGCGTGATCGTGCAGAAGGGCGAGCAGGGCGATGCCTTCGTCAAGCGCTTCGTTGAAGTGGCGTCGAAACTAGGCGTAGGCGCTCCGGCTGCCGAGCCGGCACCGTTCATGGGTCCTGTGGTTTCCGCTGCCGTGGCTGAAAAGCTGGTGCAGGCGCAAGCCGACATGGTCGCCAAGGGCGGCCAGATGCTGCTGGAAATGCGCCTGCTGGAACCGGGCACCGGCTTCGTTTCCGCCGGCATCGTGGACACCACCGACGCCAAAGGCATCGTTGACGAAGAATGGTTCGGCCCACTGGCCCAGATCGTCCGCGTCGATGATTTCGACGCTGCGATCCGCGCCGCCAACAACACTGGCTACGGCCTGGCAGCAGCATTGCTGTCGACCGACGAATCGCTGTGGCAGAAGTTCCAGCTGCGCGCCCGCGCCGGCATCGTGAACTGGAATCGTCCGACCACCGGCGCGGCCAGCTCCGCACCGTTCGGCGGCGTCGGCAAGTCCGGCAACCACCGTCCAAGCGCATACTATGCAGCGGACTACTGCGCCTACCCGGTCGCGTCGATCGAGAACGGCGCCCTTGAAATGCCTGCCAAGCTGTCGCCTGGCATGAACTTCTGAGGATGACCATGCGCCCTGCACGCGAATACAACTTCGACGGCCTGGTTGGGCCTTCGCACAACTACGCCGGCCTGTCGTTCGGTAACGTTGCCTCCTTCAATAACGTCAAAAGCGCTTCGAACCCGAAGCAGGCCGCCCTGCAGGGCCTGGCCAAGATGCGCGAGCTGGCCAAGCGCGGTTTCGCGCAAGCGCTGCTGCCGCCGCAGGACCGCCCGAACTTCCGCCTGCTGCGCAGCCTGGGCTACACCGGCTCCGACGCGGACGTGATCGCGAAGGCGTACAACGATTCGCCGGTAATCCTGGCTTGCGCCTATTCGGCTTCGCCGATGTGGACTGCTAATGCCGCTACCGTCAGCCCGTCTGCCGATACCGCCGATGGCCGCGTGCATTTCACCGCTGCAAACCTGAACAACAAACTGCACCGCGCATTCGAGCACGTGCAGTCGGCCCGCTCTCTGCGCGCCATCTTCAAGGACCCGCGTTTCTTCGCCGTGCACGATGCGCTGCCTGGCACCCCAGCCTTTGGCGATGAAGGCGCGGCCAACCATACCCGCCTGTGCGACCGGCATGGCAATCCTGCCGTCGAACTGTTCGTCTATGGCCGCGTGGAGTTCGATCCTTCCGCACCGGCGCCGAAGAAGTTCCCGGCCCGTCATACGCTGGAAGCATCGCAAGCCGTGGCCCGCCTGCACGGCCTGGATCCTGCGCGCTGCGTGTTCGTGCAGCAGAATCCGGACGTGATCGACCAGGGCGTGTTCCACAACGACGTGATCGCCGTAGGCAATGGCAATGTGCTGTTTTATCACGAGCAAGCGTTTGCCGATGAACAGGCTGCACTGGCCGCGATCCGTTCCGCCATGAAGGGCGTGGGGGCGGAGCTGGTGGCGATTCGCGTGCCGACCGCCGAAGTGTCGGTCCTGGATGCAGTGTCGTCCTACCTGTTCAATACCCAATTGCTGTCCAAGCCGGACGGCAAGATGGCGCTGGTGACGCCGCATGAATGCCAGGAGATTCCAGCTGTTGCGGCCTTCCTGGAGAAACTGGTCGCCTCCGGCGGCCCGGTCGATGAACTGATTCATTTCGACCTGCGCCAGTCCATGCGCAACGGCGGCGGGCCTGCCTGCCTGCGCCTGCGCGTGGCGCTGACCGATGAAGAAGCGGCGGCCATGCACCAGGGTGTAGTCATGACCGAAACGCTGTACCATAGCCTGGTCGCATGGGTGGAGAAACACTATCGCGACCATTTGGAACCAAAAGATTTAGCAGATCCGCAATTGGCTGTTGAAGTGCATACCGCATTGAAAGAGCTGGAACAGATCCTGGGCTTACCTGGCCTTTACGACCTGTAATAAAACCGGTAAACCGGTGTCTGACCCGCAGGGGCAGACACCCTTCTGTGCGAAGGCTGGGGTGCTAAAAGTACCTTTGGCCGACGAGCAGACAGTGTCAGACCCTGCGGGTCAGACACTGGTTTACCGGTTTAGAAAACAAAGTACCCACAACGTATTTGGAGAAGCAGATGAAACAAATGCCACAAGAGTTGCGCAAGCAAACGCTCGAACTGGTCAAAGCCAGCGGCCCGATCGCGCAACTGATCGAAGCCTGGCTCGGCTCCCTGGACGATGAAGACCTGGCCGACCTGTCTCCCGGCAGCCTGGCGCCAGTCCTTGTGGATGGTTTCACCCAACTGGCCAAGCGCACCGCCTCCGGCTGCCAGATCGCCAAGCTCCAATACGAAGAAGCGCGCGGCGGCCACGCCACCGCCCTGCTGATCGTCAACGATGACATGCCTTACCTCGTCGACTCCATCGTGATCGCCATGCGCAAGCTGCGCGTCGGCTCGAACGGCGTGCTGAACGCCGTGCTGCCGGTACGCCGCAGCGCCGACGGCTCGGTGGAAGCAGTTGGCCAAAAAGGCGACAAGCTCGAATCCATGGTCCTGTGCCTGCTTTCCGAAAAGCTGGAAGACGGCGCGCTGAAAGAACTGACCGACCGCATTGAAATGGTGGCGCGCGACGCCGCCGTCGTGAAACGCGACCAGGCCGCGATGAAGGACCGCTTCAGCGCCGTCGCCACCGAATCCGCCGCCCACGGCGAAGAAGGCCAGGAAGTAGCTGCCTTCCTGCAGTGGGCCCGCGACGAGGGCTTCGAAGTGCACGGCTACGCTTATTACCAGGTCAAGCCGGGCGCGCGCGAATTGGAACGCGACATCCCAAGCCGCGTCGGCGTATTGCAGGACACCGCACACCCGATCTACGGTACCTGCCTGGCCAACATCCCTGGCGACTTCGACACCCTGTCCAAGCGCGCCCACACCCTGTCGATCGTCAAAGCCGACGTCGGCGGCACGCTGCACCGCGACCAGTCGCTGGACTTCATCGGCGTGCGCCACACCGACGGCAAGGGCGCCATCCTGGGCGAGCATTGCTTCGTCGGCCTGTTCACCCGCGCCGCCAACCTGACCCCGCTGGCCCGCCTGCCGTTCGCACGCGGCCGCATCGCACAAGTGCTGAAGATTGCCGGCGTGCGCGAAACCGGCTTCCGTGCCGAGAAATTCATCGAGATCCTGGAATCGCTGCCGCGCACCGAAGCGCTGGAAGCGGAACCTGAATGGCTGGCCGAAGTGTGCGGCGCCGTGGTATCGCTGTACAAGCAGCCGCGCGCCAAAGTCTTTGCGCGCCGCGACGTGTATGCCCGCCACCTGAACGTGCTGGTCTACCTGCCGCGCGAACGCTACTCCGCCTCCGTGGCGCACGCACTGGCGCGCGCCCTGCAGGACAGCTCCGGCGCCACCCACGTCAGCTCGCAAACCCTGGTGTCGGACGGTCCACTGGCCCGCCTGTACCTGATCGCCCACGCCGCACGTTATCCGCTAGACCTGGAAAGCGATATCCAGCGTCCGCTGCTGACGGTGCTGGACGGCTGGCATGACCGCTTCTCCGAACTGGCCGACAAGGTAGGCGAAGAGCCGCTGCGTAATAGCCTGCGCAAGCTGTGCTCCACGCTGCCGGTGGACTACGTGGCTTCGACCCCGCCAAGCGTGGCCTTCCATGACCTGGACAAGATCCTGCGCAATGGCCTGGAAGAGCGCGTCGCCGTACGCGTCGAGCTGCCATCGGAAGGCAATTCCTCCACCACCATCCGCCTGTACTCGGTGGACCGCGTGCCTGCGCTGTCTTCGATCCTGCCTGCGCTGCATAACGCCGGCGTGGCCATCGAGCGCGAATCCGCGCACACCATCCGCACCAACGACGGCAAGAAGCATTACGTCACCAGCCTGGCCGTCGATGCGCAAAGCGCCCTCGAACTGTCGCGCCCTGGAGTAGTGGCCGTGGCGGAAGACCTGTTCAACGCCCTGTTCAACAATGAAGCCGAAGACGGCCGCCTGAATGGCCTGGTCGTCGAAGGCGGCCTGCGCCTGCGCGAAGTGCAACTGGTGCGTGCCTACATGAGCTACTGGCGCCAGGCCGGTACCCAGTTCTCCGTGCGCTATATCGCGGAAACCCTGCGCCGCCAGCCGGCGCTGGTGAAGGAACTGGTCGATGCATGGAAAGAGCGCTTCGATCCATCGCTGCCGGAGGCCACTCGCACCGTGGCCAAGGACAAGCTGCACGCCATCAAAGGCCGCCTGCCATCGATCAACCACGCCGACACCGAAGTGATCGTCGCGGCCATGATCGACCTGATGCTGGCCACTCTGCGCACCAATTACTTCCAGAACGGCGGCCAGGGCGACAAGATCATCTTCAAGTTCGATACCAGCAACCTGCACCTGGTGCCGGAACCGCGTCCATTCCGCGAGATCTATGTGTTCTCGCGCCGCTTCGAAGGCGTGCACCTGCGCGGCGGCCCGGTTGCCCGCGGCGGCCTGCGCTGGTCCGACCGTATGGAAGACTACCGCACAGAAGTCCTGGGCCTGGTGAAGGCGCAGATGGTGAAGAACGCCGTGATCGTGCCGGCTGGTGCAAAGGGCGGCTTCGTCTGCAAGCAGATGCCGAAAGACGCGCCGCGCGAGGTGATCGCTGCGGAAGGCGAAGCAGTCTACCGCCTGTTCATCGCCAGCCTGCTGGAAATGACCGACAACCGCGTGCTGGGCAAGATCGTTCCGCCTGAAGACACCGTCCGCTACGACAACGACGACCCATACCTGGTGGTGGCTGCCGACAAGGGCACCGCAACCTTCTCCGACATCGCCAACGGCATCGCAGTGAAGCGCGGCTTCTGGCTGGGCGACGCTTTCGCATCGGGCGGCTCCAACGGCTATGACCACAAGAAGATGGGCATTACCGCCAAGGGCGCGTTTGAAGCGGTCAAGCGCCACTTCTACGAGATGGGCCACGACATGAACACCACCCCGTTCACCGTGGTGGGCGTGGGCGATATGTCGGGCGACGTGTTCGGCAACGGCGTGCTGCTGTCGCACCAGATCAAACTGCTGGCAGCCTTCGACCACCGCCACATCTTCCTGGACCCGAATCCGGATACCGCGAAATCCTTCGCTGAACGCCAGCGCATGTTCGCGCTGCCGCGCTCCTCGTGGGAAGACTACAACAAGGACCTGATTTCGAAAGGCGGCGGCGTGTTCCCGCGTAGCGCGCGCTCGATCGATCTGTCGCCTGAAATCCGCGCTGCACTGGATATCGAAGAAACCTCGCTGACGCCGGAAGAGCTGATGCACCGCATCCTGCTGGCCCCTGTAGACCTGTTCTACAACGGCGGTATCGGTACCTACATCAAGTCCTCCATCGAAACCCACGCGCAGGTGAAAGACCGCGCCAACGACAATATCCGCGTCAGCGGCAATGAACTGCGCTGCAAGGTCGTGGCGGAAGGCGGCAACCTGGGCGCGACCCAGGCTGGCCGTATCGAATTCGCCCTGGCCGGCGGCCGCATTTTCACCGATGCGATCGACAACTCGGCCGGCGTGGATTGCTCCGACCATGAAGTGAACTGCAAGATGTGGCTGGACGTGGAAGTCAACGCCGGCCAGACCACCGAAGCGGCGCGTAACCAGCTGCTGAACGACATGACCATGGAAGTGGAACGCCTGGTCCTGCGCGACAACATCCAGCAAACCCGTTTGCTGGTGCGTGAATTCCAGGCCCAATCCGAAGGTCATGTGCAAGATGGCTACGCCGACCTGATCGCCGACCTGGAAGAAGAGGGCGCTCTGTCGCGCGAACTGGAGCACCTGCCGAGCGTAGCCGAACTGGCGCGCCGCAAGGCCGATGGCCGCGGCCTGACTACGCCGGAACTGGCGGTGGTCATCGCCAACGTGAAGAACCGCTACAAGCGCCTTCTGTCGGCCATGCCGCTGACGGACGAAAGCTGGGCGGAGAAGGTGCTGCGTCCTTACTTCCCTGAGCAGCTGGTGGCAACCCGTCCACCGCTGAACCACCCGCTGTCGAACGCCATCCTGGCGACCGTGCTGGCGAATGAAGTGGTGAACCGCTGCGGCCCGCTGATGATCCGCGACCTCGCTGCCGCCAACAACGGTAGCGAGCAGGACGTGATCCTGGCCTGGGGCCAGGCATGGTCCGCGCTGGACCTGGCGCCGATCTTCGACACCCTGGATGCCGATGCGCTGAACGTACCGCGCAACGTGGCGATGCGCGTCGATGTGCGCACCCGCGCCATGCTGAAGGCTGTGATGGAAGGCGTGATGGGCGTGTCGAAAGACCAACTGCGCGGCGCCGGCATCGCCGAGCTGACCAAGCTGTTCGCAGATCCTGCCACCGTGCGCAAGATGGCTGCCGATGTGCAGTCGGAAGCGGCAACCAACCCAGGCCTGCGTGCTGAATTCGTGCAGGCATGGAATGCTGTCGATGCGCTGGAAGGCGTGGCGGCATTCGTGTTCGCTGCGCTGTCGGTCAAGCGTCCTGCGGGCATGGACCTGCCGGGCTTCCTGGCTGTTGGCATGGCTCTCCGTTCGGCAGCGGGCATCGATACGCTGGAACGCGGCCTGAAGCTGCCGGCGACGTCGAAGTCGCAGGAACACCTGCGCAGCTACGCGCAGCAGGCATTGCGCCGCACGCAGCAGAAATTGCTGTCGCAAGTGCTGGCCCGCGCCACCAACGGCCATGATGCGGCCGAAGCGGTGGAGCTGGTGACCTGCACCCTGGGCTTGTCGGGCTATGCAGCTTCGGCGGACCTGGAGCAGGCGATGCTGGATGTGTGGGCGTTGTCGGAAGCGGTCAACGCCGTCGGCCTGGCAGCCTGAAACCCGGTAAACCAGGGTCAGACCCAAGGGTCTGACCCTGGCTTGCCGGGGTTGGCGGAATAGACAAGAACAGCAACAGAATGGCAGAAACCCAAACCCTCCCCCCCGCAGTCCGCGCCCTCGCTGAAGCCGATTTCAGCGCGGTAGCACGCAGTTTCGAGCAAGCCGGCTACAAGGTAGGCCAACCCGCCGACGGCATACTCACCATCCGCAGGAAGCAGCAAGGCCGTCCGGCGGTGCTGGTCTCAGTCGGCGTGCACGGCGACGAGACCGGCCCAATCGAGCTGGTAGCCTACCTGCTCGACGCCTTGGCGCAGGAGCCGCAAGCCCTGAAAGTCGACCTGATGCTCTGCGTCGGCAACATCGGCGCCATCCGCCAGGCCAAGCGTTTCATCGACGCAGACCTGAACCGCATGTTCCGCGCCGAACGCGGCACCCTGGCCGGCACCGCCGAAGCCGCGCGTGCCGACGTGATGATCGCCGCGACGAGCGACTTTTTCGCCAACGCTGGCAAGGAACGCTGGCACCTGGACCTGCACACCGCAATCCGCCCAAGCGTGTACCCAACCTTCGCCATCGTCCCCGACCTGATCGGCGATGCAGCCAAGGAGCAACTGATCGGCTGGCTGGGTGAAGCGGCCATCGGCGCCATCATCATGAACCCGGCTTCCGCAGGGACCTACAGCTACTACAGCGCCGAGCACCACGCCGCCGCCGGCACCACGATTGAGCTGGGTCGCATTGGCACCCTGGGGCAGAACGACCTGTCGCAATTCGAAGAAGCACGCGTGGCGCTCAGCCGCCTGCTGCGCGGCGAGCCTGCCGCAGAGGCAGCGCATGCACCGCACGTCTTCAAGGTCGCCCGGAACATCATCAAATTGAGCGACAACTTCAAGATGGCGTTCGGCAAAGAGACCCAAAACTTCACCGCGCTGAAAAAGGGTGACGAGATCGCCCGCGATGGCGACACCGTCTACACCGTAGAGCACGACGAAGAGCTGGTGGTCTTCCCCAACCCCGACGTCCGCATTGGCCTGCGGGCCGGCATGATGGTTACGCGGGTACGCTAAGCAGCGGCGAAAGGATTGCGCTACACTGGCCGGTACACTCACCGGAAAGGAGTAGCGCATGTCCCTGTCCATGTACAAAGTTTCCGCGCCAACCTTCGTGCGCGGCCTGAAAGTGATGGCTGACTTGCTGCGCAAGGCCGAAGCCTACGCAGAGGAAAGCGGTAAAGTCCCCGAATCACTGCTGTCGGCCCGCCTGGTCGACGATATGCTGCCGCTGACCGCTCAGGTGCAGCGCGCCAGCGATACCAGCAAACTCTCCATCGAACGCCTGAGCGGCGTCGCCGCACCGAAATTCCCCGACAACGAAGCCAGTTTCGAGCAGCTGCAACAGCGCATCGCGAACACGATCGCCTATATCGAGAGTGTGGGGGAGGAGCATTTCGCGAACAGCGAAACGCGCGAGGTGGCACTGAGTTTCGGCAGCTTCAAGCCAACCTTCACTGGCGAGAGCTATCTGCTGACTTTCGCGCTGCCGAATTTCTACTTCCATGTCGTGACACTGCACGACATCTTGCGGAACCAGGGAGTCAAGATCGGCAAGATCGACTTCCTGGGTCCGTATGAGGGTTAAAAGCTGATGCGCATGGCGTAAGTTACTGCCATTGCCATCAGGAGCACGCCGACGGAAAAGGCCTTCGTTGGATTGAGGCGGGACGAAACGGTAGGGATTTTTCTGTACATGGCTGGCTCCTTTTCAATGGCGGTAGTGCATGCGTCACAGATTATCAACGCCTGCTGCGCCAAACTAGCGGTAAGCCTGTATCAATAGTATCTACTTGTAACATGAGCCATTTATTCTCCCCATACGCACTGGGTTCGCTGGAGCTGGCGAACCGCATTGCGATTGCCCCCATGTGCCAGTATTCCGCCTGCGACGGCCTGGCCACCGACTGGCACATGATCCACTACGGCCACCTGGCGCTGTCCGGCGCCGGCTTGCTGATACTGGAAGCGACCGCGATCTCGCCGGAGGGCCGCATTTCGGCCGCCGACCTGGGGCTGTGGTCGGCTGCGCACCAGCAGGCGCTTGCCCCTATCGTGCAGGCGATCCGCCGTTATGCGCCGATCAGGCTTGCCGTGCAGCTGGCGCACGCAGGCCGCAAGGCATCCAGCGCGCCGCCTTTCGAAGGCGGGCAAGCCGTGCCGCCAGAAAAGGGCGGCTGGCAGACCGTCGCTCCTTCCGCGCTGCCGCACGGGCCGAGCGACCCGGCGCCGCTGGCGCTCGACGCAGCCGGCCTGGCCAAGGTCAAGGCGGATTTCGTGAGTGCCGCGCTGCGTGTGCTTGCCCTGGGCATCGAAGCGATCGAGCTGCACGGCGCCCATGGCTACTTGCTGCACCAGTTCCTGTCGCCGCTATCCAACCAGCGCAGCGACCAGTACGGAGGCTCGCTGGAGAACCGTATGCGCTTCCCGCTCGAGATTTTCGACGCGGTGCGCGCCGCCGTTCCGCCCGAAATGGCGGTCGGTATGCGTGTTTCGGCTTCTGACTGGGTGGAAGGCGGCTGGGACATCGAACAAAGCGTCGTGCTGGCGCAGCAGCTGAAGCAGCGCGGCGCCGACTTTATCCACGTCTCCAGCGGCGGCGTTTCGCCCCTGCAGCAGATCCCTCTCGGCCCCGGTTACCAGGTCCATTTTGCGCAGCGCATCAAGGCCGAAACGGGCATGCCAACGATTGGCGTGGGACTGATCACCGAACCCCTGCACGCGGAGGCGATCATTGCCAATGGCCAGGCCGATATGGTGGGCTTGGCGCGCGCCATGCTGTACAACCCGCGTTGGCCATGGCACGCCGCTGCCGCATTAGGCGCGCAGGTTGCTGCACCGCCGCAGTACTGGCGCTCGCAGCCCCGCGAATTGAAAAACCTGTTTGGCGATACGCGCCTCGGCCAGCGCTAAAAGTACGGGCGCCGTGGGGCGCCCGCCACGCTTGCCTTTCCTATATCAAAATCCTTTAGGTGCCGCATCTGCGAAGTCTTATAATCGTGGAGTTTTTTTGCCCTGAAGGATATGCCTGTGAATCAATCGCTGGTCCAGAAGCTGACCCGTACTAAGCCGATCCCGGTGGAAACGGATGCCGGCACGAGCCTGCACGGGGAGGGCCTGAGCCGCTCCATCGGCCTGTTTTCCCTGACGATGATCGGCGTCGGCGCGACAATCGGCACGGGTATCTTCTTCACCATGGTCGAAGCGGTGCCGAAAGCCGGCCCCTCCGTGGTGCTTTCCTTCCTGCTGGCGGCACTGACCGCGGGCCTGACCGCGCTGTGCTATGCCGAGCTGTCCTTCCGCGTTCCCGCCGCCGGTTCGGCTTACTCCTTCGCTTACCGCACGCTGGGCGAATTCATGGCCTTCATTGTTGCCTTCTGCCTGCTGCTCGAATACGGGTTGGCGGCCAGTGCGACAGCGATCGGCTGGTCGGATTACCTGAACAACTTCCTGATCAACGCTTTCCACTGGCAGATTCCTGAGTCCCTGCGCTCGCCGATGATCGTTTCGACGCCGGAGGGCACGGTGTGGAATACCAGTCACTTCAACCTGCCGCCGGTGATCCTGGTGACGCTGTGCTGCTTCCTGCTGATTCGCGGCGCCAAGGAGTCGGCCACCGCCAACGCCATCATGGTGATGATCAAGCTGGCGATCCTGATTTTCTTCTGCGCCATCGCCTTCACCGGCTTCGACACCAATAACTTCACCCCGTTCCTCAAGCACACGCCAGGCGAATGGCTGCCGGGTGCGAGCGGCATTGCTGCCGCAGCAGGCACCGTGTTCTTCTCCTTCATCGGCCTGGACACCATTGCTACCGCAGGTGAAGAAGTACGCAACCCGAAACGCAACGTCCCGGTCGGCATCATCGCCGCGCTGATCCTGGTGACTGTGTTCTACATGCTGGTCGCCATGGCCGCGATGGGCGCCCAGCCGGCGAGCAAGTTCGAAGGCCAGGCCGCCGGCCTTTCCGTGATCCTGCAGAACGTGACCGGCAAGGCATGGCCTGCACTGATCCTGTCCGCAGGCGCCGTAATTTCGGTGTTCTCCGTGACCCTGGTGACGATTTACGGCCAGACCCGCATCCTGTATGCCATCGCCAAGGACGGCCTGGTGCCAAAGGCTTTCCAGCGAGTGAACGCCAAGTCGCACTCGCCGGTTGCCAATACCGTCATCGTCAGCCTGGTGGTTGGCATTGTGGCAGGCCTGGTCGATTCGACCTTCCTGTGGGATATGGTCTCGATGGGCACCCTGACCGCCTTCATCGTGGTGTCGATTGCGGTGCCGGTGCTGCGTTCGCAGGAACGCGCTGCGGGTACCTATGTCAAAGGCGGCTTCCGCGTGCCGTTCGGTCCATACTTCGTGCCGGGCCTGAGCATCCTGGCTTGCGGCTACCTGATGATCAATCTTTCGCACGCCACCAAGGTAATTTTCACTATCTGGATGGTCGTAGCAGTGCTAACCTATTTCATCTACGGTATTCGAAACTCGCGACTTAACAAGGTGTAAATACATGCAGGTCAAAGCAATCGCCCAATCAGTATTCCTGGCTTCGGCCATAATCTCTGGGGCGGTTGCCCAGGCTGCATCTTCCGGAATCGCGATCCGTGATTACCGCTCGGTAGCAATCTCCCCAGCCGGCGACCGTATCGTGTCGCTGGAATCCATCGACACCGGCAACGGCAAGCGTCCGCACTCCACTATCGTGGTGCGCGACGCGTCGACAGGCGCCATCGCCTCCGAATTCGATCCATGCTCCACATGCAGTTATGACAAGCCGTCATGGTCGCCGGATGGTAAGTCGCTGGCCTTCGTCGCCACCGACAGCAAGGCAGGATCTGCTTGGCTGTATGTCGCCACCGGCGGCAAAACCCGCTCGCTGACCACCCTGCAGGGCGTGGCGAGCACCGCGCGCTGGTCGCCGGACGGACGCACGCTGGCCATGCTGGCAACTGTCGGCGCGAAGAAGGAAACCGGCGCCACGGCGGCGGGCGCGCGCCAGATCGGCGAGATCGGCTCCGACGATGACGCGCAGCGCATCGCCATCATTCCTTCCGAGGGCGGTAACTTCAAGCTGGTGTCGCCGGAAGACACCTTCGTCTACGAATACGACTGGACGCCGGACGGCAAGGGCTTTATCGCCACCAGCGCCAAGGGCAATGGCGATAACAACTGGTGGGTTGCCAAGCTGTCGCACGTCGATGCGGCCAGCGGTGCGCTGCGCATCGTGGCGAGTCCTTCCACCCAGGCCAATATGCCGCGCGTGTCGCCGGACGGCCGCACCGTGGCCTTCATCGGCGGCTTGATGAGCGATTTCGGCTCGATCGGCGGCGATGTCTACACCGTTCCGCTGGCGGGCGGCGAGCCGGTCAACCTGACCCCAGGCTTCAAGGGCAGCTTCAATGCGCTGGCATGGCGCGGCAAGGGCTTGCTGGGCACTGCGCTGATGGGCGACAAGGCCAATGTGGTGTCGCTGGACCTGCAAGGCCACCGCAATGTGCTGCGCTCTGTCGCCGCTTCCACCAGCGCTGCGGATGGTCGTATGTCCTTCAGCGCCGACGGCAGCAAAGCCGCGGCGGCGCAGGAGGATTTCGAGCACGCTCCGGCCATTGTGACCGGCCCGATTGCGGCCATGCGCGCTGTGACCGACGACAACGGCAGCCTGCTGCCGCAGGTCTCCGTACAGAACATCAACTGGCAGAATGAAGGCTTCAATGTGCAGGGCTGGCTGATCGGCCCGCGCGCAACGGAAGCAGGCAAGAAGTATCCGCTGATTGTGCAAGTGCATGGGGGTCCCGCCGCTGCCGCCTCGCCGCGTTATGTTTCGCCGGGAGAGCAAGGCAATCCCCTGGTGCGCGAACTGACGGAGAAGGGCTACTTTGTTTTTCTGCCTAACCCGCGCGGCAGCTTTGGCCAGGGCCAGGAATTCACCCGCGCCAACCGCCGCGATTTCGGCGGCGGCGACCTGCGCGACATCATGGCAGGCATCGACGCCGTTGCCGCTGCGGCGCCGGTCGATACCAATCGCATGGGGCTGATCGGCCATTCCTACGGCGGCTTCATGACCATGTGGGGCGTGACGCATACGCAGCGCTTCAAGGCCGCTGTTGCGGGCGCCGGTATCTCGAACTGGATCTCGTACTATGGACAGAACGGTATCGACCAATGGATGATTCCGTACTTCGGCGCATCGGCATATGACGATCCGGCGATCTACCGCCAGTTGTCGCCGATCGATTCGATCAAGGTGGCGCGCACCCCAACGCTGGTGTATGTCGGCGAGCGCGACGTCGAATGCCCGCCGGCGCAGTCGATGGAATTCTGGCATGGACTGAAGGCGATGGGCGTGCCGTCTTCGCTGGTGATCTACGACGGCGAAGGCCACAGCATCCGCAAGCCTGAGCACCAGCAGGACCTGCGCAAGCGCACGATCGAGTGGTTCGGCCGCTACCTGGGCCAGTAACAATGCGTTTGCGGTACAAACTGATGGCGGCCCTGCTGGCGACAGGGCTTGGGTCTGTTGCGCTGGTGGGCGGCGTCGCCTACGTCGGCGTGAATTACAAGGTTGATTCGCTGCGGCGCCAGCAAGCGGCGGAGCATTTCTACACCTATATGTCGGCCTACCTGGCCGAGTACGGCGACTGGGATACAGCCGTCGCGACGGAATCGTTCGACCGCTTCGTGCGGCGGCAGGAGGGCGAGCGCGCCGCAGGCCGCGAGCTGCCCAGCGAAATGCTGGAGCGCATGCCGCCGCGCATCAACAACCAGGCCCGCTTCGCCGCGCCCCTGCCGGGTGAAGGCGGCGCGCCGCACGGCCCGGACGAAGACTTCGGCCGCCCGCCTCCCCCGCCCGGCGTGCGGCTGGCAGGCGGGATGCTAGGCGGGCAAGACCCCGGCGCGCCGGACCGTCCCCCGCCACCGCGTCGCGGCGACGGACCGCCGCCTTTCCGTTTCATCCTGACCGATGCCGGCTACCGCGTCCTGCTCGGGGGCGGTCAATTCCGTCACGGGGACCCGCTGCCTGAAAACCTGCGCGCGACAGCACGCGCTATCGTGGTGAAAAATCAGACCGTTGCCTACATGTCGGCGGATGGCAAGCTGGCCCCTTCGCCGCAAGAGCAGAAATACCTGGACGCGTTGTACAACTCCCTGTTGTGGGGCATCGCAGCCGCAGCCGGCCTGGCGACGCTGCTAGGCGTGCTGCTAAGCCGCGGCCTGTCGCGCAGCCTCAGTAGCCTCACCAAGGCCGTGAAGCGCATGCAGAAAGGCGAGCTGCTCCAGCAAGTGCCGGTCGAAGGCCGCGACGAGGCCGCCGCGCTGGCAGCCGCCTTCAACGAGATGAGCGCGCAGCTGGCCACATCGCACACCA
The DNA here is from genome assembly GCF_058807935.1 of Pseudoduganella sp. GW821-FHT11H04. Lineage (NCBI taxonomy): Bacteria > Pseudomonadati > Pseudomonadota > Betaproteobacteria > Burkholderiales > Oxalobacteraceae > Pseudoduganella > Pseudoduganella sp. GW821-FHT11H04. The sequence continues at coordinate 316,798 of NZ_JBXARE010000006.1, read as the reverse complement.
CGATCCTTGAGCAGGCGGAGCAACTGCGCGAACTCAGTATTCGCGACGCCCTCACGCAGCTGTACAACCGCCGCCATTTCGACGAACAGGCCAACACCCTGTTCAACCAGGCCGTGCGCCACAAGCGCCCGCTGGCGCTGGTGATCTGCGATATCGATCACTTCAAGAAAATCAACGACAGCTACTCGCACGCCATCGGCGACATCGTGCTGCGCCACGTCGGCAACATCCTGCGCACGCATATGCGCCTGTCCGACCTGGTAGCGCGCTACGGCGGCGAAGAATTCGTCATGGCTTTCCCCGAAACTGCCGGCCCGCAAGCTGCGGCCCTGTGCGACAAGCTGCGCGGCCTGATCGAAGCCTTCCCCTGGCACGAAGTGCATCCTGATCTGAAGGTCACCATGAGCATGGGCGTCTACGCCGACATCGCCGCCGGCAGCGCGGAAACCATGCTGCAGAAAGCCGACGCGCTGTTGTACCGTGCCAAGGAATCCGGCCGCAACCGAGTTTGTTTCGTTTAACCAGAGGATATATTGCGCATTCTTTCAAGCTTTATCTTTGCCGCAGCAATCAGCCAGCAGGCTGCCACGGCGGCAGACGTGGTGCCACTTGAATTCATCAACGGAATTCCGTTCATGAATATTTCGGTCGGCGCAGCCCAGGCCCGCGTCATGTTTGATTCGGGCGGCCGCCTTGGCATTTCGCTGCCCGCCGCAACGATCGAACAGTCAGGCTCGGTGACGGTGCTCGACGAAAAGCAGAAGTTCCAGGACCTGCAAGGCAAGTTCTATGAAGTGCCCCGCGTCGTAGCGGAAAAGGTTGTTGTAGGTTCGACCCTGCTCGCGCCGGTAAAAGGCCAGGTCCACACGCAGTGGGGCGGCGCACCCGAAGGCCCTGAAGCCGAATTGACCAAGGCACGCGCCGGCGGAGCGATCGGCCTTGCGGCCTTTATGAATTTTCCGCTGATGTTCGACTATAAAAAGGGCACGATGTCGATCCTCGATGCCGAAGAAGTCGCCCAGCTTGGCCTGCCGAAATGGCGCGCGCTCGACCTGCAATACGACGGCAAGGGACCGGTGCTGATCATGCTGGCGGAAGGCAAGCAGCTCAAGTTCGTGCTGGATACCGGTGCTCAGGTCAACGTGATCAAGCAAGGCGTTGCATGCGATACGAACCAGGCTTGCGAGCTGCGTGACATCAGCGGCACGCTCAACTTCTCCACGAAAATCTATCGCCTCAAGTTGGATGGCGCTCCGTTCGACGGCATCCTCGGTGCGCCATTCTTCCGCAGCCACCGCGTGGTGTTCGACGTGAAGGCTAAGAGGCTGTACGTCGCTCAGCCTGAATAGACGGAAGTCCGTGCATGGCGCGGGCTTTGTTGCATTCGGGGGTGTATTCGGTGAACTCGCGGCAGGTGGATGAGCGCTGGGAGTAGATGTTGCAGCCGACTTGCTTGCCGACTTTCCCTTCCAGTGCGATGCAGCGCACGGGCCGCACGTCCGTGCCGCGCATGGCGGCACGGTGGGGAGTGATGGGGATCGTCAGGTGCGCCGGCACCTCTTCACCCCAATAAAACGATACCCTGAAACTGGCGCAGCATGCGCCGCAGTTCTGGCAGTGGGACATCCTTCACCTTAATCACCGTTGGCAACGTTGCGCACAATCGCTTCGCTGTGAACGATGATTTTATCCGCATCTGCCTGAAGCAGGCGTATGCGTCGCTGCACCAGCGGCCAGCCTGACCAGGCGACTTCCGGCTCGGCCGCCGGTTCACGGCGCAGCGGGGCGGCAGGCGGCGTCGCGCCGGTATGGCGCGACAGGGCAACCGACAGCGTGCGGCATACGGTGGCGTGGCTCGTTTCCAGCATCGCATTCACGGCATCGCTCGGGATATCGCGCACATGGCGGCGCAGGATGGCTCGCAGCGCTGCCACGTGGGCCACCAGCAGGTAGTTCTGCACGATGAAGAGGTTGATGTCTTCCGCAGCGCGCTGTTTGCTCTCCGGCTCGTCCAGCATGCGCACCAGGGCGGCGCTGAGCGCAGCCAGGGTTTCCATCAGGCGCTTGCGCTGGATGCGGTAGATGAAGTCATTGCGATACTTGCCCTGCAGGAGGTCGAAGGACGCCTCCATATAGCTCAGGTTCACCGACAGCACCAGCTTGACCAGGTGCGGCAGCGACTGATATTCCCAGTTCGCCAGCACGAAGCTGAAGGCGGTTGCAATCGCAGCCCCGACGAAGGTGTCGACCAGGCGTTCGGAAATCAGGTTGCTGCTCGGCGCCACCAGATACATCCACAGCAGGATCATCACCGACACCGCGATCGCCGCGTAGCGGTAGCGCAGGTAGATGAAGGTCGGCGTGGCAATGGAGGCCAGCACCAGCACCGCCAGGATCGCCGCCGGGTGGGGCATGAACTTCAGCACGACGGCGGTGATGATGCAGCCGATGATGGTGCCGACAATGCGGTCCGAGCGGCGCTGCTTGGTCATGCTGAAGCTTGGCTTCAAAATGATCACGATGGTCAGCACAATCCAGTAGCTGTGCGCCTGGTAGGGCAGCATGGCGCCTATCGCCAGGCCGGCCGCAATCGCCATCGACACGCGCAAGGCAAAGCGGAAGACTGGCGAATCCATGCGGAAGTGCGACACCATCAGCTGCAGTTCGTACTTCTGCTGCGACAGGAAAGGCTGCATATCCATATCGCGCCAGAACGGCGTGTCTTCGTAGACCTTCTGGCTCGACACGTGCAGCTCGCCGATCATGCGGATGATGGCGGTGATCTTGTTGCGCTGGGCGCGCAGCACAGTGACGGCTTCGCGGCGCGGCTTGCCCGCGTCGAGGTCGTCCTGCAGGCCGGCGATCTGCTGCTCCAGCGCCATCAGCTCCGGCGAGTAGTCGACTTCCGGATAGGAGGCGCGCTTGCGCGTCACCGCATAAGCCACCGATTCGATATCGCGCGCTGCCTTGTACGCCAGGTCATGCAAGGTGCGCAGGGCAGGCGAATCGAGCAGGTGGGTGCGCAGCGCCGCGTAGTCGGTATGCGTGGCCAGGATCTGTTCGTACAGGTCCAGCATGCAGACGTGAATCTGCACCACGACGGCGTCCTTGCGGTTGTTGTGCGCACGCAGGATCAGGTCGCGCGAAGCCTGCTGACGGTCGGCCAGCAAAGCCTGGTGGCGCACCAGTTTGTTGAACTGCTCGGTGAGGTTGTAGCGCGAGTCGTAAAAGTCGGCCTTGATGTCGATATAGGCCGCCAGCTCGAACAGCGCTTCCGCCAGCACCTGCTGCTTGATGCGGTGGCGCAGCACATAGGCGATGCCCATTGCGTAGGCCAGGTAGGCGAGGGCGCCGAGCATGAACAGGCCGGCATGTGCGAACGATTGCGCCGGCGTGAGCGTATGCTCCGTCGACATGGTCATGATGAACAGCGTCGCCAGCTGTAGCGGCATTGACTTCTTGCCATACACGACCATCATGCTGGCGAAGAAGCTCACCACCACCAGCATCGGCATCATCAGCCAGTAATACGGTCCGCAAAGGCTGATCAACAGCGTGACCGCGGTGCAAAGCAGCACCGATGCCATCATCTCGTTGAACTTGTGGCGCAGCGGGCTTGGCATGTCCATCAGCGCCGTACACAGGGCGCCAATGCCGATCGACATCGCGATATGGATGTCCGTCAGCCACAAGGCCAGCGCAATAACGCCCACCAGTCCGGCGCCGAAGCGCAGGCCCAGGTGGAAGTAATGGCTGTAGAAGAAGGTGCGGGGGTCTAGTGCGTAGTGCATGGTCCCCGTCTTACACAATCGACAGGACAGGGTAGCGGCGCCATTCAGGCTCGCGCTGTCGCTGGCAGTTGTGGAAGATGAAGTGCAGCACTGCGTCCTTGTCCTTCACCAGGGCCGGGTTGGCGGCTTTCCAGTTTTCGAACAAGGTTTTGGTTTCCGGCTCGGTGGCCAGGATGTCGGCGGCCAGGTCTTCGAACACGTAGTCGGAGATGTTCTCCTTGCGCTCCAGCACGGAGTTGAAGAAGCCCCAGCGGAAGAAGGAATCGTGGCCTTGCGGTTCCAGGGTTTCAACGGCGTAGCGCGCATTGTCCTGGTCCAGCGACAGGTACCAGTCGCCGGCGCTCAGTTCAAAGGTGGCTTCGCGTTTTTCGACTTCCACTTCGTCGTGGAACATATGGCCTTCGTAGGCGGTCGGGCGCGAGACGACGTTGCTGATGTGGTAGTACTGGGCTTGCACGGTGGTCGGTGCTTCGATGCGGGTCATCTGCACGCCGTTCCATTGCAGGCGCTCGATCGCTTCGCGCCACTGCTGCGGAACCACGTAGGCTTTTGGCGTCTTGACCAAGGTGTCGGCAGGGAAGCGGTTGAACCACTTGATGTCGCGCGACCACGGCTTGCTGCGGTCGTAGGACAAGCGCATGTAGTCGCCCAGCTTCGATGGGCTGTGCTGCGCTTCGTAGCCCTTGAAGTGGAAGCTGCCTGGATTCTCTTCATCCATGCGCCAGGTGATGGCCCACTCCTTCTGCTTGCGCTGCGCGGCTTTGGTGGCGGCGCGCATGGCCTTGATTTGTTCACCGTGCTTGACGGTGAAGTTGCGCACGGTGTCCACCAGGGCGCGCATGGAGTCGTAGCGGTCGGCGTATGGCTTCAGCATATGCGTCTCCGGCATGAAGCCGATGATGTTATGCAGCGCGGTGAAGCCGGTCGAGAAGCGCGCGGTTTCCAGGAAGTCGGCGATGCCGTCGTCCGGGGTTTCCACCACAGGGTTCACGTAAGGGCAGGTCGGCCATCCGGCAGCGGCCATGTCTTCGTAAATCTGCGGCAGCATGGTGTCGCGCAGGAATTCGCCCAGTTCACCACCCAGCTTGTCGCACTGCGTGTGGATCAGGGTCATGGTGTAGCTGTAGTCGGCGCCGTTGGAGGTGTGGGTGTCGACCATCACGTCCGGATCCCAGGCGGTGATCAGCTGGTTGAAGAACTTCGCGTTCAGCGTGTCGCATTTGACGAAGTCGCGGTTCAGGTCCAAGTGGCGGCTGTTGCCGCGGAAGCCGAACATCTCCGGGCCGTCCTGGTTGGCGCGCGAGGTGTTCTGGCGATTCAGGCAGCCGTCCACGTTGTAGATCGGGACGAACAGCAGCACGGTCTTGCCCAGGCTGGCCAGCAGCTCCGGCTTGAAGCACATGTCGCGCACCGTGGCCATGCAGGAGTCGATGCCTTCCGGCTCGCCAGGATGGATGCCGTTGTTGTTGAAGAAGACCGTGCGGCCTTCGCGCTTAATCGTTTCGCGGTCGAAAACGCCGTCGGCGCTGACCACGCCCACATGCAGGGGGATGCCGCCGTCCGATACGGCTGCCTGTTCAAACTTCAGGATTTTCGGGAAGCGGCGTGCCAGTTCTTCGTAGAAGGCGATGCACTCGGTCCAGAGGGTAGTCTGGTTCTTGTTGCCTTTTTCGTAAGGCGTGAGCATTTCTTGCATGGTCTGGATCTCAGTCTTCTGCATGTAGGGGGATCAGCGATTTTACCACTTCAGCCCTGAATTAAGCCTTATGGCCATTGGCCTCCACCCATTTGGCGTAAGCGGCAGCCCAGCCGGCCAGCACTTCCCTGGTCTTTTCGTTATTGACCTTGCCATCTTCGCCGATCAGGGCGGAACCGTTGCCGATGTAGACCTCAGGGCCAGGCATGGTCGGCGCGTTCAGGGTCACCATGGACTGGCGCACCTGCATGTTGGCGGCGAAACCGCCCACGGCGCCGATGGAGGCGGAAATCACGCCGACCGGCTTGCCGGCCCAGATGCTCTTGCCCCAAGGGCGCGAACCGACGTCGATAGCGTTTTTCAGACTGCCCGGCATGGCGCGGTTGTATTCAGGGGTGGCGAACACGATGCCGTCCACGGAACGCAGCTTGTCGCGGAAGGCGGTCCAGGCGGCAGGCGGGGTGTGGGCGTCGTCCAGGTCCTGGTTGTACAGCGGCAGGTCGCCGATGTCGACGAATTCGAATTGCAGTTCAGCGGGCGCCACTTCCACCAGCGCGTTGGCGAATTTGCGGTTCAGTGAATCCTTGCGCAGGCTGCCGACGATGAGGGCGATTTTCTTGGTCATGTGAGGCTCCATTGTTGTGGAAGTGAGGGAATGTCGGAATGACAATGTACATCAAGCGGGGAAAACATGCGCGTCCTGGCGTAACGCGTCATACAGGTATTGGCTGAGGGCTTTGATGCGCGCCACGTTGCGCAAGTCGCGATGGCTCAGCACCCAGAGCTGGGTGTGGAAGCACGGATCGGGCGGCGCCAACTGCTCCAGCGTGCGCTCGCGATCGGCCAGCAGGCAAAGCAGGGGCGCCACGCCCATGCCGTTGCGCGCGGCATCCACCATGGTGATCAGGCTGTCGGCGCACACCGCCACTTGCGATGGCGGCACGCGCTCGGCCAGCCACTGGGCTGCGGCGAGGTGGGACAGGCTATCGTCCGGCGCCACCCAGCGGTGCGCGGGCCAGTCGTCGCGTGCGATGCCTTCGCGCTCGGCGCGGCGCAGGTAGGCGTGGGAAGCATACAGCGCGGTCGCGACTGCGCCGACCTTGCGGCCGACCAGGTTGGCCGGCGGCGTATTCGACGGACGCACGGCGATGTCGGCTTCGCGCTGGGTGAGGTTGAGGAAGCTGTTGTTCACCACCAGCTGCAGCTGCACGGCGGGGTGCGCATCCTGGAAGCGCTGCAGGTAGGGCATCAGGAGGCCATGCGCCAGGGTGTCGGTGGTGGTCAGGCGGATGGAACCGCGCAGCTCCTCATCGAGACCGCCCACTTCGCGCTGGGCGCTGCCGATTTCCTCCTCGATGGGCCCCAGGCGGCCGCGCAGGGTTTCGCCAGCGCCGGTCATTACATAACCAGACTGCAGGCGCTCGAACAGGCGCACGCCGAGGGACTGCTCCAGGCTATCCAGCCTGCGCAGCACGGTGGAATGATTCACAGCCAGCTCGCGTGCCGCGGCCGAGATGGAACCGCCGCGCGCGACGGCGGCGAAGTAGCGCAGGTCTTCCCAATCGAGCTTCTGCATATTTGCGTAACCGTTCCGCTGTTTTCTGGAATTTTAATGCGTTTTTGCGGCGCATACACTGGGTCCAGTCAAAACACTCGAGGAGCCGACCATGCTGACGTTGTACACCGCCGATACCCCCAACGGGCAGAAGATCACCATCGCACTGGAGGAACTCGGCCTGCCGCACCGGGTGCACCACGTGAACCTGTCCGCCGGTGAGCAGCACCAGCCGCCGTTCAGCGAAATGAGCCCGAACCACAAGATTCCATTACTGGTGGATGAAACGACGCCAATCTTCGAATCCGGCGCCATCCTGATCCACCTGGCCGACAAGGCAGGCATGTTGCTGCCGGCATCCGGCGAAGCGCGCAGCGTAGCGCTGCAATGGCTGTTCCTGCAGGTGGGCAGCATCGGGCCGATGCTGGGGCAATTATGGTATTTCCGCCATAGCGCGGGCGCGGGCAAGGGCAAACCGAACGAACAGGCGCTCGAACGCTACGGCCGCGAGACCTTGCGCCTGCTGGGCGTGTTCGAAGAACGCCTGCGCGACAAGGCATACCTGGCGGGAGATGAATACACGATTGCCGATATCGCCAGCTTCCCATGGATACGCTCGCACCACGAATTGGGCGTTACGCTATTCGACTACCCCGCGGTGGCTGATTGGGTAGCGCGCATTGAAGCGCGTCCCGCCGTGCAACGCGGCCTGGCGTCGGCCAAGCCATGATCACGGCGTGGTTGCTGCTGCTGGCAGCAGCCTTGGTGGACATCGCCATGGCGGTCGCGCTCAAGCACGCCGAAGGTTGGACGCGGCTCTGGCCCAGCCTCGCCGGCCTGGCCTTCGCCAACGGCGCGATCGTACTACTGACGATGGCCTTGCGCCAGCTGCCAGTCGGCACAGCGTTTGCGGTCTTCACAGGGATTGGCGCGGCGGGCGCCGCTTTGGTAGGAATCGTAGCCTACGGCGAAAGCGCCACACCGCTACGGCTGCTGCTAATCGGAGCCATCATCGCCAGCATCGCCGGCCTCAAGCTCACAAACGGCTGAGCCCGTGTCCCACCTTGGGGTCACACCCGAAATGAGACACGGGCTCAGCCGTGAAATGCTTGTGCCCGTGTCCCAAAAGGGGTGTGACCCCAAGGTGGAACACGGGCTGGGCCGTGGATTACTCGGCCTTCATTTCCTTCAGCAGGTTGTCGGCTTTGTCGATGTACTTCATGTTCCACAGCATGTAGCGCAGGTCGACCTGGATGTCGCGGGTCTTGGCTTTGTTGAAGTCCCAGTCCGAGATGATGGAGTCCAGGGTGCCGTCGAACGCCAGGCCTACCAGCTCGGCTTTCGAGTTCAGTGCTGCGGAACCGGAGTTGCCGCCGGTGATGTCCAGCGTGGCCAGGAAGTTGACCGGCACCGTCTTCAGCTTCGGATCGACGTATTTGCCGAATTCCTTCTTGTTGATCGCGTCGAGCTGCGCTTGCGGTGCATTGAACTCGCCTTCGCCGGTGGCTTTGGCTTTCACGCCTGCCACGGTGGTGAAGGCGGTCCAGCCGGAGGTGCCGTCGGCGCCGGTGTCGCGGCCGGCGATCTTGCCGAAGGTGACGCGCAGGGTGCTGTTGGCGTCCGGGTACACAGCCTGGCCTTTGGAGTTCATGTAAGCGATCTTGGCCTTCATGTAGTTGCCGTAGGCTTGCTGGATCTTGCCACCCAGTTCTTCTTCTTCCGCTTCACGCTTCATGGCGTCGTCGTACAGGGCGACGGCGGCCTTGATGAAGGCATCGTCGCTGGCTTTGAAGTCGGCTACCGATTTGCCCAGCCATTCGGTGCGGAAGGCTGCGTCTTCCAGCTTGGAGCCGGCGTACAGCTTGTCCAGCGCTGCGGTCAGTTCGGCTTCGTTCATGCCTGCCTTGATGCCCATTGCTGCGTCGAAGACTGCATTGTGCTCGGACGCTGGCTGCGCGGCGTAGTGCTTCATGTTGTTCAGCACGATGGCTTTGTTCACCTTGGCGACGTAAGTCTTGTTCACGCCTTCGATGGAAGCCTTGATGCGCTTGGCGTCGCGTTCCTGGTAGCCTGCTTTGCGGTCGGCGTTAGGCTTGGTGTTCTCGTTGGCGAGGCGGTACATCATGCGCGCGGCGTTCAGCAGCGTTGGCGAGGATCGGTCCAGGAAGTAATCGCGCTTGGCTTCAGCGGTGCGCTGGGCCATCAGCTTCTCCACGTTTTCCAGGTCGGCGCCGAAGGCGGCCTTGCGCTTGGCATCGGCGTTGACCCATGCCTTCAGGGCGTCATGCTCTTTGGTCTTGCGCTCGAGGATGTCGCTGCCCTCGTAGCTGTTCAGCATGCCCTTGCGGTTCTTGTAGTAATTGTTGATGCCTGCTACCTGGCCGGCTACCTTCAGGGCCGCATCGCGGTCGCCCTTGGTTTCGCGGTCGATGATGGCCAGGGTCTCGTTGGAGTTCTGGATGAAGGCAGGGTATTCCCAGCCGAAGGTGGTGGACACTTCGGATGGCAGGCGGTGGCGGTTGGTGCGGCCTGGGTAGCCCAGTACCATCACGAAGTCGCCTTCTTTTACGCCTTCTTTGGCCAGCTTCAGGTAGGACTTAGGCTCGTAAGGGACGTTGTCCTTGGAGTAGTCGGCGGCCTTGCCGTCCTTGCTCACGTAGGCGCGGTAGAAACCGTAGTCGCCGGTGTGGCGCGGCCACATCCAGTTGTCGGTGTCGCCGCCGAATTTGCCGACGCCGGCTGCCGGTGCGTGCACCAGGCGCACGTCGCGGATTTCCAGCTGTTTGATCTGGTAGTACTCCAGGCCGCCGTAGAAGGAAGACACGGTGCAGCGGTGGCCTTCATCCTTTTCGCATTCGGCGGTCAGGGCTTTCTGGTTCTTCTCGATCGCGTCCACGCGCGCTTTGCCCTGCAGCTTGGCCACTTCCGGGGTGATGATCTTGTCGGTGACGTTCAGCACTTCCTTGGTGACGAAAATGCGGCTGCCTGGGGAGGCTGGCAGTTCTTCGCCGAAGTTGTGGGCTACGAAGCCGTTAGCCAGCAGGTCGCGTTCCTTGGTGGAGTTGACCGCCACGCTGTTGTACACACAGTGGTGGTTGGTCACGACCAGGCCTTGCGGCGACACGAAGGACGCGGAGCAGCCGCCCAGGCTCACGATGGCGTTCATCGGGAACTCGGTCAGCTTGGTCAGCGAGGCTGGGTCCAGCTTCAGGCCGGCGGCTTTCAGTTGCTTGGCTACTTGTGGCAGCTGCTGCGGCATCCACATGCCTTCGTCTGCGAAGGCTGCGGAGGTGGTGCTCAGGATGGCGAGCGCGAGGAGAGATTTTTTCATGGGTCTCGAATTGGTTGATTTGGTGGCCCGGCAGGCTGGGCCAGCAGGCGACCTAGAGTATCGGCATGGTGGGGGCTGGCGTCAACTCCCAAAATGTAGCCTCATGTTGCTGCGGTGCAGCACTTTGGCCCTGGCGACGGCGAAAAAAAACCAGCGCCGCGGCGCTGGTTTGTGAGGAACTTTGTGGGCTATCTGACGCGGCCGCGGAAGACCAGGTTGACGATGGCGAGCAGGATCAATGCCCCAAGGAAAGAAACCGCCAGCGACATTACGCTGAAATCGTCCGCATTAATTGTGCCCGCCCCGAATAGCGGCGACAGCAGCCAGCCGCCGAGCAGGGCGCCGACAATACCCACCACGACATTCAGGAACATGCCCTGCTGAGCGTCGGTTTTCATTACCAGGCTGGCCAGCCAGCCAAGCACGCCTCCAATCACGATCCAGATAATGAAGTTCATGTCCGCCCCCTTATTGTTGATGCTTCCAGTGTAGAACATACGCACGCCGAAATTCGGTGCGCCAACGTACAGATTTGGGGTGCGCCGCGGCCTATCGTGTCCTCGACTCATGCAAAAAGGGGGAATTCCCATGAATACTGCAGACAAGCAATCCCGCATGGTAACCGGCCTGTTCCGCGATCGCAGCAGCGCCGAGCGTGCCTGGCAGCACGCCACCTCCCGCGGCTATGGTAAGGACGATATCAATGTCGTCATGAGCGACGATACCCGCAAGCGTTATTTCAGCGGATCGTCGGAAACGGAGTTGGGTTCGAAAGCCGGGGAGGGCGCCGGCATTGGCGCCAGCGTCGGCGGCGCGATTGGTGCGGCGCTGGCCGCGGTGGCGGCGATGGGCACCACGCTGGTGCTGCCGGGCTTGGGCATCGTGGTGGCCGGCCCTCTTGCAGCAGCGCTGGCTGGTGCTGGCGCTGGAGGCGTGGCGGGCGGCCTGGTGGGCGCACTGATCGGCGCCGGCATTCCGGAAGAGCGCATCAAGCACTATGAAGAAGGCATCCGTGGCGGCGGCATCCTGATGGGCGTGAATGTGCGCGACTCGGTCGACGCGGCCGACATCGAGCAGGCCTGGAAGGAAGGTGAGGGCGAGCACGTGATCGGCGTCGGCCTCGGCACCACGGGCGGCGCGCTGGCTGGCGCAACGGCCGGTTCGCCGGGCGGGCCCGCAGGCATGGTGGCCGGCGCCATCATTGGCGGCGTGGCGGGGGCCTTTGTCGGCAAGGGCGCGGCGGAAATCGTCAACCCGAAACTGGAAGACAATGAGGAAGACCACAACCTCGCCACCGGTGTAGGGGGCGCTGGCGGCGCTGCAGCCGGCATTGTTGCCGGTACGCCGGCGGGTCCGCTTGGCATGGCAGCCGGCGGCGCGATCGGCGCTTTGGCTGGCGGGCTGGCGGGCCAGGGCATCGGTACCTTGCTCAACCCGAGCGAGGAGCGCGTCTACTGGCAAGACCACTACCGGAACGAAGCCTACTTCGATCCCAATTTCGACTACGACGATTATGAGCCGGCCTACATGCTCGGTTACACTGCGCGCCAGCGCTATCGCGGCACGTGGAACGAGCTGGAAAACCAGCTGGGACGGGATTGGGAAACCGTGAAGGGCAGGTCGCGTATGGAGTGGGAGCACGCGCGCCACGCGGTGCGCTCAGCCTACGAAAAGGAAGTGCCTTAGGCGCTTAGCGCCACACGCCAGGCAGGCGGCGGAAGCTGCGGTATGCGATCCGCACTTCCGTTTGCCGGCCCGGGTGGATTTCCCGTGTTGCGGAGAGCACGAGCGCGTCATTGCGCGACAGGTGCCACGCAAATTCGGCACGCGACTGGGTGCGCAGCAGTTTGCTTCCTGCGACGAAGCGGCCGGCATCCATTTCCAGAATGGCGCTCCAGCCGGTACCCTGCCGGCTGGCCGCCAGCCAGGCGGTAGCTGCCAGCGCCGCCTGGTGCGGCAAGGCGCGGCTGGCTTCGAGCGCAACTCCTGGGGAAAAGCTCAAGTCGATGTTGCCGATACTCCAGGCGCGCCCGCCATTGAAGGACAGCGTGCTTGCCATATGGCGGCCATCCTCAAAGGGCTTGCGGCTGGTGTTGACGGCGAGCCGCCATGCGCGCGGCGTGTACAGTGCGGACACTGGAATGGTGGATTGCACGGATAACCACGCTATGCTTTCCAGCTGCGGGCCGTGGCCGGGCTGGAGCACCACTTCCGGCTGCAGTACCGTGATTGCGGCATGTGGTTCGAAGCCTTGCAGCCGGTCCGTGAGCGTGTGCTGGAAGCCGGCCCACGAGAGCGTCAGCGCATTGCTGCCGGCGCGCCGCATGGCGCCGATCATGGCAGGGCTGCCTTCATGGCCGGACTCGGGGTTGGGCGGTGTCGGTGGCGCTTGCAGGGGGCTGGCTGCATCCGTTTCAAAGCGGGCGCGCGCGATGGCGTTGATGATGTCCTTGCGCGTCGCCCGGTCGGAGCGGTCGCGGTTGATCTCGACCGATGCAAACTCATAGGCCAGCTGCAGGATGGCGGCGCGCCGCGTCGCCTCGTCCACGTCCAGCTGGTCCGGGGCGATTTGGCCTTGCGCCAGCCGCAAGGCCAGGGCGGCGTCGCTTGCCTGCATCTGCTGCTGGTGATGCCGCAGCTGTTTGGGGAAGGCGGGCCAAACGGAGGTTGCGGCCAGCAGGCCATTCTCGCGCAGCACGCGGATGGTATCGACCGGCACGGTGGCCACCCCGAAATGGTCCAGCAATTTCAGGCCGGGGCGCACTGCGTCAATCAGGGCCAGCGTGCGGTAGGCGCAGTTCTCGTCGATGAAGTAGTAGTTGAATACTCCATCCTTGGTTTCCCAGGCATGCAGCAGCAATTGCTGCAATTCGCCTGGATCGAGGGAGAGTTCGTATTCCCAGATGTCGCGGCCTTCGTCTTCGGTGTAGATGCGCAGGCGGCGGTAATACGGCAATTCATCGGCCACGCCGGGGAAGCCGCCCAGCAGGCCGCGCCGGATAAAGGACAGTTCGCTCACGCGTTCGTCGGCGCGTGCGGCGTAATTAATCGTCCGGCTCTGGAGTTCAGCGCCGGAATGCCGGAACACTTTCAGGAAGGTGTGGCCGAACGTCGACGAAGGGTTTTCCAGGTAGCTGGAGGCGAAATTGATGCTGATGCGCTGGCCCTGGAACTGGCCCAGCCATGCAGCCAGCTCCGGGCATAACTCAGTTGCGGGAGGCAATGACGGCAAGCCTGCATTTCGGCGCAACCATTCGTAGCGCGCGGGAAAGCGGCAGGCGAAGGCTGCGCGGCCTTCCGACTGCATGGCTTCAAGTGCGGCCCTGAGTTCGTCGCGCGGCGCGGAGCGGCCCCCGGCGGTCAGGAAGAAGCCTGGCTGGTCGGCCTGGCTTTGCCATTGACCGCTGCCAGTGCTGCGGTAATGCAGCAAGGCCAGCCAGCCCGGCGCATTTGCCAGGCTGGAAATATCCGCCGCCGCGGCTTGCTGCGGTCCGGCCGCTGCCGCCTCCGGCATGGTCGTCGGCGGCGGCAGGGGCACTGCCGGGCAGGCGCTAAGGCGCTGGGCGAAGGCGGCAGTGTCTGGCGTGTCGGCCGCGAGCTGGCGCAGCCAGCTGATTTGTGCGCTGCGGTTCATGCATTGCGGAAGGGCTTCGAGGAGCGTGTCGAGGTAAATGCCTTCCCGGCGCACAAGGTCATCGACGATGCGGCGATGATTGAACAGGGCGAAGTCGCGCAGCCGGCGTTGTGCATCGGCCTGGACCGGGGTTTCAGGCGCGGGGCATCCGCAAGGCGCACTTTGGGCGGCTTGGGTAATGGTCAGTAGCAGCAGGAGGGCGAAACGCATGGAGGGACTTGCTGGCGGCCAGGTGCGCTGGCCGCCGGGGAATTACTTGGTGGCTGGCTTCATGTCGACCATGTACTCGCCAGGGTCGTATTCATAAGCTGCACCGGTCGAGGTGTCGATCGAGGTGCTCAGCGGGCTGGTCAGCAGGATGTCGCCCCAGACCCATGGGTTCATGCCGCGGTTCATCGGCACCATGGTTTGCTGGAAGCCGTCTTTTTCCAGGATCACAACGCCGTCTTTACGCGCCACACGCACGGTCAGCGGAGTCTGGCCAACTTTGACCTTGTTCACGTACTGAACCTGGTTGTTCTTGGTGCTCATGACGGCAACGTACACGTCGGCGCCGTCCGGATTGGAGCTGATCTTGACTTCCTGGGTGGTGCCGGTCTGCATGCTGGCGCAGCCGGAAAGAAGGGCGAGGCCGAGGGCGGCCGCAAACATTTTCTGCTTCATCTTCGCTTTCAGGTTGTTATTTTTGCCGCAAAATTGCGGGGCGCAAAATTATAACCTATGCAACCTGATTGCTTGCTGGAAATGAAAGTGGCCGCGTTGTAGGCGGCCACTGTCCACCTCGGGGTCAGGAACTAAAGTGGACATTTCTGCAGGAAATGTCCACTTCAGTTCCTGACCCCATGGTGGACATTTTTATTCGGCCTTGATGGCTTCTACCTGGATTGCCAGCTTCACTTCGGGAGCGAAGGTTGGAGTGGCGTAGTTCAGGCCGAAGTCGGTGCGCTTGAATTCTGCGGTGGCGTCGGCGCCGCATGCTTCGCGCTTGTAGCGTGGGTGCATGATGCACTTGAACTTGTTGACCTTCAGCGTGACCGGTTTGGTCACGCCCAGCATGGTCAGTTCGCCTTCCACGGCCACCAGCTGCTCGCCTTCGAATACGAAGTGCTTGCCCTTGTAGGTCACGGTCGGGAATTTCTCGACGTTGAACATGTCGGCCGATTTGGCGTGGCTGTTCATCTTGTCCAGGCCGAAATCAATCGACGCTGCGTCAATGGTGATGTCCATGGTGCCGGTCTTCGCTGCGCGGTCCATCTGGATCGTGCCGTTGGTCTTGTCGAACTTGCCGCGCCATACCGACAGACCCATGTGGTCGGCTTCGAAGCTTGGGAAGGTGTGCGATGGGTCGATGTTGTAGTTGGCGGCGTTGGCGGCAACAGCGGATACGGCCAGCAGTGCGGCGGTCAGGAACTTCAGCTTCATGGTGTCTCCAGGGGTTTATTGAGCTACTACGTGGAACTTGATGGTCACTTCATCGGCAACCATGCCGGTGTCTTTCCATTCGCCTTCACCAATGTTGAAGGCCAGGCGCTTGATCGGCAGTGCGCCGTCGAACACTTGCTTGCCGCCGTCGGTCTTCACGGTGACCGGGAAGGTGACGTCGGCAACCTTGCCCTTGATGCTCAGTTTGCCGCTGACATTCAGCTTGCCGGCGCCGGCGCTCTTGATCGCGCTGGAGACGAAGGTGGCTTTAGGGAATTGAGCGGAATTGAACCAGTCTTTCTTGGCCACTTCCTTGTTCATGTCGGCTTCGCCCAGGTCCAGGCTGGCGGTCTCGATTTCGACCGTGGCTTTGGAGGTGTCTGGTGCGGCGGCGTTGTAGTCGATGACAATATTGTGCTTTTTGAACGGTGATTCGATCGGCACGTTCATTTGCTTGAACACGGCCGAGACGCTGCTCTTGGCCGGATCGGTCTTCAGCACGGCGGCGCTGGCTGCAGCCGCCACGGCCAGCAGTGCGGCCAGTAATACGCTTTTCTTCATGGTGAGGCTCCAGGTTAGGGCAGCATGCGCTTGAGCAGGCCGTCTTTGTCGATGAATTGGTGTTTCAGCGCTGCGCCGATATGGCCGATGACGACGGCGGCGAGCAGCATGTTGAGCCAGTAATGTACAGGCTTCAGGATTTCCTTGAGCGCGGGACTGGCGTCGAACAGTGCGGGGATTTTGACCAGGCCGAGGTAGACCACGGGCACGCCGGCGGCGGTGGTGTACAGGTAGCCGGAAATCGGCACGGCGAACATCAGGAAGTAGAGGAACCAGTGGCCGGCTTCGGCGGCTTTTTTCTGGCCCTGGGTCATGGAGACTGGTAGTGCGGGCGGCTTTTGCTTCAGGCGCCACAGCAGGCGGCCGGCGGCCAGGGCGAGCACGGTGACGCCCAGCCATTTATGCCAGGAATAGTATTTGAGCTTGGTCGGGGTTAGGCCGGGGATGTCGGTCATCACCAGGCCGAGAATGAACGCGGCGACGATCAGCAGGGCGATCAGCCAGTGCAGTGCGATGGCGGTTTTGGAATAGCGTTCCATTGCGATTTTTGGTAAATAGTACGTGTTAGGACTAATATACCAGAGGGTAATGGAACTTGCTTACAGCTTCCTTAAAACCGGTAATTCGGGGTCTGACCCAAGGGTCAGACCCAGGTTTACCGGTTTTAGATGGCTTTAGCCAGCGAAGCAGCGATACCGATATAGTTCGCCGGAGTCATCGCCAGCAGATGGTTCTTAGCATCCTGCGGAATCGCCAGGCCGGTAATGAACTCACGCAGCGCCTCTTTGGTAATGCCCTTACCGCGAGTCAGCTCTTTCAGCTGCTCATACGGATTCTCAATACCGTAACGACGCATCACAGTCTGCACCGGCTCCGCCAGCACTTCCCACGACGCATCCAGGTCAGCCGCCAGGCGGGCAGGGTTCACTTCCAGCTTGTTCAAACCGCGCAGGCACGAGTCATAAGCCAGCAGGGTGTAGCCGAAACCAACGCCGATATTACGCAGCACGGTCGAATCGGTCAGGTCGCGCTGCATGCGGGACACCGGCAGCTTCTCGGACAGGTGCTTCAGCACGGCATTGGCCAGGCCCAGGTTGCCTTCGGAGTTTTCGAAGTCGATCGGGTTGACCTTGTGCGGCATGGTGGAAGAGCCGATTTCGCCAGCCTTCAGCTTCTGCTTGAAGTAGCCCAGCGAAACGTAAGTCCAGATATCGCGGTTCAGGTCCAGCAGGATGGTGTTGGCGCGGGCAACCGCGTCGAACAGCTCGGCCATGTAATCGTGCGGTTCGATCTGGATGGTGTACGGATTGAACACCAGGCCCAGGCGCTGCTCGATCACGTTCTTGGAGAATGCAGGCCAGTCGAACGATGGGTAAGCCGACAGGTGGGCGTTGTAGTTACCCACGGCGCCGTTCATCTTGCCCAGGATTTCAACTTTGGCGATGCGGTCGATAGCGCGCTGCAGGCGGGCGATCACATTGGCGAATTCCTTGCCCAGGGTGGTCGGGCTGGCGGTCTGGCCGTGGGTCCGGGACAGCATAGGCAGCTCGGCGTTTGCGTGGGCGATTTCGGTCAGCTTGGCGACCACGCCGTTCAAGGCCGGCACCATCACACCGTCACGGGCGGCTTTCAGCATCATGCCGTGCGAGGTGTTGTTGATGTCTTCCGAGGTGCAGGCAAAGTGAATGAACTCGGAGGCGGCCACCAGCTCAGGCACATCCTTCACTTTTTCCTTCAGCCAGTACTCCACGGCCTTGACGTCGTGGTTGGTGACGGCTTCGATTTCCTTGATGCGGGCAGCGTCGGCTTCGGTGAAGTCGGCGGCCAGCTTGTCCAGCAGGGCGGTGCCGGCTGCGGAGAATGGCTTGATTTCGGCGAAACCAGCCAGGGACAGGGCTTGCAGCCATGCGATTTCGACTTTCACGCGGTGGTGCATGAAGCCGGATTCGGACAGGATCGGGCGCAGCTTGTCGGTTTTCGAGGCGTAACGGCCGTCCAGCGGGGACAGGGCCGACAGGGTGGAGTAAGGAGTTGTCATGATAATGCTGGCAGGAGGAGGCGGGAAAAAACAGGATTTTACCACTGGTGGCGTTACCATTACCGCCGCCAGCGCTGCGCCTGCCTTTAGGTCGCGATGCTATACTGTTGTCTAATTCTCCACTACCAGTATCTATGAAACTAATCGGTTCACTCGCCAGCCCTTATGTACGCAAGGTTCGTGTCGTCCTCGCGGAAAAAAAGCTCGACTATCACCTCGAACTTGAAAATGTCTGGGCCCCGGAAACCACCATCCAGAAACTCAACCCGCTGGGCAAAGTGCCTTGCCTGGTCATGGAGGACGGTTACGCCATGCAGGATTCGCGCGTGATCGTGGAGTACCTGGATGCCGTGTCGCCGGTCTGCAAGCTGTTGCCGCCGAATGGCCGGGAGCGTGCCGACATCAAGTGCTGGGAAGCGCTGGCCGATGGCGTGCTGGATGCGGGCGTGCTGGTTCGCCTTGAACGCAACCAGCGTCCGAAAGCGCAACAGAGCGAGGAGTGGATCGCGCGCCAGTTGCTGAAAGTTGAACTGGGCCTGGCTTCGATGTCCGAGCGCCTGGGCGACGATACCTACTGCGCCAGCAACCATTACTCGCTGGCCGACGTAGCGGTGGGCTGCTGCCTGGGTTGGCTCAGCTTCCGCTTCCCGGAAATCGAATGGCGCAGCAAGCACCCTAACCTGGGCCGCTTGTTCGACAAGCTGTCCGAGCGTCAATCCTTCAAAGACACCGTGCCCCAGGCCTGAGGGCCGCAACGCATGGCAGCCAAGCCTCCGTCACAGGAACGCCTGCAAATGGCGGACATCGCCCGCCTGGCGGGCGTGTCCACTTCTACCGTGTCGCGCGCGCTGGCCGGCAGTAAGCTGGTCAACGAGGAAACGCGCACCCGCATCATGGAGCTGGCGCGCTCGCTCAAATACACGATCAATGTCGGTGCGCAGAACCTGCGGCTGAAGCAGAACCGTTCGGTGGCGGTGGTGGTGCCGTCCGACGCCAAGGTGCACCAGAGCCTGACCGATCCCTTCTTCCTGTCGATGATCGGCTCCCTGGCCGATGCGCTGACGGAGCAAGGCTTCGATATGCTGCTGTCGCGCGTCGATGCGGAGCAGCTCGATACTGCCGCCACACCTTTCGATACCGGTCGCGTGATCGGTATCATCCTGATCGGCCAGTGGGGCCACCATGACCAGTTGAACGAAATGGCTGCGCGCCATGTGCCGCTGGTGGTGTGGGGCGCGCAAATGCCGCAACAGCTTTATTGCACGGTCGGCGGCGCCAATGAGAGCGGCGGCCGGCTGGCGACTGAACACCTGCTGGCTTCAGGGCGCCGCCGTATCGCCTTCTTCGGCGACACGCGCCTGCCTGAAGTCGAGCAGCGCTACCTTGGTTATTGCGCTGCGTTGCAAGCGGCCGGTATCGCCGTTGATCCGGCGCTATGCGTGGCGGCTTCTTTCCTGCCGGAGGGCGGGCGCGAGGCGGTGGCGGAGCTGGCGCAGCGCGGTGTGCAGTACGACGCGGTGTTTGCCTGCTCCGACTTGCTGGGCATGATGACCATTAATGCCTTGCGTGAGCAGGGCCGCTCAGTGCCGGGCGATGTGGCGGTCGTCGGGTACGACGATATCGAACTGTCTTCCTATTTCCATCCTCCCCTGACCACGGTGCGCCAGCCCGTGCAGGAAGCGGGGCGCGCCATGGTGGCTGCCCTGTTGCAGCAGACTGAGGGCCAGGCGGCCCGCTCGGTCGAACTTCCTACTTCCCTGATTCAGCGCGCCAGCTCGCGCTAATTGCAACCGTTTGCATTTGGCGCAACATAAGTGCACGATCGTTTTTCAAATATTCTTTGCAATCGATTGCAATTTGCAAAAAGCTGATGAATAATGAGGCATCTGCAGATAAACAGACGCGGCCAACCGGCCGATGAATAAGCCCCAAACGGAGGAGACAATGGTTTTACGTACAGCCCAACGCGGCTGCATGGCTGCTGCCATCGCTGCTGCATTCGCCCACCCAGCATTTGCCCAGGAAATCGCCCAGGAAGCCCAGGCGCCTGCCGCCGCCCCAGCCCCGGCCGACGGTTTGAAACTTGAGCGCGTGGTCGTCACCGGCACCGCCAGCCGCAGCTCGAAAATGCGGTCGAGCGTGTCGGTCAGCACCATGGAGTCGGAAGCTATTTCCCTGGCTGCGCCGACCAGCGCTGCCGAAGTACTGCGTTCCATCCCTGGCGTACGCGCCGAATCGTCCGGCGGCGAGGGCAATGCCAATATCACCGTGCGCGGCGTGCCGATTTCCGCAGGCGGTGCGCGCTATGTGCAGATGCAGGAAGATGGCTTGCCCGTGCTGCAATCGGGCGACTTCAATTTCATCACGCCGGACAGCTATGTGAAGATCGACGGCACGCTTGATCACCTGGAAGTGGTGCGCGGCGGTTCGGCCTCCACGCTGGCGACCAACTCGCCGGGCGGCATCATCAACTTCATCGGCAAGACCGGCGAACAGCAGGGCGGCAATATCGGTATCCAGCGCGGCCTGGGCTACGACGAAACGCGCTACGACTTCGATTACGGCGGCCGCCTGGCTGAGAAGACGCGCTTCTTCATCGGTGGCCATTACCGCACCGGCGAAGGCCAGCGCAAGACCGGCATGAACACGCAGGAAGGCGGGCAAATCCGCGGCAACATCACGCAGGAATTGTCGAACGGCTGGATCAGGCTCTCCTTCAAGCACCTGGACGACAGGGCGCCGACAGCGTTGCCGGTGCCGGTGAGCGTGAGCAATGGCCGCATCAGCGAAATTCCGGGCATTGATCCGCGCGACACCACCTTCTATTCGCCTTACTGGACGCGCGATATTTCGCTGACCAAGGAAAATGGCAAGGCTTCCAGCAACGTCAACGACGGCCTGCGCGTGAAGAGCGACAGCTTTGGCATCGCTGCGTCATTTGACCTGGGCAACGGGATCACGTTGAGCGACAACTTCCGCAAGGCGAATAACAGCGGCCGCTTCCTCGGCGTTTTCCCTGCCAATAATGGCGTGGCTGGAAATTATGTGATCGCCACCGGCCCCAATAAAGGCCAGGCATACAACGGCCCCGCTTTCAACGCCGTGGTGTTCAACACCTCGATCGATAATGCCGACAACACGCTGAATGACCTGAAGCTGGCCAAGGCCTTCGCCATCGACGGCGGCAAGCTGACCGCTACCGCCGGCCTCTATACCTCGCTGCAGAAACTGGGCCTGACCTGGAACTTCAACGAGTACCTGATGCAGCTGACCGGCGACAAGCCTGCCTTGCTGCAGACGGCATCCTCCACGCCAGGCTTGATCGGTCCAGCCTGGGGCGGCTGCTGCATGCGTGCTGTGGACATGGAGTACAAGCTGCTCTCGCCTTACTTGAACGTAGGCTGGGAAAAGGGGCCGCTGAACTTTGACGCCAGCGTGCGCCAGGACCGCCAGCGCGCCAATGGCACGGCCAATATCGCGACCAATGGACTGGTCTATGAGCCTGCCAACGAGCAGCTGGTCGACTACAAGATCCACCATACATCGTATTCGGTGGGCGGCAATTACCAGATCAACCGCGACCTCGCGCTGTTTGCCCGTGCCAGCGATGGTGTGGCCTTCAATGCGGACCGCATCCTGTTCGGCACGCCGCTTGATGGCAGCGCGCCGATCAGCATCAACACCGTGCGCCAGGTGGAGGGCGGCGTGAAGTGGCGTTCCGGCAGCACCAGTGCTTTCCTGACGCTATTCCGCGCCAAGACCAATGAGTCGAACTTCGAGGCAACGACGCAGATCAGCACGGCCAACCGCTACGACGCCAAGGGCGCGGAGCTGGAAGCGGCATGGAGCCTGGGCGACTTCCGCATCAATGGCGGCCTGACCTGGACCGATGCCGAAATCGTCGGCACCGCGCCGGGCCAGGAGTCGAACATCGGCCATACGCCACGTCGGCAGGCGCGCATCACTTACCAGATCGCGCCGAGCTACAACGCTGGTCCGCTGACCATTGGCGGCAGCCTGGTTGGTACCAGCCGCTCTTGGGCGGACGATGCCAACACCATCGATATGCCCGCCTTCCGCACGGTGAACCTGTTCGCGCGCTACCAGTTCAATTCGCAACTTAGCTTGTCGCTGAGTGTCAACAACCTGTTCGACAAGATCGGCTACACCGAAGTTGAAGGCGACGGCCATGCCGCGCGTTCGATCGGCGGCCGTGCTGTGAAGATGGGCCTGAACTACTCCTTCTGATTTGGAAACCGTAATGCCGATGTCTTCTTCCATCCATCATTTGCTCAATGCCGTGCCTGAGGGACGGCGTGCGGAGGCGGCACGCCGTTATACGGTGCACGGGCCGGCGCTGCGCAGCTGCTTGCATAGCCTGTACGGCGAGGCGCCAGGGTTTGAGCAGTGGTACGGCAGCCTGCTCGCCGCAACGGGCGAATTGCTTGGCGCGCGCAGCCCGGCGCTGGCGGCGCAGGACACGGCGCGCTCTGCCCAGCCGGATTGGTTCCTGGGGCAGCAGATGCTTGGCTATTGCAGCTATGTGGACCGATTCGGCGGCGATTTGCGCGGCGTCGCGTCGCGCATCCCGCACTTGCAAGAGCTGGGTGTGCGTTACCTGCACCTGCTGCCTTTCCTGAAGATGCGGGCAGGGGAGAATGATGGCGGTTTTGCGGTGGCCAGTTTTGAGGAAGTGGATCCGCGTTTCGGCAGCAATGCCGACCTGGAGTCGCTGACGGCCAGCTTGCGCAAAGCAGGCATCAGCCTGTGTTCGGATTTCATCCTGAACCACGTGGCGGATGACCATGCGTGGGCGCAGGGCGCACGCCTTGGTGACGAGCGGCTGCGTGGCTTCTTCCACGTGTTCCCGGACCGCTCGCAACCGGATGCCTTCGAGCGCACGCTGGGACAGGTCTTTCCGCAGGCGGCGCCTGGCAACTTTACCTATGTGCCGGCGATGAATGGTTGGGCATGGACGACGTTCTATCCCTATCAGTGGGATCTGAACTGGGCCAATCCAGAAGTTTTCGCGGCCATGGCGGGCGCCTTGCTGCGGCTGGCGAATCGGGGGATTGAAGTGTTCCGTCTCGATTCCACTGCATTCTTGTGGAAGCGCGAAGGGACCAATTGCATGAACCAGCCGGAGGCGCACCTGATCCTTCAGGCGCTGCGTGCGCTGGCCTCCATCGCCGCGCCGGGCGTGCTGTTGAAGGCGGAGGCGATTGTGCCGATGCGTGAGCTGCCGGCCTACTTCGGCAAGCCTGCGCAGCCGGAGTGCCATATCGCTTACCACAGCAGCCTGATGGCGGCGGCATGGGGCTCGCTGGCCGAGCAGGATGCGGGGCTGGTACGCAGCGTGATTGCAGGTACGCCGCCGCTGCCGCCGCACGCCAGCTGGCTCAGTTATGTGCGCTGCCACGACGACATCGGCTGGAACGTGCTGCGCGCAGAAGCTGCGGAAGGTGCGGACGGCCACGAGCGCGACCCGCAGGCGCGCCTTGCTGCGATCTCGCGCTTCTTCGCGGGCACAGACAGTAGCTTTGCACGCGGCGAAGCTTTCCAAAGCAGCGACCCGCACGCCGCGCACGGCAGCAATGGCATGGCCGCAAGCCTGGTCGGCCTCGAAGGCGTAGCGAGCGAGGACGGCGGCGAGGAGGCGGAAGCGTTGGCCTTGCGCCGTTTGCTGTTGTTGCACGGTCTTGCGCTGAGCTTCGGCGCACTGCCCGTACTCTACATGGGCGATGAGCTAGGGCAGACCAATGATTACAGCTTCCGCGAGCGTCTGGACCGCGCGATGGACAGCCGCTGGTTGCAGCGCCCCATGCTGGACGAACAGCGCTTCGCTGAGCGCCATGACAGCAGCACGCAAGCAGGGTGTGTCTATGCTGGCTTGCGCGCCCTGGTGGCGACCCGCCAGCATCTGCCTGCATTGGCGGCGGGCGAACCGCGTTCGCTGCTGCCCGCAGCATCGGCGGTGCTTGCGCTGCAGCGCGGCCCAACCTTCCTGGCGCTCTACAATTTCTCGGGCGAGCCCCAGCAGTTCAAGCTGGACGGACGCTGGCAGGACTGCCTGGCAAGCACGCAAAGCCACGAGGGCGAAACAACGCTAGCGCCATGGGCCATGCTCTGGCTCCAGCGCGACAACACGACAAAATGATGGAGACCGCCATGAGTGTGGCAATGTTCGGCGAAGCCCTCGTCGATGATTTCGGCAGCGAGCAAGTAGTCGGCGGCGCGCCTTTCAACGCAGCGCGCAACCTGGCCGCCTTGGGCACGCCAGCGTTGATGATCACCCGCATCGGCCAGGACGCCAACGGTGACGCCGTGCGCGCCGAATTCCAGCGCTATGGCATGGCGCAATGGGGCCTGCAAACGGACGATGCCTGGCCCACCGGCCGCGTGGTGGTAGAGCGCGGCCAGCACGGCCACGCCTTCCACATCCTTCCCGGCCAGGCTTACGACCATATCGAAGCTGCCCCCGCCAAATTGGTGCTGGGCGAAGCCAAGCCGCAAGTGCTTTACTTCGGCACGCTGGCCCAGCGCCACCTGACATCCCGCACGGCCCTGATTGAACTGCTGGAGGCCAGCCCGGCCACCCGCTACCTCGACCTGAACCTGCGTGAAGGGCAGTACACCGAACGGAGCGTGTACGAATCCCTGCGCCACGCCGACATCCTGAAGGTCAACGAAGACGAACTGGCAGCCCTGTTGGCCTGGTACGCCCCGGCAGGCCCGCAACTGGTGCGCGCCCACGATCCCGACCTGCCGCCGGCATGCTCCCTGCTGATCGAAAAATTCAGCCTGCAGGCCATGGTGGTCACCCTCGGCCCGCGCGGGGCGATGTATATTGGTGCGGATGGCCGTGTAATCCGTGAACATGGCAACGAGGAGCCGTACAAACTGGTCGACACCGTGGGGGCCGGCGACGCATTTTCCGCCGTTTTCCTGCACGGCCATGTGCAAGGCTGGGACCTGGCGCTCACCATGGCGCGCGCCAACGCCTTTGCCGGCGCAGTGTGCAGCCTGTCCGGCGCCGTGCCGCAAGACATGGCCTTTTACGAACCATGGACCCAGCGCTGGCAAGCCGCAGCGGAAGGAGCCACGCGATGATGCAGCAAAAACCGCATCTGTCGTTCCGGCAGATCGTCAACATGAACATCGGCTTCTTCGGAATCCAGTTCAGCTTCGGGCTGCAGCAAAGCAGCATGAGCCCGATCTATAAATACCTGGGCGCCGACGAAGCCAGCCTGCCTTACTTGTGGCTCGCCGGCCCTGTCACCGGCCTGCTGGTGCAGCCCATTATCGGTGCGCTGAGCGACCGCACTGTTTCACGCTGGGGACGCCGCACGCCGTACTTCCTGGTCGGCGCACTGCTTTGCAGCCTTGGCTTGTTGGCCATGCCCTTCAGCCCCGTGCTGTGGATGGCGGCCGGCCTGCTGTGGATTCTTGATGCCGCCAACAACGTGACAATGGAACCCTACCGTGCCTTCGTCAGCGACCGCCTCGCCGTGCGCCAGCATTCGCTGGGCTTCCTTACCCAGAGCGCCTTCACCGGGCTGGGACAAACGCTGGCCTATCTGACGCCCTCGATCCTGGTCTACCTTGGCACCAGCCGCGACGCGGTGAACAGCCATCATATTCCGTACACCGTGATCGGCGCATTCCTGTTGGGCGCTGTGTTCTCGCTTGCCTCCGTGCTGTGGAGCTGCTGGACCACGCCCGAGTTGCCGCTGTCGCCGCAGGAAGAAGCGGAGCTGCGCGCCAAGCCCACCGGCTGGCGCGACACCCTGCGCGAAATCGGCGATGCGTTGCGCGACATGCCGCCCACCATGAAGCAGCTGGCGGTGGTCAAACTGTTCCAGTGGTATGCCATGTTCTGCTACTGGCAGTACATCATGCTGGCGCTGGCGTCTTCGATTTACAAAACTTCCGATCCGGCTTCGGCCGGCTTTCGCGAGGCGGGCCTGCTGAATGGGCAAGTGGGCGCCTTTTACAATTTCGTCGCCTTCATCGCTGCGTTTGCGCTGGTGCCTTTCACGCGCCGGTTCGGGCCGAAGATCACGCACAGCATTTGCCTGGCGGCGGCGGGCGTCGGCATGCTGAGCATCCCGTCGATTCGCGAACCATTGCAGCTGCTGTGGCCAATGCTGGGTGTGGGACTGGCGTGGGCCAGCATCATGGGCAATCCGTATGTGATGCTCGCGGGCAGCATTCCGCCGGAGCGTACCGGCGTGTACATGGGCATCTTCAATATGTTCATCGTGATTCCGATGATCATCCAGATTTTCACCCTACCTCTGTTTTACCGCAGCCTGCTGCACGGTGATCCCGCCAATGTGGTGCGCCTGGCCGGTGCGCTGCTGCTGTGTGCCGCCGTGGCCGTGCTGTTCGTCAAGCTGCGGGCCGCGCGACCGTTGGCCGATACTTCCTCGGGTCAGGAGGCAGTTTTGCTAAAATAGCCCGAGCCGTTTAACGTGGGGGAGGGCAGCAATGTCAGCGAGAGTTCTGGTCTTTGGCGAAGCCCTGCTGGATGATTTTGGCGACCGGCAAGTTATCGGTGGCGCCCCCTTTAATGTGGCGCGCAACCTGGCTGCACTGGGCCACCCCACCTTGATGGTGACGCGTGTCGGCCATGATGCGCACGGCGATTTGCTGCGCGAGGAGTTCAACCGTTTCGGCATGAGCAGCGAAGGCTTGCAGCATGGCCTTGAACCGACCGGCCGCGTGGTGGTCGAGCGGGAGGGCGATGGTGGACATCGCTTCCATATTCTGTCCGGGCAAGCCTACGATCACATTGAAGCCGCATCGGCGGTCGATGTGATGCGGGCCTTTTCTCCCAATACTGTTTATTTCGGTACGCTGGCCCAGCGCGAGCCTGATTCGCGCGAGGCGCTCAAGGCCGTGCTGGATGGCGCTGGCGAGGCCGAACACTTCCTGGACCTGAACCTGCGCAATGGCGTGGAGGAGTCGACGGTATTCGATTCCTTGCAGCGTGCCGATATCGTCAAGGTTAACGAGGATGAACTGCAGGCGCTGTTCTCCTGGTATTGCCACACCTGTCCCGACACAGTGGACATGGATTGCGCCGCCGTCGAAACGGAAGCGCGCGCCATGATGCATAACTTTTCCATCCAGGGCTTGCTGATCACGCTGGGCGAGCGGGGAGCGATGTATTTTGGCGCCGATGGGTCGCGTGTGATTGACCACCAGGCCAGCAAGCCGGCCCGGTTTGTCGATTCGGTGGGCGCTGGTGATGCATTTGCCGCCGTCTTCCTGGCGGGGCGGGCTCGCGGCTGGGAAATGCCGCTGATCCTGGAGCGGGCCAACGCCTTTGCGGGCGCGGTCTGCGGCATTACTGGAGCGGTACCGCAGGACCTGGCGTTCTACGACCCCTGGCGCAAAGCATGGGGCCTCAATTAAGCTGCTGCTACCTTGCGGCGGGCCTGGATCATTTTCCAGCCGTTGCCTGATGGGTCGCGGAAGCCTGCATCCACCGTGCCGTAACGCTCCACCGGCTCCTGCGTGAATTCCACGCCCTTCTGGTGCATCTTGTCGTAGGCGGCGAAACAGTCGTCCACTTCCAGCACCATCGGCGGCATGGCGCCCTTGGCGACCAGCGCGTTCAGCGACTGTGCGGTGGCTGCATCATGCACCGGAGGACCCGGCACGTACAGTCCAAGCTGGAACGATGGCTGGTCAGGATGCTGCACGGTCAGCCAGCGGTAGTCGCCGTTGCGCACGTCGGTATGCACCTTGAAACCAAGTTTGTCGACATAGAAAGCCAGCGCTTCATCCTGGTCGCGAACGTACAGGCCTACGGTTTGAATACCTTGAGTCATGGGGTGGTCTCCTTTAAGTGAGACTCCATTGTAGGGACGGCTTCCTGGCGCCGCTTCTCCGAAACCGCCATTGTGAGGTCGGGCCGGTGCGCGGCGCTCAGCACGCAGGCGGGCACTTTGTCCGGCTCGGTTACGCTGGCGCGGCTTGCTTCACGGATGTCACCCGGGTTTTTACCGGTGATATCGCGGAAAGTGCGGCCAAAGGTTCCCAGGCTATTCCAGCCGGTGGAATAGGCGATGTCCGTGATGGGGAGGTCGGTTTCGCGCAGCAGCGTCACGGCCTTTTCAATGCGGCGCGTGAGCAGGTAGCGGTGGGGTGGCAGGCCGAAAGCTTCCTTGAAGGAGCGGGCGAAGTGAGTTGCGGAGACGCAGCTCACTTCCGCCAGGCGGCTTACCGGCCATTCCTCTTGCGAGGCGGCGTCCATCCGGTCTTTGGCGCGCAGCAAGCGGCGCAAGAGGACCGGATCCAGCGTCATTCGGATTCCGACATCTGGGATTGCAGGTAGTTCTGGATGCCGATCTTGCCGATGATGTCGATCTGGGTTTCCAGCCATTCGATATGCTCCTCGGTATCCTTCAGGATATCCAGCAGCAGGTCGCGCGAAACGTAATCGCCGACTTTCTCGGACTGCGCAATGCCTTCCTTGACGGTCACATGCGCGCCTTTTTCCAGCTTCAGGTCGGCGGCCAGCATTTCTTCGGTGTTTTCGCCGATCAGCAGCTTGTGCAGGGCTTGCAGGTTAGGCAGGCCGTCCAGCATCAGGATGCGGTCGATCAGGCGGTCGGCGTGCTTCATTTCGCCGATGGACTCGTCATATTCTTTCTTGCCCAGCTTGTCGAAGCCCCAGTGACGGTACATGCGCGCATGCAGGAAGTACTGGTTAATCGCCGTCAGTTCGTTGGTCAGCTGTGCATTCAGCAGACGGAGTACGTCTTTGTCGCCCTTCATGGGGTTTCCTTCTTATAGGGTTGGGAATAATGGCATTTTGCCACGAAGCAGGGCGGCAACCTAGCCGTTTGGCCGACATAGGATTGCTAACGACGTTGCTAATCTAAATGAAAACAATTATCATTTGCGTTTTATGCCCACATTTTCAGAGTTGTCCATGTCTTATATTAAGAGCCGCAAGCACTCGCCAGCCACCCTCGCAGCCATCGCCGCTACCCTCGCAATGCCAATGGCGCACGCCGATAACAACGGCGATGCACCTGAGCAGAAAATGCAGGAAGTGGTCGTAACTGGCCAGAATGGCAACGATTTCCAAGTCAAGAAATCCGCCTCCGACAAATTCACCGCGCCTCTGCTGGACACTCCGAAAGCCGTTACCGTTATTCCTACCGAAGTGATCGCCCAGACCGGCGCCACTTCCCTGACCGATGCCCTGCGCACCGTGCCTGGCATTACCGTGGGCGCGGCCGAAGGCGGCCAGCCGGTGGGCGACAACCTGCTGATCCGCGGTTACAACGCGCAGAGCGACACCTATATTGACGGCATCCGCGACACCGGCTCCCAGAGCCGCGAAATCTTCGACCTCGAGCAGATCGAAGTCGTGAAGGGCCCGAATTCGGCCTACGGCGGCCGTTCTTCCGCCGGCGGCGGTGTGAACATGGTCTCCAAGACTGCCAAGGCCGAAAACTTCAGCAACGCTTCGGTCGGCATCGGCAGCGCGCAGTACCGCCGCGCCACCGTCGACATCAACCGCATGGTTGGCGACGATGCAGCGATCCGCCTGAACGTGATGGGCCATGAGAACCATGTAGCCGGCCGCAACGAAATCCACGGCGACCGCTGGGGCTTCGCACCGACCGTGTCCTTCGGCCTGACCGGTCCTACCAAGGTCAACCTGTCCTACTACCACATGCAGTCGAGCGAACTGCCGGATAGCGGCATTCCTTTCAATAACCCGTTCACCACCGGCGCCAACGTCGCCAAGAACGGCAACGGCACCCCGATGTCGGTACCGCGCGACACCTATTACGGCCTGGTTGACCGCGACTTCCGCGACACCAAGTCCGATATCGGCACCATCGACATCAAGCACGACTTCCGCAACGGCCTGTCTTTCCGCAACGTGACCCGTTACGGCAAGACCGAGAACGATTACGTCTACACCCAGCCTGACGATTCCAAGGGCAACGTGGTGCTGTACGGTACCTTGTGGCGCCGCGCCAATAGCCGCGTCGCTGAAACCGACGCGCTGGCCAATGCTTCCAGCCTGACCGGCGAATTTACCGCCGCCGGCATCAAGCACAGCTTCACCACCGGTATTGAACTGAGCCGCGAGATCACCGACCGCAGCACCTACCTGTTTACCCCGGGCACCAACAACCCGCTGACCAAGACCAGCACCTGCCCGACCTCCGGCGCAGCGACCCTTTACAACTGCACCACCCTGCTGAACCCTAACCCGAACGATCCATGGACCGTGGGCCAGGTGCGCAGCGTGTCGCCTGCCGCGACCAATGTGCATACCAACAGCCGCTCCGCTTATGCCTTCGACACCATCGAGTTCAATCCTCAGTGGCTGTTGAACGTGGGCCTGCGTTGGGACTCGTTCCGTTCCGCGCTGGCTACCGCCGCCAACCCGACCGCAACGCCTGCTACCGCAGCCGTGAACGCTGAAGTGAAGTCCACCTTCACCAATTACCAGGCGGGCCTGGTGTACAAGCCGGCGGCTAACAGCAGCATCTACGTTTCTTACGGTACCTCGTCTACCCCGCCGGGCAACGATGGCGGCGAAGGCGTCGATGGACTGACCGTGGCCGTGCAGGACCTGAAGCCGCAGGACAGCAAGAACTGGGAGCTGGGCACCAAGTGGGAAGTGCTGGCACGCCGGCTGTCCCTGAGCGGCGCCATCTTCGAAAGCAAGATGAACAACGCCCGGGTCAGCAACGCCAATGGCGGCTCCTATAACGCCGGCAAGAAGACTGTGCGCGGCGTGGAATTCGGCGTCAGCGGTTCCATCACCAACAACTGGCAAGTGTTCGGCGGCGCGACCTGGCTTGACGCGGAAGTGGGCGACAACGGCTACACCAACGTCGGCACCACCGTTGCTCCGGTGTGGGTGAAGTCGCCATACGATGGCAATACCTTCCCGGGCGTGCCTAAGACCAGCGCTTCGCTGTGGACTTCCTACACCGTGCTGCCGGGCCTGACCGTCGGCGGCGGCGTGAACTACTCGGCCAAGATCTGGGCTAATATCAACAACACCAAGTACGTGCCTGGCTACACCCGCCTGGACGCAATGGCGAGCTACGAAGTGAACAAGAACATCAGCCTGCAACTGAACGTGCAGAACCTGACCGATAAATTCTACTTCGACAAATCGGTCTCGAACCATTACGCACAAGTGGCGGCTGGCCGTACCGCAATCCTGACTGCGAACTTCCGCTACTAATATGATGCTGCATATCCCCGGCGTGCTGACGCCGGAGCAAGTCAAAACCTTCCGCCAACGCCTGGCGGCCGCCGAGTGGATCGACGGCCGCGCCAGCGTGGGGTCGCAGGGGGCGCAGGTCAAGCGCAACCGGCAGATCGCGGAAGGGACGCCGCTGGCGCTGGAGCTCGGGGATATCATCATCAAATCGTTGGCAAAGAATCCGCTGTTTTATTCGGCGGTTTTGCCGTTGAAGATTCTGCCGCCGTATTTCAATAGCTATGCGGGCGGTGAGACCTACGGCTTGCATATCGATGGCGCGATCCGGCATATGGCTGGGTCGTCGGATGTGATGCGTTCGGACGTTTCCACTACCGTGTTCCTGTCGGAGCCTGAGGAGTATGGAGGGGGCGAGCTGACTGTGATGGATAGCTACGGGGCGCATGAGGTCAAGCTGCCGGCGGGCGATGCGATTATCTACCCCGCTAGCAGCGTGCACCGAGTGAATCCTGTGACTTCAGGCGAGCGCGTGGCTTCGTTCCTTTGGACGCAGTCGATGGTGCGTGATGATTGGAAGCGTTCGATGCTGTTTGAGCTGGACCAGAATATCCAGAAGCTGCGCGGCGCGCATGGGGATGATGAGGCGACCGTTGGCTTGGCGGGGCACTATCACAACCTGCTGCGCATGTGGGCTGACCTGTAAACCCGGTAAACCTGGGTACGACCCAAGGGTCGGACCCAGCTTAACCGGGTTTAAGACATCTGGAAATTAATCGGCACAACAACGTACACCGACTGCGCCTTGCCATCTTCTACATAAGGCTTGAACACTGCGCGCATGACCGCAGCGCGGCCAGCTTCGTCCAGGTTGCTGGAGCCGGAAGACTTCTGAATCGAAGCCTGCTCCGCATACCCCTTCTCATTCACCAGCACGCGCAAGGTCACAACACCCTGTTCGCCCATGCGGCGCGACGAAGACGGATACACCGGCTGCGGTGCACGAATATATTCAACAGCCGAAATCACGCGCGGCCCAGCCGGCGCCGCTGGCGCTGCTGGTGCCGAAGCAACTGGTGCTGCAACAACTGGCGCCGGCGCAGGTTCGGAAACGCGCACTTGCGACGGTGGAGGAGTAATGGTGTTCTCAACCACCACCGGCAGCATCGGCAGCGGCGGAGGAGCGATAGCAGGCGCTTTCTGCGCGACTTCTACTATCTTTGGCTGCGAAACAGGTGGGGGAGGTGGCGGTGGCGCCACAAAAGTGACATTCACGACTTCGGGAATGCTTTCAACCAAACGGTGCATCGTACCGTTGACGAACGCATAACCCAAGGCGGCATGCAAGGCGACGACGACTGCGATCTTGGGCAGCTTGTTGCTGCCAGCGCCGGAACCAAAGCCCCCGGCCGGGAAAGTCATCGTCTGCATAACGCTCCTTACACTGCGAGTGATGGGCGTTTCAGAACCGTTTCCTGGATTCCGCTGCCCAGATGTTCATCCAGCACTTCCACCGCATAGCTGAGGCAGTTGCCGCAGCAGGTGGCCACGCCGAGCGCTTCGCGCAACTCGTCCATGGAGCTGATACCCATATCTATGGCTTGACGGATTTCTCGATCAGAGATGTTGTTGCAGACACAAACGATCATTTCGGAGATTACCTTCTGGCTAAGATTGCGATTCCGTTACTGAGAATCATTATCATTACGGTTCCCATTCTACCCGAACCGGACTACAATGCAAGCGCATTAAGAACAATTCTCATTTAAATTCTCATTTATAATGTGACGGTAGAGTTACATCGAAAGATCGCCATGACCCTTGCTCCTACCTTGATCAAGCTTGATTCCCTGCCGGTGGGGCAGAGCGGAACGGTGATTCACATTGCCCCGGGCAACCCCGACGATACCGAGGACGGCGCCGACCTGGCGCGCCGCCTGATGGAGCTGGGCTTTGTGCCCGGCGAGCGCATCCGCATGCTCAAGCGTGGCCTGCCAGGCGGCGAACCTCTCGCCATTAAAGTAGGCAACGCCACGTTTGCCTTGCGCCGCTTCGAAGCTGCGCTGATCTCGATCCAACCGGAATAAAGCAATGGGTGCAGTAGAAAAGGCCGCGCAAGCCGTCGCGCAGCAGCCAATGGTTGCCCTTCTTGGCAACCCGAATTGCGGCAAGACCGCACTGTTCAACCGCCTGACCGGCGCCCGCCAGAAGGTCGCCAACTACGCCGGCGTGACCATCGAGCGCAAGGAAGGCCAGTTCACCTCCGCCGCAGGCAACAGCTTCCGCCTGCTCGACCTGCCGGGCGCGTACAGCCTGTCCGCCCACACCCCGGATGAAATGATCACGCGCGACGTGGTCGCGGGCCTGCGCGAAGGCGAACGTTCTCCCGACGTGGTGGTGTGCGTGGTCGACGCCACCAACCTGCGCCTGAACCTGCGCCTGGTGCTGGAAATTAAACGCCTCGGCCTGCCGATGGTGTTGTGCCTGAACATGGTCGACGTGGCCAAGAAGCGCGGCATCGTGGTCGATGTGGCCAGGCTGTCGCAGGAACTCGGCATGCCGGTGGTGGAAACCGTCGCCGTCAAGTCCGGCGGCGAAAAGGCCCTGCTCGATGCGCTGGACGGCATGTGGCCCTTCTATGAGAGCCAGTCGAACCCGCTGTCCGCCATCGATGCTGTCAGCGTGGAAGACACCCAGCGCGAAGTGCGCCGCATCCTGTCGGTCGCCGTGAAGGATGCCGACGACCGTGGCAACCGCACCGAAAAGATCGACCACTTCGTGCTGCACCCGGTCATGGGCCCGATCATCCTGGCCGTACTGATGTTCTGTGTATTCCAGGCCGTGTTCAGCTGGGCCAAGGAGCCGATGGACATGATCGCTGCCGGCGTGGCCGACCTCGGCGTCCTGATCAGCAACCATATGGCGGACGGCATCCTGCGCTCGCTGCTGGTGGATGGTGTTTTCAGTGGTGTCGGCGCCGTGCTGGTGTTCCTGCCGCAGATCCTGATCCTGTTCTTCTTCATCCTGGTGCTGGAAGATTGCGGCTACCTGCCGCGCGCCGCCTTCCTGCTGGACCGCCTGATGGGCGGCGTCGGCCTTTCGGGCCGCGCCTTCATTCCGCTGCTGTCGTCGTTCGCCTGCGCAATCCCGGGCATCATGGCGGCGCGCACTATCCAGAATCCGCGCGACCGCATCGTGACCATCATGATCGCGCCGCTCATGACTTGCTCCGCGCGCCTGCCTGTGTATGCGCTGGTGATTGCCGCCTTCATCCCGAACCGCGAAGTGTGGGGCGCCTTCAACCTGCAAGGGCTGGTGCTGTTCTGCCTTTACTTCGCCGGCATCTTCTCCGCCATGGCCGTTGCCTGGGTAATGAAGCGCTCCATGCGCGCCAAGCGCAACCAACCGCTGATGCTGGAACTGCCTGCCTACCACTGGCCGCATATGCGCAACCTGGCCATCGGCCTGTACGAGCGCGCCAAGATTTTCCTAACACGCGTTGGCACCACCATCCTCACGCTGATGGTGCTGCTGTGGGCCCTGTCCAGCTTCCCGGGTGCACCGGAAGGCGCTACCCATCCGCCGATCTACTACAGCATTGCGGGCATGCTGGGCCGCGCACTGGAATTCATCTTCGCGCCGATTGGCTTCAACTGGCAGATTTGCATTGCGCTGGTGCCGGGCATGGCCGCGCGTGAAGTGGCGGTGGGCGCCCTGGGTACTGTGTATGCGCTGTCCCAGACCGGCGACGAGCTGGCCAATTCGCTGCAGCCGGTGATTGCTTCCAGCTGGAGCATGGCGACCGCGCTGGCGCTGCTGGCCTGGTATGTGTTTGCGCCGCAGTGCTTGTCCACGCTGACCGTGGTGCGCCGCGAGACCAATTCGATGAAGTACCCGTTGATGATGGCGGGCTATATGTTCGTGCTGGCCTATACGGCCACCTTCATCACTTACCGCGTCGCGCTGGCGTTCGGAGGCTGAACCATGTGGCAGGAAATCGTTGTCGGCATCATCGTGGCAGCCGCCGCGCTGCAAGCGGCGCGCAAATACCTGCCTACCGCGTGGCGCCAACAGATCGTCTATACCCTGTCGCGCGGCGGCCTGTCGCAAGAGCGGCTGGCGCGCTTCTTCAATACCGAATCGAGCTGCAGTAGCGGCTGCGGTTCCTGCGGCGGATGCGGCGATTCCTCGTCCGCTCCTCCTGCGCCGCCGCCCGAAGGCGGACCGGCGCGCCGCGTCATCAAGATCTACACTTCATCGAACGCGTGAAGCGCGGCGGAGACCAGTAGTCCCGCAAATCCCAGCAAGCCAAAGGCAAATGTGAGCATGGCCTTGGGCTCGCGCATTCCCATCGCTGCTGCCGCACAGGCCAGGCCGATGCCGACCAGGACCAGCACCAGGTTAATCACGAACGATCGCTTTAGTGCGGGCCGTGCACCACGCGCGGCATACCACTTTCCCGCCAGCCAGATGGGCAGGCAGGACAGGAGGAACAGCATTCCTGCCAACTCGATAGCGAGTAAATGGTTCATGGGGCTATGACATTGCTGAAATATTGACAATATCAGCCCGAGGGCAAGCCCTGCAAGTGAAAACTTGATCTAGGGCATGTCGCCGCCCGAAACGTGTATCTACAATGCTACTTATCGAGTTTGCATTGTGGGAGCCATCGTGGGCTGGAGCAGGAGACAGATTGCCGGAATAGTCAGGATCGCGCTGTTTGCGATGCTGATGGCCGTCTCCGCTCCGACCTTGTCCACGTTGCTGGCCGCGGCCTGCGGCGAAAATAATGTGGCGCACTGCCACGCGCAGCAGCAGCCCAAAGCTCACCACGTGCTGCAGAAATGCGGCTACTGCATGGTGCAGGCCGACCTGCCTGCCGGGCCGCCGCCACCCGCCGGCCTGGCGCTGGCCCTGACGCTGCCATCACGCAGCGTGCCCGAACTGGCGGCGCCCGCAGCGCTGCCGCAGCAGGAACGACTCGCCCCGCCGTCGCGGGCCCCGCCTTCCGCCTGATCCTTCCACCGCAGTACTCAACAGCCTTGCATTGCACGCGCCCTTTGGCGGCGCGGTCGCAAGGCCACCGCTCGAACACAAGAAAGGAAGCATCATGAACACCCGTCTCATTCCCCTGGCCGCCGCCGTGCTGGCCGTCTTCTCGGCTCCTGCGTATGCCGAACATGAAGGGGAATCGCCGCTCAAGCTGGTAGGCACCGTCGTCATCGCCGGCAACCATCCGACTTCGCTGCCGACCCAGATCCCGACCACCATCGAGGGCATCACCCGTGCCCAGATCGAAGACCAGGTCAACGCCAGCGATGCGGAAGACGCGCTCAAATACCTGCCAAGCCTGCTGGTGCGCAAGCGTTACATCGGCGACTACAACCACGCAGTGCTCTCCACCCGCGCTTCTGGCACCGGCAACAGCGCACGTTCGGCGGTGTATGCGGATGGCGTATTGCTGTCGAACTATCTCGGTAACGGCGCCACTTTCGCGCCGCGCTGGGGCATGGTGGCGCCGGAAGAAATCGAACGCGTCGACGTGCTGTACGGCCCGTTCTCCGCGGCCTATGGGGGCAATTCGGTCGGTGCTGTCGTCGATTATGTGACGCGCATGCCAAAGCAGTTCGAAGCTCATGCCCGCGTGGGCTATGTACGCCAGCCTTTTGAGCTGTACAACACGAAGATGACCTCCACCGCGCGCCAGTCCAGCATGTCGCTCGGTAACCGCTTCGGCGCGTGGTCGTGGTTCGTCAGCGTGAACCGCACAGATAGCGACGGCCAGCCGCAGACCTTCACCAGCCGCGTCATTTCGGCCGGTACTGCAGGCGGCGCCGGCGTGCCGGTAAGCGGCGCCGTGGTTGACAAGGACCGCACCAACCGCGACATCTACATCCTCGGCACCGCCACCC
Organism: Pseudoduganella sp. GW821-FHT11H04; assembly: GCF_058807935.1. Classification (NCBI taxonomy): domain Bacteria; kingdom Pseudomonadati; phylum Pseudomonadota; class Betaproteobacteria; order Burkholderiales; family Oxalobacteraceae; genus Pseudoduganella; species Pseudoduganella sp. GW821-FHT11H04. The sequence goes on along the minus strand of NZ_JBXARE010000006.1, from coordinate 279,645 downwards.
AGTACAAAACGGTGCAGGACCACGCCAAGATCAAGCTGGCCTACGATTTTTCACCGACCGTGCGCGCCAGCTATTCGCTGGGCTGGTGGCAGAACGATTCGCATGGTTCGCCGGATACGTACCTGCGCGATTCGGCCGGCAAGCCGGTGTTCAGCGGGCCGGTGGTGATTAATGGCCGCAGCTTCACGCTGGCCGCTTCCGACTTCAACTCCTCGAAGGAGGAACTGCGCCACCTGATGCATGGTCTGACCGTGAAGAGCAATACCAAGGGTCTGTTCGACTGGGAGGTAGCGGCCAGCCTGTATGACTACAGCAAAGACATCCTGCGTGCTCCGACCACAGCGCGCCCTGCTGCGGCTACCGGCGGCGCAGGCCGCATCGTCGACCAGGGCGGCACTGGCTGGAACACTTTGTCGCTGAAGGGCGTCTATCGTCCAGACGGCATGCGTGGCGCGCACATTTTCGATTTCGGCTACCAGCGCGCGGCGTACAAGCTGTCCACCATCGAACGCACAACGACGGACTGGCTGAACGGCGAACCAGGTGCTCGCAACCAGGCCTTCTCCGGCCGCACTAGCATCGACAGCCTGTATTTGCAAGACACCTGGAAGCTGTCGCAAGATTGGAAGACGGTACTCGGCGCCCGCTTCGAGCATTGGGAAGGCCGCGACGGCGAGACCGCCAATGCGACCACCGTCGTGCACCATCCTGAGCGTAGCGGCAACTATGTTTCGCCAAAAGCGGCGCTGGCCTACCAGGCCAATGAGGACTGGACGCTGAAAGCCTCCACCGGCCGCGCCGTGCGCATGCCGACCGTGTCCGAGCTGTACCAGGGCGGCATCAACAACACCGGCACCCTGATCAACAACGATCCGAACCTGAAGCCTGAACGCTCCTGGACCACGGAGCTGACGGCCGAACGCCTGGTCGGCAATTCCGCCCTGCGCATCACGGCCTTCTTCGAGCGCAACAGCGATGCTCTGTACTCGCAGACCAATGTGCTGGTGACGCCGAACGTGACCAATGTGCAGAACGTGGACCTGATCCGCACCCATGGCCTGGAAACCGCGTGGTCGAACGAAAACGTGCTGGTGGAGGGCCTGGACATGCAGGCCAGCCTGACCTGGACCGATTCCAAGATTAAGCGCAATGAGAAATTCCCTGCCAGTGTAGGCAAATGGCAGCCGCGCATTCCGGAGTGGCGCGCCAGTGCCGTGGCGACTTACCGTGTCAACGACAAGCTGACCGCCACGCTGGCTGCGCGCTACAGCGGCAAGCAGTACTCCACGCTGGATAACACGGACGTCAACGGCTTTGCCTACCAGGGCGCCAGCAAGTACTTCACGGTCGACGCGCGCGTGCGCTATCGCATCGACAAGCACTGGAGCGCCGCCTTCGGCATCGACAATGCCAACAACTACAAGTACTGGAACTTCCATCCGTATCCACAGCGCTCTTACTCTGCGGAGGTGAAATTTGATTGGTAATGCCCTCGAACTCGGCGAGTTCGAACTCTGGTGCCACCCGCACGTGGCGGCGCGCGACGGCAGCATCGCCTGCGTGCAGGCCGAGGTGCGTTGGCGCCGGCAGGATGGCAGCCTGGCCGCAACGCCGGCCATTGCTGGCGCGTTGGCCGGTCACGCAGCGCAGGAGCTGTTTGTGCTGCACATGGTGTGCGACGCCCTCGCTGCCCTGCGCATGTGGAGTGCGGAGGGCTTTGAGCTGGACATGGTGCTGGCGCTACCCTTGCCGCAGTCCGTTCTGGACGAGCCGTCCTTGCGCGATGCCGTGGCGGGGTTGCTGGCGCAGGCAGGCATGGCGTCAACGCGCCTGTCTCTGAAAGCCGGTGGCGGCGATGCCTGCTGCGATGTGGCGGACTTGCTGGATTGGCTGCAGGTGCGCGCCGCCGGCTGCGCGCATGCCGCGGGCGAATTCATCGCCTCGCCGCAGCCGGTGCACGTGCTGCCGGTTGCGCTGCGCCGCTGGCAGGCAAGCTACTCGGTGATGAGTGCCGCCGACGCCTTCAGCTGAAATGCACCTGGCCGAAGAAGCCGTATTGCAAACTCTGTGCAATACGGCTGGCCACGGTGCGGAATTCCTCCGCCACGGCTGGCTCAAACAGGCGGTCCACGGTTGACTGGAAGAGGGAAAGCCAGCGCTGGAAGTGCTGCGGCTGCACGCCCGGCAGCGCCATATGCTTGCCGTAGACATTGCCCTGGAAGCTCTTGGTGCCGAGCATGGTGGTGCTCCAGAACTCGATCATGCGCGCCAGGTGCGGTTCCCAGTCGTCAATGGCCGCGTTGAAGACCGGACCCAGTTCCGGATCCGCGCGCACGCCCTCGTAGAACTCGTGCACGAGTGTCGCGATGGATTCCTGGGTCAATGGTAAAGTCATGGCTCCATTTTAACCCTCCGGAGTCCGCGCATGATCATCGTCCACCACCTCAATAACTCCCGTTCGCAGCGCGTGCTGTGGTTGCTGGAAGAGCTGGGGCTGGCCTATGAGATCAAGCATTACCAGCGCAACCCGAAAACCATGCTGGCGCCGCCGGAGCTGATCAAGGTGCACCCGCTTGGCAAATCGCCGGTGATTGAGCATGAAGGCAATATCGTGGCCGAATCCGGCGCGATTATCGAGTACCTGGTGGAGAAGCACGGCAACGACCGCCTGGTGCCGCCCGCCGGTACGCCGGACAAGCTGCGCTGGCGCTACTTCATGCATTACGCAGAAGGCTCGCTGATGTCGCCGCTGCTGATGAAGCTCGTGTTCGACAAGGTGGAGTCCTCGCCTGCGCCATTCTTCGTCAAGCCGATCAAGCGCGCCATTGTGCAAAAGGTCCTGTCGAGCTTCGTGCAGCCCAATATTGACCGCCACCTGGCTTTCCTCGAAGCCGAGCTCGCCAACCGCGACTGGTTCGCCGGCAATGAGTTCAGCGCCGCCGACATCCAGATGAGCTTCCCGCTTGAAGCCGCCGCCGCCCGCGCCGGCCTCGGCGCCAGCCACCCGCGCCTGCAAGCCTTCCTGCAGCGCATCCACGCCCGCCCCGCCTTCCAGCGCGCGCTCGAACGCGGCGGTCCCTACGAACTGCTGCGCTAACGCAAAACGCTCCCTGCCACCGCCGGATAAGCTTGCTTGACCAGCTTACTCGGTGAGGATAGTGTGGAAATAGAGTTCGATCAGCGCAAGAACCGCGACAACAAGCGACTACACGGACGTCCGTTGTCCTATGCTGTTTGGTCCCTTCTGCTGATGGATTGTTCTTTGTGGCATTTGTCGAGAGGAAGTGGCGAATGCGGGTGCTGACTCTGAGAAAGGCGAACAAGCAGGAAAGGAATTTGTATGCCAGAGTATCTCTTAATGCCTAACGGTCGCCGGATTGAGTTGCCATCTGACGAGGAAGATCGTCAAATCGTCGAAGCTGCGCTGGCAGACCCAGATGCACAGCCATGGACTGAGGAAGAACTTGCAAAAGTGGTTCCAGTTCGCGGTTGGCGTTACCCACGAGAATTGCTGACTCCTGAGCAGCGTGATTTTTACGACCGCGATAACAGAGCCAGTGAATTACCTGCCGAGGCAAAGGCCGAGAGCAAGTAGCTGTACGGTAAAATGTCGGCTATGACAGGAAGATTGCTGGCCATTGATGGTTTGAATATTGTGCGGCGTGTGTATGAGGCGAGTCCGGAGCCGGACTCCGACCTCAAAGCCGAGATAGCGATGCGCCATGCGTTCAACGCATTCCAGCGCCTGGTCAACGGCCACGAGCCGACCCATATCCTGCCTGCCTTCGATTACGGCGGCAGCACCTGGCGCCATACCCTGTACAAGGGCTACCGCGAAGGCCGGCAGCCGATGCCGGATGTCCTGCGCGAAGCGCTTCCCGAGTTCTATATGCAGCTGACGAACATCGGCATGTGCCCGATCGCCATCCCCGATGTGGAAGCGGACGACGTGATCGGCACCGTGGTCACGCGCTGGCTGACGGAAAACCGGGGCGAGGCCGTGGTGGCTACCACCGACAAGGACCTCCATTGCTTGATCGCCGAGGGCGCCCGCATCTGGGACCATTTCAAGTCCGAGTGGCACGACCGGGAGTGGGTCGAGAAGAAGTGGGGCGTCACGCCCGGCATGCTGCCGGACCTGCTGGCGCTGATGGGCGACGAGACCGACTCCATCCCCGGCGTTTCCAACGTGGGCGTGAAGACCGCCGCCAAACTGTTGCGCACATACGGCAATCTGGACGCAATCATGGCCGGCGCAGGCATCCTGAAGGACAAAGTGGGCGAAAGCCTACGAAAAGAGCGCGAGATGTTGTATCTTTCTCGTCAATTAGTACAACTAAAAACGGACGTCCGGATCGGCGTGAGCTGGAATATGCTGGCCTGGGACCACCGTTAAGACCTTCTGATGTTAAAAGCAGTTCTTATCGACAGCAGCGCCATAGCACGGGGCCTGCTCAATACGGTGCTGATCGACGGCGGCTACGACGTGGTCGGCCAGGCGCATACCTGCGTGGCTGCGAATGTGCTGCTGATCAAGCACAACCCGCAGATCATCTGTGTTGCGCGCGACTGCATCGAAGCTGATGAAGCGGCCATGCAGGCTATGCGCAAGGATTGGCCGAAAGCCATGATCTTCATGGTCTCGTCGGAATTCGACCAGGCCACGATCCAGAAAGCCCATGCGATGGGCATTAATGGCTATATCGTAAAGCCGTTCAACGGCGGGACGGTATTGAAGACGGTGCGTAACACCATTATTACGGCGGTGAAGCGTCAACAGAAGGCGCAGGCCGACGCGCAAGGCGCCGGCCCGGCCCCTGGGTCAGACGAAGCTTGAGCCGTTGATGATGCCGCCGCCCAGGCAGACGTCGCCGTCGTACAGCACGGCCGACTGGCCTGGGGTGACTGCCCATTGGGCATCCATGAATTTCAGCGCGAACTCGCTGTCGCCATTGGCGGCAACGTCGCAAGGCACGTCGGCCTGGCGGTAGCGGGTCTTGGCGCTGATGCGGCCTGCTTCCGGCGCCACGCCGGCAACCCAGCTGGCCTGGGCCGCATGCAGCCCTTCCGACAGCAGCCACGGATGGTCGTGGCCCTGCACCACCCACAGCGTATTGTTTTCGACATCCTTGCGCGCCACGTACCAGGCGTCGGAAGAGCCGTCGGCGTTCTGGTAAGTCTTCACGCCGCCGATGCCGATGCCCTTGCGCTGGCCCAGGGTGTAGAAGGACAGGCCCACGTGCTCGCCCACCACCTTGCCGTCGGGGGTCCTGATCGGGCCGGATTTATACGACAGGTAGCGGTTCAGGAATTCGCGGAACGGGCGCTCGCCGATGAAGCAGATGCCGGTGGAATCCTTCTTGGCCGCATTTGGCAGCTGCAGTTTTTCGGCGATCTTGCGCACTTCCGTTTTTGGGATTTCGCCCAGCGGGAACAGGGTCTTCGACAACTGCGCCTGGTTCAGGCGGTGCAGGAAGTAGCTCTGGTCCTTGGTGTGGTCGACGGCTTTCAGCAGCTCGTGGCGCCCGGTCAGGGTGTTGTGGCGCACGCGCGCATAGTGGCCGGTGGCGATCAGGTCCGCGCCCAAGTGCATGGCGTGGTCGAGGAAGGCCTTGAATTTGATTTCGGCATTGCACAAAACGTCCGGATTCGGGGTGCGGCCGGCCTGGTATTCGCGCAGGAATTCCGCGAACACGCGGTCCTTGTATTCGGCGGCGAAGTTAACGGCTTCGATGTCCACGCCCACCACGTCGGCGACGCTGGCTGCGTCGATCCAGTCCTGGCGGGTGGAACAGTATTCGGAATCGTCGTCGTCTTCCCAGTTCTTCATGAACAGGCCGATAACTTCATAGCCTTGTTCTTTCAGTAACCAAGCGGAAACGGAGGAGTCAACGCCACCGGACATGCCGATGACAACTTTTTTCTTGCTCATGTTGTGTTTTTTCCAAACTAGAAGAAGTCTTCAGACTTCCTCGAATACCGACACGTGGGTGTGCAGGATTTCCAGCGGAGCACGTTTGCCCGCCAAATATTCGTCTACGCAAGTCAGCAGCAGGGGGCTGCGGTGGCGCTCGCGGCAAGCTGCAATTTCATCGCGCGTCATCCAATGGGTGCGCAGGATGCCCTCATCCAGCGGCCGTTCAGGATAGTAATCACCCACTTCGCCGCAAAAGGCGAAGCGCAGGAAGGTCACCAATTGCCCGGTACGTGCCGAGCGGTAACGCGACATATACATGCCCACCAGGGCGGTCGGGGTGAAATCGTAGGCGGTTTCTTCCAGGGTTTCGCGGATGACGGCCTGTTCCAGCGATTCCAGGGGATCGAGGTGGCCAGCCGGCTGGTTCAGGCGAATGCCATCACTGGTTTCTTCTTCGATCAGAAGAAACTTCCCGTCGCGCTCGATGACGGCGGCGACTGTGACATTCGGTTTCCAAGTGCGCGGCATGTTAGTCCATTCTCACAAGACCCGACATTGTAGCCTGATCTTGCCTCTTCGTTGTGACACGGGTGTTAAAAGCTTGTGCATTGCAACAATTCGGCATACCTGATGTTGCCCCCTGTTCATTTCATGTTAGATTTTAGTCAGTTTTTCCCACTATTAGGAGGCAATATGAAGATTGGCGTACCGGCCGAGTCAAGGCCGGGGGAGACCCGAGTGGCGGCAACGCCAGAAACGGTCAAGAAACTAGCAGTCAAACACCAGGTGATAGTGCAGGCGGGAGCCGGCATTCCAGCCTCGGTGACGGACGAAGCATATGCCGCTGCCGGCGCCACGATTGGCACCGCCGCAGAGGCACTGGGCGCGGAAATGGTACTGAAGGTGCGCGCCCCGAATGCCGACGAACGGGCCCAGATGAAACCGGGCGCCGTGGTGGTCGGCATGCTGAATCCTTTTGATGGGGAAAACATTGCGGCTATGGCGGCTTCCGGCCTGTCCGCCTTTGCATTGGAAGCTGTGCCGCGTATCACGCGCGCGCAGTCGATGGACGTCCTGTCCTCCCAGGCCAATATCGCGGGCTACAAGGCCGTGATGGTTGGCGCGAATACCTACCAGCGTTTCATGCCCATGCTGATGACAGCAGCGGGAACCGTGAAAGCTGCCCGTGTGCTGATCATGGGCGTTGGCGTGGCCGGCCTGCAAGCAATTGCAACCGCCAAGCGCCTGGGCGCCGTGATCGAAGCGTCCGACGTGCGTCCGCCGGTGAAAGAGCAGGTGGAGTCGCTCGGCGCAAAATTCATCGACGTGCCTTACCTGACCGACGAGGAGCGAGAAATCGCCAAAGGCGTCGGCGGCTATGCGCGCCCGATGCCGCCTGAATGGATGAAACGACAGGCGGAGCTGGTGCATGAACGCGCCAAGCAGGCTGACATCATCATTACCACGGCACTGATCCCGGGCCGTCCGGCGCCTGTGCTGATCTCCGAAGAAACCGTGAAGGCCATGAAGCCCGGCTCCGTCATCGTCGACCTGGCGGTGGAGCAGGGCGGCAATTGCCCCTTGTCCGAACTGGGCAAGACGGTGGTCAAGCATGGCGTGTACATCGTGGGCGAGCCTAACCTGGCCTGCCACGTCGCGGCGGATGCCTCCGCCCTGTACGCGCGCAACGTGCTCGATTTCCTCAAGCTGGTCTTCGATAAAGAGGACAAGCTGGTCATCGACCGCGAGGACGAAATCATCAAAGCAACCCTGGTCTGCCATGCCGGCGAGCAGTTGCGGAAATAGGAGACAGAGGAATGGAAGTCAGTCACACCATCATCAACCTGATCATTTTCGTGCTGGCCGTGTATGTGGGCTATCACGTGGTCTGGAACGTCACGCCGGCGCTGCATACGCCGCTGATGGCGGTCACTAATGCGGTATCGGCCATCATCATCGTGGGCGCCATGCTGGCGGCTGCGCTGACCGAGGGCCTGGTTGGGCAAATCATGGGCACGGTCGCCGTGGCGCTGGCCGCGGTCAATGTGTTCGGCGGATTCCTTGTCACCCAGCGCATGCTGGAGATGTTCAAGAAGAAGGAAAAGAAGGCGACGTCGGAAGGAGGCAAGGCATGAGCTTTATCAGCATGAACCTTGTCACGATGATGTACCTGATCGCATCTGTGTTCTTCATCCAGGCGCTGAAGGGACTGTCGTCGCCTGCATCGGCTCGTAAGGGTAATGCCTTCGGCATGGCGGGGATGGCGATTGCCGCCGTCACCACCATCGCCCTGATCCTGCGCTTGAAGGCGGATGCAGCGGCTGCAGCGGCTGGCGGTTCCGGTGGACTGGGCCTCGGCCTGGTGGCGCTGGGCGTGCTGGTGGGCGGCGGCATTGGCGCCGTGCTGGCCAAGCGCGTTGAGATGACCAAGATGCCGGAGTTGGTGGCGGCGATGCACTCGCTGATCGGTATGGCGGCAGTGTGTATCGCCGTCGCCGCAGTGGCCGAACCGCACGCCTTTGGCATCGCCTTGCGCGGCGAAGCGCTGCCGACGGGTAACCGCATCGAGCTGTTCATCGGCACCTTTGTCGGCGCGATCACCTTCAGCGGTTCCGTGATCGCATTCGGCAAGCTGGCAGGCAAGTACAAGTTCCGCCTGTTCCAGGGCGCGCCGGTGGTATTCGGCGGCCAGCACATGCTGAACCTGGTGCTGGCGATCATCATGGTCGGCCTGGGCCTGGTGTTCGTGTTCAGCGGCGGTAATGAGCCGGCCTGGACACCGTTCCTGATCATGACGGCGATTGCCTTTGTGCTGGGCGTGCTGATCATCATCCCGATTGGCGGCGCCGACATGCCGGTGGTGGTATCGATGCTGAACTCCTACTCCGGCTGGGCAGCGGCGGGCATTGGCTTCTCGCTCAATAACTCGATGCTGATCATCGCTGGCTCGCTGGTAGGTTCCTCGGGTGCGATCCTGTCCTACATCATGTGCAAGGCGATGAACCGTTCGTTCTTCAACGTGATCCTGGGCGGTTTCGGCGGCGACGCTTCGGCAGCAGCGGCAGGCGGTGCGCAAACACAGCGCAACGTCAAGTCGGGCTCCTCCGACGACGCCGTGTTCCTGATGCAGAACGCCGAAACCGTGATCATTGTCCCTGGCTACGGCCTGGCGGTGGCACGCGCTCAGCACGCGCTGAAGGAACTGGTCGAAAAACTGGGCCACCACGGCGTGACGGTGAAATACGCGATCCACCCGGTCGCAGGCCGCATGCCGGGCCATATGAACGTGCTGCTGGCGGAAGCCGAAGTGCCATATGACCAGGTATTCGAAATGGAAGACATCAACAGCGAATTCGCGCAAGCCGACGTGGTACTGGTATTGGGCGCGAACGACGTGGTGAACCCGGCCGCGAAAGATCCGAAGTCCCCGATCGCCGGCATGCCTATCCTCGAAGCGTACAAAGCGAAAACCATCATCGTCAACAAACGCTCGATGGCGTCCGGCTATGCAGGCCTGGACAACGAGCTGTTCTACATGGACAAGACCATGATGGTCTTCGGCGACGCCAAGAAAGTGCTGGAAGACATGGTGAAAGCCGTCGAATAAGCGGCTACCCACAGCTCAGCCCGTGTCCCACCTTGGGGTCACACCCGATTCGGGACACGGACTCGGCAGTTGAAAGGAAGAGCCCGTGTCTCATTTGGGGTGTGACCCCAAGGTGTGACACGGGCTCTTCCGTTAACGGGTGGGTTTGGCGCGCTGGCGCTGGAATTCGCTGATTTGCGCGGCGTAGCGTTGCTGCGAGGCTGGCGTGTGCCAGCTGTTTTGGGCTTTGATCATGGCGGCGGCGCCTTCGGGGGTGCCGACGATCTGGTCGATGCGTTTCACTGCTGCCATGCCCCAGGCATTGCGGGGACAGGCGATGCCGCCCAGCATGGGCTTGTTGTTCTGCACGATCGGTACGGTCTGCAGCTTGGCGATATCCGGCTCGGTCTTGCTGGCGTATTGCAGCGCGTAGTCGTAGTCGAGGGTGTAGTCGGCGCGGCCATGCAAGACCAGCTTCAATACATTGCGTCCGTAGTCGCCGACCGAGGTTGTTTCCAGGCGTGAGTTTGCAGGGCGGTTGGCGAGTAATTCATCCATTGCTGCGCCGTAGCTGCGGCGCTCCACTACGATGCCGCGCATGACGGGATTGCTCAGTAATTTCTGCAAATCGACTTCGCCATGCGCGTTCAACGGCAGGTGCGGCAAGGTGTGCTCTTGCGCGACGAGCTGCAAGGGCGGCACCAGGTTGGTGTTGACGAAGTAGGCCAGCTTCTCCCTTTCGGTATTGCGCAGCGCTGCCACCACGCAGGCTTGTTCGCCGCGTTCGACCATCAGCCAGGTGCGCTTGGGATTGGCGTAGATGAAGCGGTGGTCGGTGTCAGGCCAGCGTGCCGTGATGTACAGCACGATCTGGTCGGCGATGCCGGTGGTGGGCTTGCCATCTTGCGGCATGGAGGCAGGCGGGACGTCGGGCATCAGCCAGGACATCTTGTCGCGCGCTTGCGCACCCGGCATCAGCAGGGCTGAGAGCAGGGCCAGGGCTGGCGTGATGCGGGACATTGCTGTCCTTTAGCGGCGGCCGTACATCATCAGCTCGGCCAGCACGGCGCGCGCCGGGGCGGCAACGTCGATGGCGGCCAGGCCCAGACCGAGCAGGGGCTGCAGGGCGGATTCGTTGGCGAAGATGCGTGCCATGGTGTCGGTCAGGCGCACGGTCAGTTTGCGGTCCTGGCGGCGCAGTTCGGCGTAGTCGGCCAGCGCTTGCGGGGTCGCGCCGCGCGCGAGGGCGCGCGCCAGTTCGCTGGCGTCGCGCAGGCCCAGGTTGAGGCCTTGGCCTGCGACGGGGTGCAGGGTTTGTGCGGCATTGCCGATGGCGACGCTGCGCGCGCTGCCGGTGACGCCGGCGTTCAGGCCGAGCGGGAAGGCCAGGCGGCGCGTGGCGTGCGTGAATTTTCCGAGGCGCTCGCCGAAGGTTTCGCCCAGTTTGGCGAGGAAGGCTGCGTCGTCCAGGCCCAGGATCGCTTGCGCGTTTTCGGGGCGGGCGCACCATACGAGCGAGTAGCCGTCGTCCTGCGGTAGCAGGGCGAGCGGGCCTTCATTGGTGAAGCGTTCGTAGGCGCGATGCGCCACTGGGGCGCTGGTGTGCACCTGGGCGATGATGGCGCTCTGCTGGTAGTCGCGCGTTTCGGCTTTGTCGGCCTGTTCTCCAAACAGGCCGCCTTCGGCTTGCACTACGACTGCGGCCCGCAGCACGCGCGGGCCTTCGCCTTCTCTTTCGAGATGCAGGGTGACGCTGTCGGTTGCTTCGTCGCTGCCGGTCACGCGCACCGGTCGCAGGGCGGCGATGCCGAGGCGCTTGCAGACGTTGCCCAGCGCTTCGACGATGGCGCCGTAGCGCGTGACATAGCCCAGCGCCGGCAGTCTGTGTTCGTCGCGTGTGATCATGCTGCGGCCGAACTGGCCGCGCCGTGAGACGTGGATTTCGTGGATGGCGGTGGCCTGGATCGGCCAGGCGCCCACCTGTTCGAGGATCTGGCGGCTGCCGTAGGACAGGGCCAGGGTGCGCGGGTCCTGCATGGCTTGCTCGAGAGGCTTGGCGTCGACCAGCACCATGCGCGATGCGTCGACGCCGCGCTTCACCAGCAGTGCCGCCAGCGCCATGCCGGCCGGGCCGGCGCCGCAGATGACGATATCGTAATCAATCATTTCATCAACGCTTCAATCTCGGCTACTGTCTTGGGCGCGCCGCCCGTCAACAGCTGATACCCGCCGTCGCGGACGATGACGTCGTCTTCGATGCGGATGCCGATGTTCCAGTATTTCTCGGGTACGCCTTCTGCCGGGCGTACGTAGATGCCCGGTTCCACCGTCATCGCCATGCCGGGCTGCAGCAGGCGCGATGGCTTGTCTTCACGCGTGACGTCGCGGTACAGGCCGACGTCGTGCACGTCCATTCCGATCCAGTGGCCGGTGCCGTGCATGTAAAACCGGGTAAATTTTTTCTCGGCCAGCACTTCGTCCAGCGCGCCTTGCAGCAGGCCGAAGTCGAGCATGCCTTGCGCCAGCACACGCACTGCCGCGTCGTGAGCGTCGTGGTACTTGCGGCCGGGGGCGATGGCGTCGAAGGCGGCTTGCTGCGCTGCCAGCACCAGTTCGTACAGCTCGCGCTGGGCGGGGCTGAAGCGGCCGTTCACTGGGAAGGTGCGTGTGATGTCGGAGGCGTAGCCATCGAGCTCGCAGCCGGCGTCGATCAGCACCAGGTCGCCGTCGGCGATGCGGCGGTTGTTGACGTTGTAGTGCAGTACGCAGGCATTCGGGCCGGAGGCGACGATGGGGGTGTAGGCCGGGAATTGCGCGCCGTGGCGACGGAACTCGTGCAGCAGTTCGGCTTCCAGCTCGTATTCGTAGATGCCGTTGCCGGCGCCGCGCTGCGCAGCGGCGAAGCGCATGGCGCGGGCGTGGGCGCCGGCGGAAATTTTCCCGGCGCGCAGCATGATGGCGCTTTCGTGTTCGTCCTTGAACAGGCGCATTTCATCCACCAGCGGCGGCAGGTCGCGCAGCACGGGCGGTGCGGTGGTGCCGCTGCGGGAGAGCTTGCGCACGCCGTCGAACCAGCGGCGCTGCTGCTCTTCGCCGCCTCGGGCGAGGGGCGCATACAGGGCGCTGGCGTTGGACAGGTGGCGCACCATGTGTTCGTCCAGCGCGTCGATGGGGAAGGCGGCGTCGAAGCAGAAGGCCTCGCGCGCGGCTTCCGGGCCGTAGCGGTAGCCGTCCCAGATTTCCGATTCAAGGTGTTTCTCGCGGCAGAACAGGATGCTCTGCGCGCCCGCCGCGCCGCGCCGTGCAACCAGCACCAGCACTGCCTCCGGCTCGGTGAAGCCGGTCAGGTAGTAGAAGGAGCTGTCGTGGCGGTAGGGGTATTCGGTGTCGGCGTTGCGCGCCACTTCGGGCGCGGTGCCGAAGACCGCCACGCTGCCCGGCTCCATCATGGCCAGGAGGCGCGTGCGGCGGTCGATGTAGGGTTTCATGCGTTGAGCTCTTCCAGCTGCTGCACGGTGCCGACGTTGACCCATTCGTCCTGGTAGATTTCGCCGCCGATGCGGCCCTGGTCGGCGAATTCGAACAGCAGCTTGCCCAGGCCGGCCTTCCGGCCCGGCGCGATGGCGGCGAACATTTCAGGACGGTACACGCCGATATTGGCGAAGTTCCATTTCGGAGAACCTTCGCTGGCAACGGTGTACAAGTTCAGGGCGAAGTCGCCTTCCGGGTTGTGCCATGGGTTAGGCGTGAGCCAGATCCAGGCGATGTCGCGCACGTGGGCGGGATACGGATCGCCGCGGTGGTCCTTGTCCTTCAACACGTCCAGCGCTTCGGAAAAATCGAAATGCGGGCAGTAGATATCGCCCGAAAGCGCCAGGAAAGGTTCATCGCCCAGCAGGTGCAGGGCGTTGGCGATGCCGCCAGCCGTTTCCAGCGCTTCCGCTTCGCGCGAATACTGGATCTTGGCGCCGAACTGCGAGCCGTCGCCCAGCGCTTCCTCGATCATGTGGCCGAGGTGGGCGTGGTTGATCACGATGTCCGTGATCCCGGCGCGCACCAGGTTCTGGATATGCCACACGATCAGCGGGCGGCCGCGTACAGGCAGCAGCGGCTTGGGGCAGGTGTCGGTCAGGGGGCGCATACGTTCGCCGCGGCCGGCGGCGAGGATCATGGCTTTCATGCGTCGCCCCTTAGAAGGTGTAGCCGACTTGCGGCGCGTTGCCTTCCAGCGCGTCGAGCAGCTTGATGAGCGGCTTGAGGTCGCGGTAGCGGTTGGCGGTCTTGCGCACGTATTCCATCACGGTCGGCAGGTCGCCCAGGTAGTTCGGCTTGCCGTCGCGGTAGTTCAGGCGGCAGAAGATGCCGAGGATCTTCAGGTGGCGCTGCAGGGCCATGTACTCGAAGTCCTTGTAGAACTCATCGAAGTCCTTCTTCATCGGCAGGCCGGCGCTGCACCCATGCTGCCAGTAGCGGATCAGCCAGTCGAGCACCAGTTCCTCGTCCCACGATACATAGGCATCGCGCAGCAGCGAGGCGGCGTCGTAGGTGATCGGCCCCCAGACCGCGTCCTGGAAGTCGAGGATGCCGGGGTTGCCCTCGTCCATCCACATCAGGTTGCGCGAGTGGTAGTCGCGGTGCATGAAGACCTGGGTCTGCGCCAGGCAGTTGGCCAGGATGGCCTCGAATACCTTGTCCAGTTCCTGCTGCTGTTTTTCGCTCAGGGTCGCGGCCAGGTGCTTGCCGATATACCACTCCGGGAAGATATTCAGTTCGCGCAGCATGAAGGCGCGGTCGAATTCGGGCAGCACGCCGGGCTGGCTGGCCTGCTGGATCTTGACCAGGGAGGACAGCGCTTCGGCATACAGGGTGGCGGCCGAATCGTGGTTCAGCGCTTGCAGGTAGGTGACCGTGCCCAGGTCCGACATCAGCACGAAGCCCTGCTCCAGGTTTTCGGCGGCGATTTTCGGTACCGATACGCCGGCGTCGGCCAGCAGGCGGTCGACTTTCACGAAGGCGGGCACGTTTTCGCGCTCGGGCGGGGCATCCATGGCGACCATGGTGGCGCCGTGGGCGGCGCGGTGATCAGGCAAAACGTCAACGCGGAAATAGCGGCGGAAGCTGGCGTCCTCGGAGGCGGGACGGGCCGAAGCGGCATCCACCAGGCCCGTGCCTTGCAGCCATGCGGTGAGCGCGGCCAGGCGTGGATCGGTGTCGGGAGATGGTGAATTAGATAATAAAGACATTAAAGCAGCCTGCAAAACCGGTTGTGGGTAAAGATTCCCATATAATAAGGGATTCACATTAAAAAATCGCCTTTATGGTGTTTCACGCGTCCCACCACCCATGACCCGGTTCCTGGCTCCCCCTAACAATAAGAAACGCTGGGCGTTCGCCTTGACCGCCATTGCCGCCGCCACTGCGGCGGCGTCCGCCCATGCGCAGACGCATACCGCCGTCAAGCGCGCGCCGCGCGTGGAAGACAAGAACGCCGTCACCACGGTGCGTGCGGAAGATATTTCCGGCCGCCCTGAGCGCGAATTGCGCCTGCTGCGCGACGTGGAAGTGGTGCACGACAAGACGCGCGTGACTTCCGACGCCGCCAACTTCCAGCAAGTGGAGCAGGAGCTGGAAGCCAAGGGCAGTGTGCGTATCTGGCGCTTCGGCGACTATTTCACCGCCGATGAACTGAAGCTGAACATGGAAACGGGGCGCGGCTATGCGCTGCAGCCGACCTACCAGCTGGAGGCGAATAATGCCCAGGGCAAGGCGCAGCGCATCAACTTCCTGAACGAAGACGAAGCGCAGGTGGTCGATGGCACGTACAGCACCTGCCAGGGCCCGAATCCGGACTGGTACCTGAAGGCGCGTTCGCTGAACCTGGACCAGGGCCGCGACGTCGGCACCGCCGGCGCCACCCTGATCTATTTCAAGGATGTGCCTATCCTGGGCACGCCGGCGCTGTCCTTCTCGCTGTCGGGCGCGCGCCGCTCGGGCTGGCTGCCGCCGACGCCCTCGTATAACTCGCGCGGCGGCGCCGAACTGCTGCTGCCTTACTATTTCAATATCGCGCCGAACCGCGACCTGACGCTGTACCCGCGCTATATTTCGCGTCGCGGCTTCCAGCTCGGCGCCGTTGCCCGTTATATCGGCGAGACCGACGCCGGCAACTACTACGAGGGCCGCACTTTCCTCGAGTACCTGCCGAACGATAAGGAAGCGAACCGCGACCGCTGGCAGCTGCAGTCGGTGCATACCCAGGCGCTGGCCAAGGACTGGACTTACGGCTGGAACCTGCGCGCCGCGTCGGATAACAACTATCCGAACGATTTTTCGAAAACCATTTCGTCGTCGGCCGAGCGCCAGTTGCTGAAAGAACTGCGCACCGACTACCACGGCGAATTCTGGAGCCTGACAGCGCGCGCCCAGAAGTACCACGTGCTGCAGGACCCGGACTCGGTGACCAACCCGTCGCTGTTCGTCACGCGCCCTTACGACCGCCTGCCGGCGATCAACTTCCACGCGGCGCAATACGACCTGGGAGGCTTCGACTGGCAGGTCGACTCCGAGCTGACCCGCTTCTGGCATCCGGACCTGATCAAGGGCAACCGCATGGTGGTGCAGCCGCAACTGAGCTACCCGATCATCGGCTCGTCCTACTTCATGACGCCGAAGGTGATGCTGAACGCCAGCGCCTACCAGCTCGACGCCTTCGGTACCGACCCATCGAAGTCGATGACGCGCGCCGTGCCGACCTTCTCGCTCGATTCGGGCCTGGTATTCGAGCGCGACGCAAAGCTGGGCGGCAACAAGGCGACCCAGACCCTGGAGCCGCGCCTGTTCTACGTCTACACGCCGTACCGCAAGCAGGACCAGCTCCCGAACTTCGACACGGCGCCGGCCACTTTCAACTTCTCGCAGATCTTCAGCGAGAACCGCTTCGTCGGCTCCGACCGCATCGGCGACGCCAACCAGGTGACGGCGGCCGTGGTGTCGCGCTTCCTGGAATCGTCCGGCGCGGAACGACTGCGCCTGGCGTTCGGCCAGCGCTTCTACTTCGCCGACCAGCGCGTGCAGATCGATAACACCACGCCAGTCAACAGCACCCGTTCCGACATGCTGCTGGCTGCGACCGGCCGTATCTCCAATTCCTGGGGCGTCGATAGCCTGGTGCAGTACAACCCGTCCACCAGCAAGGTCACCACCTCGAACTTGACGGTGCAGTACATGCCGGGCACCTACAAGGTGATCAACGCCGGCTACCGCTATGTGCGTGACAGCTTCAGGAATGCCGACCTGTCGGCCCAGTGGCCGATTACGGACAAATGGTTCGGCGTCGGCCGTGTGTCATACTCGCTGCGCGAACACAAGGTGCTGGAGAACGTGATCGGCCTGGAATACAACTGCGATTGCTGGGTATTCCGCATGGGCGCGCAGCGCTTCGTCACCACCGCCAACAAGACCTCGACCCAGTTCTTCTTCCAGCTGGAGCTGAACGGGCTGTCCAAATTCGGTCTCGGCAACCCGCTGGAGGTGCTGAAAAACAGCATCCCTGGCTATCGCCGCGTGAATGAAAGCGTGCGTTAAGCTTTCGACTTCCTCAACACTGATACATGAGCGTTTCAGATATGCACCCGATTAAATTAGCTGCTGCCCTGCTGTGTGCCACCCTCGCCGTTCCGGCCTTGGCGCAAGACGCCAAGCCTGCCACCGCAGCTGCCAAACCGGTGGCTGCACCAGCGCAATCGAAGGGCTTCACGCCGCCGGGCCAGTCGGCCAACTCGCCGATCGACGCCATCGCCGTCATCGTCAACGATGAAGTGATCACCCAGCGCGAACTGAACGAGCGTGTGACCACCATCATGCAGCGCATGAAGGACCAGAAAGTGGCCCTGCCGGAAGCGGCAGAACTGCGCAAGCAGGTGCTGGAGCGCATGATCGTGGAACGCGCCCAGCTGCAGCTGGCCAAGGAAATGGGCGTGCGCGTCGACGACAATATGCTGGACCGCGCCATCGCGCGTATCGCCGAGCAGCAAAAGATGACGGTGCAGCAGCTGCGCAACCAGATGGAAAAAGAGGGCACCACCTTCGCTTCCTTCCGCGAAGAGATTCGCGAAGAGATCA
The DNA here is from genome assembly GCF_058807935.1 of Pseudoduganella sp. GW821-FHT11H04. NCBI lineage: Bacteria > Pseudomonadati > Pseudomonadota > Betaproteobacteria > Burkholderiales > Oxalobacteraceae > Pseudoduganella > Pseudoduganella sp. GW821-FHT11H04. Next base: position 262,021 of record NZ_JBXARE010000006.1, on the reverse strand, counting down.
CCATGCAGCGCTTGCGCGAGTATGAGGTCGACAACAAGATCAATATCTCGGAAGCGGAAGTGGACAACTTCATCGCCTCCGAAAAGGCCGCCGCTTCCGAGCAGTTCGAAATGAACATCTCGCAGATCATGGTGCGCATCCCGGAAAACGCTTCGCCGGAAGTGATCGGCCAGCGCCAGAAGCGCGCCGAAGAAGTGGCGCGCCAGCTGCGTACCGGTGCCGATTTCGCCAAGATGGCCGCCACCTATTCCGACGCTTCCGACGCGCTGCATGGCGGCTCCGTGGGCTGGCGTCCAAGCACCACCCTGCCTCCGCTGTTCGCCGATGCGCTGAACAAGCTGAAGCCGGGCCAGGTGACCCAGATCATCAAGAGCGCCGCCGGCTTTCACATCCTGAAGCTGGTTGACAAGCGCAGCATGGCCGATTCGGCAGCGCAGGAAACCGTGCAGCAGACCCACGTGCGCCACATCCTGCTGAAGATCACGCCGACCATGAGCGCGGCCGACGCCAAGCGCAAGCTGCAGGAACTGAAAGAGCGCCTGGACAACAAGGCCGCCAAGTTCGAAGACCTGGCGCGCCTGTTCTCCAACGACGGTTCCGCCAGCAAGGGCGGCGACCTGGGTTGGCTGTACCCGGGCGATACCGTGCCGGAAATGGAACAAGCCATGAACGCGCTCAAGGTCGGCCAGGTATCGGAGCCGGTGGAAACCTCCTTCGGCTACCACCTGATCGAAGTGCTGGAGCGTAAGAGCGACGACGTCTCGAAAGAGAAGCAGCGCAGCGCTGCACGCAATGCCCTGCGCGAGCGCAAGCTGGTGGACGCGGCGGAAGACTGGCAGCGTGAAGTGCGCGACCGTGCTTACGTCGAATACCGCGACGAATCGCTGAAATAAGCAGGCGGGGGACACCATGAGCGCCAACCTGCAATTACGGCGCCCGGGTGTGCGCCCTGTCATTGCGATCACTACCGGCGAGCCGGCCGGCATCGGCCCGGAAATCGCCATCCGTGCGGCGTGGGGCATGCGGCACCAGGTCAATGCGGTGCTGGTGGGCGACGCTGCCTTCCTGGCCATGACTGCGGCCGAAATCGATCCCGAGATCCGCATCAGCGCCGTCACCACCATGGCGGCGCGCAATGCCGGCCTGCCGCATTTCGGCGCCGACCGTTTGTGCGCGCTGGACATCCCGCTGGGCGCCCATGTGCAACCGGGTGTGCTGGATAAGGAAAACGGCCGCTACGTGCTCGCCACGCTGGACGCCGCCATCGAAGGCATCAAGGCCGGCTGGTTCGAGGCTGTGGCCACCGCGCCGGTGCAGAAATCCACCATCAACGACGCCGGTGTACCGTTCTCCGGCCACACCGAATACTTCGCCGAGCGGACCGGCACCGCGCGCGTGGTGATGATGCTGGCCGGCCAGCCGCACGCCGTCGTCGGGGCCGAAGATGCGCCGCAATTGCGCGTGGCCCTGGCCACCACCCACCTGCCGCTGAAAGACGTGAGCGCCGCCATTACCCAGGACAGCCTGCGTGAGGCGCTGGACATCATCCACGCCGACCTGCGCGCCAAGTTCGGCATCGCCGCCCCGCGCATCCTGGTGGCGGGCCTGAACCCGCACGCCGGCGAGAACGGCTACCTGGGGCGCGAGGAAATCGACACTATCACCCCGGCGCTGGAAGCGGCCCGCGCGCGCGGCATCGACGCCCGCGGCCCGTACCCGGCGGACACCCTGTTCCAGCCCAAATACCTGAAAGACGCCGACTGCGTCCTGGCCATGTACCACGACCAGGGCCTGCCGGTCCTGAAGTACGCCACCTTCGGCCACGGCGTCAATATCACCCTTGGCCTGCCGCTGATCCGCACCTCGGTCGACCACGGCACGGCGCTCGACCTGGCCGCGCAAGGCCTGGGCCGCGCCGACTGCTCGAGCATGCAGGCCGCCCTGACGGCCGCGCTGGAAATGGCCCAGGCCAGCACGTCCGGCCAATAAGTAGAAAGAAAAAACATGAAACACATTGCCCGCAAACGCTTCGGCCAGAACTTCCTGCAGGACGACCGCGTCCTCGGCGACATCATTGACAGCATCGCGCCAGCGGCCGGCGACACCATGGTGGAAATCGGGCCCGGCCTGGCCGCCATGACCGACCTGCTGCTCAAATCCCTGCCGCATATGCACGTGGTGGAACTGGACCGCGACCTGGTGGCGCGCCTGGAAAAGCGCTATCCGCGCGAAAAGCTCACCATCCACGCCGGCGACGCGCTGAAGTTCGACTTCGGCTACATCCCGGTACCGGAAGGGAAAAAGCTGCGCGTGGTGGGCAACCTGCCGTACAACATTTCCTCGCCGCTGCTGTTCCACCTGGCCGAATTCGCGCCCGTCGTGCAAGACCAGCACTTCATGCTGCAAAAGGAAGTGGTTGAGCGCATGGTGGCCGAACCTGGCACCAAGGCCTACAGCCGCCTGTCCGTGATGCTGCAATGGCGCTACCGCATGGCGCTGCTGTTCATCGTGCCGCCGGACGCCTTCGACCCGCCGCCGAAAGTCGATTCGGCCATCGTGCGCATGGTCCCGATTGAAAATCCACTGCCATGCGACCAGGCCCGCCTGGAAGCCGTGGTGCAGAAAGCCTTCTCCCAGCGCCGCAAAGTGATCCGCAACTGCGTGGCCGGCATGTTCACCCCGGAACAGCTGGTCGCCGCCGGCATCAACCCGCAAGACCGCCCGGAAGCGGTGCCGGTCGAATCCTACGTCGCCCTCGCCAACCTGCCTGTTTAACGCGCAAAAAAAAGCCCGCTTGAGAGCGGGCTAAATCCATTTCTGTTAAGAAGTGGAGGAGACGGGATTGATTATGCTGCGTCGCGGCATATTGTTCCAATTTATTTTTGGAATTCCAGTCATTCCACTTGCTTATATCACGGGGCGCAGCTGATCGCGGCGTTCGAGCGATTGGCGTCGCCCATGACACCCGAAGCGTTGGTGATGGTGCAGGTCTGGCCGGTCGGCTGGGTCAGGACGGACAGGCCGTAGGCGGTGCCGACAGGGATGGTGCCGCCCATGGTGAAGGTGGTGGCGCCCTTGAGTACAGTCAGGCTGCCATTCGCGCCGTTGACGATCACCAGGCCGTCGGTGGTCAGGTTGGTCACGCTGCCGCCCAGTGTGTAGGAGTTTTGCGCGCAGTTGATCACAACGTTGATGCTGGTGGTGTGGCCAGCCGAACCGGTCGGGTTGGCTACGGCGCAGGTCATGTGGTCAGGCTGGGTCTTGATGGTGACGTTGTACTCGGTGCCGTAGCTGATGGTGTTGGGGAAACTGAAGGTGGCGGCGCCGGAGGCCACCGTCAGGTCGTTGCCGCCATCCAGTTGCAGTACCAGCCCTTGGTTGCTCAGGCCGGTAATCTGGCCGCCCACGACGAAACTGGCTTTGCCGCCGCAGGCGGCCAGGGTGGCGGCCAGCAGGGCCGCGCCAATGAGTTGTGCTTTCATCTGCTTTCCTAAATTAGTTGACGCAGTTCACGACAATGTCGAGAACCCGACCCTGTGGATCTGGTAAGTTGAACTGCGGCATTTTGCCGGTGCCATTGGTCACCGTGCAGTTCTGCGTGATGGTGACGCCGTTTTCGACGCGGGTCGGGTTCGCCAGCACGGTCACGCCGTAAATGCTGCCATTGCCGATCTTGGTCGCGAATTCCCAAGTGCTGGCGCCTTGCGGCACCGCCAGGGTCAGCGAGCCGTTGGTCAGCACCAGGCCGTTACCATTCAGGCCGTTGATCTTGCCACCCAGGACGTAGGGCACGGCGGCGCAGCTGGCCGTGGTTTGCAAATAGGTGTAGTAGTTGATCTTGGAGCTATTGTTGGCCAGGGTGCAGGTGACGCCGTCCGGCAGGGTCTTGATCGTGACGTTGTAGGTGTCGTCGGGCGCCATCAGGGTGGCGAAGTAAACATTGCCGGTGCCGGATACGGTTAAGTCGTCGCCGCCATTGTTTTGCAGCACCAGGCCGCTGCGGTCCAGGCCGAACACCTGGACGCCCAGGGCGATACTGCCGTTGCCTTTGCCACCACACGCTGCCAAGCCGGCGGCGCACAGCAGCGCGGCAGCGGCATTCAGGTACTTACTCTTCATTGCACATTCTCCACGTCGGATTGACCAAATCGGCGCCTATTTTAGTGCATTTGCCACTTCTTTAGCCGATTTGCCCAGCTTTTCCCTTGTAACAGCTTGCAACCGGGCGGAGTACAATGCGGCCATGAAGCCCAAAGCCATCCTGTTTGACCTCGACGATACCCTGTGGCCGATCGCGCCCGTCATCGCCGAGGCGGAATTGACGCTGCACGCCTGGCTCGCGGCGCATGCGCCCAAAGTGGCCTCGGAGTGGTCGATCGATGCGCTGCGCGCCCACCGTGCCGAACTGGCGGCAGCCCAGCCCGAGCTGCTGGTCGACCTTGGGTCGCTGCGGCGTGCCAGCTTGCAGGCGGCGTTTGCGGCGGCGGGCGAGGATGCTGCCCATGTGGAGGGCGCGATGGCGCACTTTTTCGCGGCGCGCAATGCGGTCACGCCGTATGACGATGTGCTGCCGGGCTTGCTCAAGCTGCGCCAGCATGTGCAGCTGGGCACCATTTCCAATGGCAATGCCGACCTTGAAGTCATCGGGCTTGCCCACCATTTCGAGGTATCGCTGGCGGCGGCCCATTTCGGTGCGCTCAAGCCGGATGCCGGGATTTTCCGGGCGGCGTGCGATGCGCTGGGCGTGGCGCCGCAGGATGCGGTCTATGTCGGCGACGACTTGGCGCTCGACGTGGCCGGGGCGCAGGCGGCCGGCATGCGGGCGGTGTGGATGAACCGCCATGGCAAGGCGCTGCCCGCAGGGGCGCCGGTACCGGACGCGGTATGCGCTACGCTTGATGAATTGCTTGCGTGGCTGGAACAACAGTTGGCAGAATAGGCTTATGCAACTCGATCTTCGTGCCCAAACCCTGCTCAAAGCCCTGGTGGAGCGGTATATCGCCGACGGCCAGCCGGTCGGCTCGCGCGCCCTGTCCAAGATTTCCGGACTGGAGCTGTCGCCCGCCACCATCCGCAATATCATGGCCGACCTGGAGGAGCAGGGCTATGTGGCCAGCCCGCATACCTCGGCCGGCCGGGTGCCGACGCCGCGCGGTTACCGTATCTTCGTTGACACCTTGCTCACGGTGCAGCATATCGATGAGAGCGCGGTGCAGGCGCGCTTGCAGGCCGCTTCGCCGCAGCCGCAAAAGCTGATCGCCAATGCGGCGCAGATGCTGTCTTCGCTGACACAGTTCGCGGGGGTGGTGCTGGCGCCGCGCCATGAATCGGTGTTCCAGCAGATTGAGTTTTTGCGCCTGGGCGAGAAACGGGTGCTGCTGGTGATCGTGGCGCCTTCGGGCGATGTGCAAAACCGCATCCTGCTGACCGATGTCGATTACACGCCGGCCCAGCTGCAGCAGTCGGCCAATTTCATCAACCAGCATTATTCCGGGCTGTCCTTTGAGGATGTGCGTGGGCGCTTGCAGCATGAGCTGCGCCAGCTGCGCGACGATATGGGGCGCTTGATGCAGGCGGCGGTGGAAGCGGGCTCGCAGGCGATGGCGGAATCGGCTGACGATATGGTGATCGCGGGCGAGCGCAACCTGCTGTCGGTGACGGATTTGTCGTCGAATATGAGCTCGCTGCGGGCGATGTTTGATTTGTTCGAGCAGAAGACGGGGTTGATGCAGCTGCTGGATGTGTCGTCCAAGGCGTCGGGGGTGCAGATTTTTATCGGCGGCGAGTCGCAGCTTGTGCCGATGGAAGAAATGAGCGTGGTGACCGCGCCTTATGAAGCGAATGGCAAGATCGTGGGGACGCTGGGGGTGATCGGACCGACCCGCATGGCGTATGAGCGGGTGATTCCGATTGTGGATATTACTTCGCGCTTGCTGTCGAATGCTTTAAGCAACCATTAAACCCGGTAAACCTGGGTCAGACCCTTGGGTCTGACCCAGAATTTCCGGGTTTAATGCTTATGCGGGCACTGCGCCTTGGTGCAGGTGCCGTAAATCGCCAGCGCATGCTCGGCGATCTTGAAGCCGCGCTCGGCGGCAATGCTTTGTTGCCGCTTTTCAATTTCTTCGTCAACGAATTCTTCCACGCGGCCGCAATCGAGGCAGACCAGGTGGTCGTGGTGGGAACCTTCGTTGAGCTCGAAAATCGCCTTGCCGCTTTCGAAGTGGTTGCGATTGAGCAGGCCGGCTTGTTCGAACTGGGTCAGCACGCGGTACACCGTGGCGAGGCCGACGTCCATATTCTCCGCCAGCAGCAGCTTGTACACGTCTTCCGCCGTCAAATGGCGCACGGGGCTGCTCTGGAAAATGTCGAGGATCTTCAGGCGCGGCAAGGTAGCCTTCAGGCCGGACGCCTTCAGGTCGGTAGGGCTGTTACTCATGTTTGCTAACGTCAGTTGCGGGAAGTGCTTTATGATATAGCGTTTTAGGCACTTCTGCTCACGGAATTGAGGTATGCATATATGCGTTTGACCCCGCTGTCTTTCTTGCAACGAAGCACCCCGCTGCTGGCTGCAGCCCTCCTGGCCGCCTGCGCCAGCGCGCCGGCGCCGGTGGCTCCGGTGGAGGCTGCGCAGGGCGCGCAGACCACGCAGATCACCCAGGTCCAGAAATTCCTGTGGTTCTTCTCGCCTTATCGTCCTGACATTCAGCAAGGCAATTTCGTCTCCAAGGAGATGCTGGCCCAGCTCAAAGCCGGCATGACGAAGGACCAGGTCAAGTTCCTGCTCGGTACGCCATTGATGGCGGACGCCTTCCATGGCCAGCGCTGGGATTACCCGTTCCGCCTGGCTAAGGGCAGCGGCGAGCTGACCACCAGCACGGTCGTGGTCTACTTCGACAAGGACAACAAAGTGGAGCGCTTTGAAGGCGGGGAGCTGCCAAGCGAGCGTGAATACATCTCCCGCATCGCCGGCCCGCTCAAGGATTTCAAAGAGGCGGAAGAAGCCAAGGCCAGCGTCAAGTCGGGCAAGTCCCCGCTGCCGGGCGGCCAGGAATCGGGCCAGAAGCAGTAATTAAGGAAAAAGTGATGAAGCAATTGAATATCGCCATCGCCGGCGCCAGCGGCCGCATGGGCCATATGCTGATCGAGGCGGTGCAGAAGACGCCAGAGGCGCGCCTGTCGGGCGCGCTGGACCGCGAGGGTGCGCCTTCGCTGGGTAGCGATGCGGCGGCCTTCATGGGCCAGCCAGCCGGCGTGGCCATTTCGGCCGACCTGGCGACGGGCCTGGCCGGCGCCGACGTGCTGATCGACTTCACCCGACCGGAAGGCACCCTGGCCCACCTGGCTTATTGCGCCGAGCATGGCGTGAAGATGGTGATCGGCACCACCGGCTTCGACGAAGCGGGCAAGGCTGCCATCGCGGCTGCGGCTGAAAAGACCGCCATCGTGTTCGCGCCGAATATGAGCGTGGGCGTGAACGTGACCCTGAAGCTGCTGGAATTCGCGGCCAAGCAGTTCGACATCGGCTACGACATCGAGATCATCGAGGCGCACCACCGCCACAAGGTGGATGCGCCGTCCGGCACCGCGTTGAAAATGGGCGAGGTGATCGCCGATGCGCTGGGGCGCGACCTGAAAGAGTGCGGCGTGTTCGCACGCGAAGGCGTGACCGGTGCGCGCGATCCTTCCTCGATCGGCTTTGCCACCGTGCGCGGCGGCGACATCATCGGCGACCATACCGTGATGTTTGCCACCGAAGGTGAGCGCATCGAGATCAGCCACAAGTCTTCTTCGCGCCAGCACTATGCCAACGGCTCGCTGCGTGCGGCAGCCTTCCTGGCCGACAAGAAGGCCGGCTTGTACGATATGTACGACGTGCTGGGCCTGAAGGGCTGATGGAGCACTTTACCTTCGCCAGCTATTGGCAGCGAGGCGACGCGCTGTCGCACGCCGTGGCTTACCTGCTGCTGGCGATGTCGCTGGCGTCGTGGTTCTTCATCCTGTGGAAGGGCTGGTCGTCGTGGCGCATCCGGCGCGCGGCGCCGGCGGTGCAGGCGTTCTGGGATGCCCCTTCGGTGGCGGACGGCGTGGCCCTGATGGGCGCGCGCGACCAAGAAGGTATTTTCGCGGCGGTGGCGCATGCCGGCGCCGGCCAGCTGGCGCATGCCAAGGCTGGCAGTATTGCGGCGGAGATGGGCCGCGGCGAGCAGGCGACGCGCGTGCTGCGCGATGCGATCCACGTTTCTACTACCCGGCTGGAGTCAGGGCTGACGCTCTTGGCGTCGATCGCTTCGACCGCGCCGTTTGTCGGCTTGCTGGGCACCGTTTGGGGCATCTACCATGCGCTGGCGGCGGTGTCGGCGCAGGGCACGGTGCAGATCGACAAGGTAGCCGGCCCGGTGGGCGAGGCGCTGATCATGACCGGCGTTGGCCTGACCGTGGCGATTCCGGCAGTGCTGGCGTATAACGGTTTTAACCGCATCAATCGCATCACGCTGTCCGAACTGGACGCGTTCGCGCACGACTTGCACGCTTACCTGACCAGGGACTAAGGCTTATGGCTTTCGGCTCCTTCAACCATCACCGGCAGAAGGAATCCATGGCGGACATCAATGTCACGCCGATGGTGGATGTGATGCTGGTGCTTTTGGTGATCTTCATCATCAGCGCGCCGATGTTTACCAACGCGGTGCAGCTGGAGTTGCCGAAGGCGCAGGCCAAGGCCTTGCAACAGGAGCAGGAGGCTGTGTCGCTGGCGATCGATGCCGCTGGTACGGTTTATTGGAATAACGATGCCTTGCAGGCGGGCGAGCTGGAGCAGCGCCTGAGCGAGGCGGCGGCTTTGCCGCAGCAGCCGGATTTGCAGCTGCGGGCGGATAAGGATACCCGCTATGAAGTGGTGGCGCAGGTGATGGCGGCTGCACAGTCGCATGGCCTGACCCGCATTGGGTTTGTCACCGATCCGAAGGAAAAGAAATAATGGCTACTGCCACTTTGAACGGCGCCGCGATCGGCGATGAAGCTGCTTTCCATGCGACGTGCCAGGCGGAACTTGGATTCCCTTCTGGTTATGGCGCGACCATTGATGCCTGGGTCGATTGCCTTTCCTACCTGCGCGATGACGAGAATATGACGCGCTTCAGGCTCAAGCCGAATGAGGTGCTGGAGCTTGTCATTACCGATTCCAAGAAGATGCCGGCTGATTTGCTGGAGGAGATTTCCTTCTGCGTGGGCGGGATCAATGAGCGCTACGAGGATTACGGCGAGAAGCCGGCGTTGAAACTGACGTTGCGCTAAACCGGTGAACCGGTGTCTGACCCGCAGGGTCAGACACCTTGGCCTGCGGCCGTCGCGTATCAGTGTCTGACCCTGCGGGTCAGACACTGGGTTACCGGGTTTGCTCGCCCGGCGCTAAAGTCAACACGTCGAAGCCCGTCTCCGTAACCGCCACCATATGCTCCCACTGCGCCGACAGCGAGCGATCGGCCGTCACCACCGTCCACCCATCCGGCAGCGCGCGCGTGGCATGCTTGCCGGCGTTGATCATCGGCTCAATCGTGAAAACCATACCAGGCTCCAGCAGCAGCCCGGTATCCGGACGGCCGTAGTGCAGGACCTGTGGGTCTTCGTGGTACACCATGCCAATGCCATGCCCGCAATAATCGCGCACCACGCTGTAGCCCGCCGCTTCGGCCAGTTTCTGGATCGCGTGGCCAACGTCGCCGAGGCGCTTACCCGGCTTGACCGCACGGATGCCGGCCCACATGGCGTCATACGTCACTTCGCATAATTTTTGCGCTGCCTTGGACGGAGTGCCGACGTAGTACATGCGGCTGGTGTCGCCAAACCATTCGTCTTTAATAACGGCGACGTCGATGTTGATGATGTCGCCGTCCTTCAGCACCTTCTTCGGCGTCGGAATGCCGTGGCAGACCACCTCGTTGACCGAGGTGCATACGGTGCCGGTGAAGCCGCCATAGCCGACATTGGCCGGGATGACTTTCTGGGTGTTGACGATGTAGTCGTTGCACAGCTGGTCCAGCTGCGCGGTGGAGACGCCCGGCTTGACGTGCGGCGCGATGAAGGTCAGCACGTCAGCCGCCAGTTGGCCGGCCACGCGGGCCAGCTCGACCTGGTCGGGCGTCTTGATCAGGATAGATTTGTTATTGCGTTTGGCCATAGGGGGTGCATGGTATCACGCGACCCTGGACAAGTCGAAATGCGGGTTCTCAATCAGGCCGAGCAGGTTGCCGAAGGGATCGGCCAGTTCGGCGACCTTGATGCCTTCGCCTACTTCCTGGATGTCAGAGTGAGTGCTTGCTCCCAGCTTGACGATGCGTTTGACTTCTTTGGCGATGTCTTCCACGCCCCAGTAAGCCTGGACGCCATGCTTGACGGGTTTGCCATCGGGCACCAGGCCGAGCTCGAATCCGCCGATTTCAAAGCCGACGTAGAAGGGCTGGTCGAAGTAGGGCTTGGTCTGGAAAACTTTGCTGTACCACTCCTTGCCGGCCTCCAGGTCGGGGGTAGGGTAGATGGCGGTGCGCAGGCCTTTGATCATGATGTTCTCCTCTTGGTTGGTATTCAATGGCTGCATCTTGCCACGCGGTTCGCCCCCGCGATTGGAAAAATGGAAACTAGTCGAGCAGCAGGTCTTCCGCCCGGCGGTAGCTGAGGCGGCGTTCTTCGGCGCCGGGCCTGAGTTTCGGCGCGAGCAAGGGGCCGTCCGGCAGCGAGCGTGGCGGCAGCTCCGAGCTGGCCGCTGGCGCAGGCGGTTCGACAGGTTTGGGCGGCGTTACTCGACTGGCTTTGCGGCGCGCCTCGGCTTCTTGCTCGCAGCGCATGCGGAAGGCCATCTTCCATTCGCGTTGCCCCGGCATCTGAACATAGACCACATTCCAGGCGTTGCGCGCGGAGCCCAGGGTTGATTGCACAAACCGGTTCGGCGACATGGTCATGCTTTCGTAGACGAGATCGTCGCCAACAATGGCGGCGTAGCGTGTGGTGCTGTGGTTGGAGACGCGCAGCCGCGTGCCATCAGGCAGGAATAGCTTCTTCCAGAAATAGCCGCGCTGGCCTTGCGGTTTGGCGGCCTCGCGTTGGCGCTCTAGCCAGTCGTGAATGGCGAACTCAGCCAGGCTGGCGGGATCGAGCGCCCATTCTTGCTCCTCCTGGTAGTCGAAGATGGCGCGCAGTGTTTTGCTTGAAATGGCTATACACACATTGGGTTCCATGTTTACCTCCGGCGCGAGAAAGTGCGATTTTTGCCCTGAATTGGCCTGAAAATCGCACTTTCTCGCGACAGGGTGGGGAGCGTCACCGCTTGTTCATATGGACGTCGGGGGAGGCGCCGGTGAAGTCCTGGAAGTCGCGGATCAGGTGGGATTGGTCGAAGTAGCCGCTGTCGAGGGCGAGCGTGGCCCAGTCGTGGTCGTGCGGGGCGGCGTCGCAGGGCGCGGTGGCGAGCGCGGCGGCGCGGGCGCTGCGGAATCGGCAGATGCGGGCGAACAGCTTGGGTGACAAGCCGACATGGTCGCGGAACTGGGCGGCCAGGTATTGGCGAGAAACGCCAAGCTTGTCGGCCAGCGTTTCAACGCGCAGTGCGCCGTCGCTTGCTTCGAGCTCGGCCACTGCGCGCAAAGCCAGGAGCTGGCCCGCTGGCGCGGCTGAGGTAAGACGGGCAGCTGCCGCTGCGGCATCATGCTCCACGCGGGAGGCAAGCGCGCTTGCGGCGCGGGCGCCCGGCGCAGCAAGGGAGAGGCGGGCGTAAAGGGCCTCGGTCAGCAGCGCCAGGCGTTCCGCATCATTGCGCGCGACCGACCACAGTGCATCACCCAGGCGCTCGGCGACGGAACGCCCCCACAGCAGATCGAGATCGGCCCGCGTATCGACCAGGCCCGCCAAGGGCACCGGCCCCAGGAACAAGCTGGCCGCCCCCGGCCGGAAGCGCACCGCCACCGTCCGCACTTGGCGGGAAGCCGGCACATCAAACCAGGTGCTCATCATGCCGACAAAGAAGGCGTCCCCGCTGTCCTGCCATAAGATATCGGTGCAATTATCGGGCAGCACGCGTTTCGAGACCGCAGCCGCAGCAGGGGCGGCAGCAGCCTCGGACAGCCAAAGGCAGTCCACCAGCCCAGCCAGCCCCGCAGGAGGCGGAAATTCCTGATATCTCATTCTGACGCGCCGCACCAATGCATTGTTATAATGAAGGGTTCATATCCCATCTATTTTAGTGCGCCACATCATGCAAGAAAAATATAGTCCAGCAGAAGTCGAAAAAGCCGCCCAATCGCACTGGAAGGCGATCGACGCCTACAAAGCCGTCGAGAACGACCCGCGTTTCCCAAAAGGCAAGTATTACGCTTGCTCGATGCTGCCTTACCCTTCGGGCAAGCTGCACATGGGCCACGTGCGCAACTATACGATCAATGACGTGATGTACCGCTACCTGCGGATGAACGGCTACAACGTGCTGATGCCGATGGGCTGGGACGCCTTCGGCATGCCAGCCGAAAACGCGGCGATGGCCAACAACGTGCCGCCGGCCAAATGGACCTACTCCAACATCGACCACATGAAAGAGCAGATGCAGTCGATGGGCCTGGCGATCGACTGGTCGCGCGAGATGGCCGCCTGCAAGCCTGAATACTACAAGTGGAACCAGTGGATGTTCCTGAAGATGCTGGAAAAAGGCATCATCTACCAGAAAACCGGCACCGTGAACTGGGACCCGGTCGACCAGACCGTGCTGGCGAACGAGCAGGTGGTCGACGGCCGCGGCTGGCGTTCGGGCGCGCTGATCGAAAAGCGCGAAATCCCGATGTATTACGTGCGCATCACCGACTACGCCGACGAGCTGCTGGACTACGTCGACAACAAACTGCCAGGCTGGCCTGAGCGCGTGCGCATCATGCAGTCGAACTGGATCGGCAAATCGACCGGCGTGCGCTTCGCCTTCCCGCACCAGATCAAGGGCAACGACGGCCAGTTGATCAATGACGGCAAGCTGTTCGTGTTCACGACCCGCCCAGACACCGTGATGGGCGTGACCTTCTGCGCCGTGGCAGCCGAGCACCCGCTGGCCGCCCACGCCGCGCAAGACAAGCCTGAACTGCAAGCCTTCATCGCCGAATGCAAGATGGGCTCCGTGATCGAAGCCGACATGGCGACGATGGAGAAGAAGGGCATGCCGACCGGCCTGTTCGTCACCCATCCGCTGACCGGCGCCCAAGTCGAAGTCTGGATCGGCAACTACGTCCTCATGACCTACGGCGACGGCGCCGTGATGGGCGTGCCTGCGCACGATGAGCGCGACTTCGCCTTCGCCAAGAAATACAACCTGCCGATCAAGCAAGTGATCGCTGCCGAAGGCCAGGCCTACAGCGACGAAGCATGGCAGGAATGGTACGGCGACAAGGCCGTCTCCGTGGTCACCAACTCCGGCAAGTACGACGGCCTGCGCTACAGCGAAGCGCTGGAAGCCATCGCCGCCGACCTGGCCGCACAAGGCCTGGGCGAGAAGAAGACCACCTTCCGCCTGCGCGACTGGGGCATTTCGCGCCAGCGCTACTGGGGCACCCCGATCCCGATGATCCACTGCGACAGCTGCGGCAGCGTGCCGGTTCCTGAAAAGGACCTGCCTGTCGTACTGCCGGAAGACTGCGTACCGGACGGCACCGGCAACCCGCTGAACAAGCATGAAGCTTTCCTGAAGTGCGACTGCCCGAAATGCGGCAAGCCGGCGCGCCGCGAAACCGACACCATGGACACCTTCGTCGACTCGTGCTGGTACTACATGCGCTATACCTCGCCAGGTTCCGACAAGGCGATGATCGATGAACGCAACGACTACTGGATGCCGATGGACCAGTACATCGGCGGCATCGAGCACGCCGTGCTGCACTTGCTGTACGCCCGCTTCTGGACCAAGGTGATGCGCGACTTCGGCCTGGTGAAGTTCGACGAACCGTTCACCAACCTGCTGACCCAGGGCATGGTGCTGAACGAGACCTACTACCGCGAAGAAGCCTCCGGCAAGAAGCACTGGTTCAATCCGGACGACGTGACCCTGACCACCGACGACCGCGGCCGCCCTGTATCGGCCGTGCTGAAGGCCGACGGCCAACCGGTGAACCTGGGCGGCATCGAGAAAATGTCCAAGTCCAAGAACAACGGCATTGACCCGCAAGTGCAGATCGAGCAGTACGGCGCCGACACCGCGCGCCTGTTCACCATGTTCGCTTCGCCGCCAGAGCAAACCCTGGAATGGTCCGGCTCCGGCGTGGAAGGCGCCAATCGCTACCTGAAGCGCGTGTGGAACTTCGGCTTTGCCCAGCGCGACGCGATCCGCGCCGCCGGCTCGCCGCTGGCCGCCGTTGCCGCCACCGACGACGGCAAGGCGCTGCGCCGCGAAGTGCACAAGGTGCTGCAGCAAGCCGACTACGACATCAAGCGCATCCAGTACAACACCGTGGTATCGGCCTGCATGAAGATGCTGAACACCCTGGAATCGGCGAAAGGCGTGGAAGCAGCCGTGCTGTCCGAAGGTTATGCGATCTTCCTGCGCCTGCTGAACCCAGTCGCCCCGCACATCACCCACGTGCTGTGGCAGGAGATGGGCTATGCTGGCGACATTCTCGACGCAGCCTGGCCGCAAGTCGACCCGGCCGCGCTGGAGCAGTCCGAGATCGAAATGATGATCCAGGTGAACGGCAAGCTGCGCGGCTCCGTCAAGGTGCCGAAGGCTGCCGACAAGGCCGCCATCGAAGCCGCCGCGCTGGCCGAGGAAAGCGTGCAGAAGTTCCTCGAAGGCACGCCGAAGAAGGTCATCGTGGTACCGGGCAAACTGGTTAACATTGTGGTGTAAGGTAAAGATGACGACGACTCTGTTCTCCCGCGGCGCGGTGCGTCGCGCCATGCTGGCGGCTGCCGCCCTGGGCGTGGCCGTATTGGCCACCGGCTGCGGCTTCCACCTGCGCGGCTCGGGCGGCAATTACACGCTGCCTTTCGACGCTCTGTACGTGGGCTTGCCGGAGTCGTCGCCGCTGGCGATTGACCTCAAGCGCAATATCCGCGCCAACGGCCACACCGCGGTCGCCGCCACCGCCAAGGAAGCGGACGGCGTGATCGAAGTGCTGAGCAATCCGGAAAAGACCCGCAGCAAGACCATCCTGTCCCTGAACAGCAATGGCCGCGTGCGTGAATACCTCCTGAGCTACAACATCCTGTTCCGCGTGACCGACAAGGCCGGCAACGAGCTGCTGGCGCCGACCCAGATCACCCTGGGCCGCCCGATCACCTTCAACGAAACCCAGTTGCTGGCGAAAGAGCAGGAAGAAGCCTTGCTGTACAAGGATATGCAGACCGACCTGGTGCAGCAAATGATGCGCCGCATCGCCGCCATCAAACCTGGCGCACCGGCGCCGGCCCCGGTTCCATCGGGCGTGCTGCCTGGCGTGCTGGTTGCGCCTGACACCACGCGCTAAGAGGCCGCCATGCAGTTGCGCGCCGACGCCCTGGACGGCCACGTTGCCAAGACGCTGGCCCCTCTCTATGTGATCACCAGCGACGAGCACTTGCTGGCGCTGGAGGCGGCCGACAAGATCCGCCGCGCTGCGCGCGCGCAGGGCTACTCCGAACGCGACGTGCTCACCGTCGAACGCAGTTTCAAATGGGGCGAGCTGCTCGCCGCCAACCAGGCCATGAGCCTGTTCGGCGACAAGAAGCTGATCGAGCTGCGCATCCCGTCCGGCAAGCCGGGCAAGGATGGCGGCGCCGCCCTGCAGGCTTACGCCAAAGATCTCTCCCCCGACAACCTCACGCTGATTACCCTGCCCAAGCTTGACTGGCAGACGCAGAAGGCGGCGTGGGTGGCGGCCTTGCAGCAGGCCGCCGTGTACATCGACATCCCGAACATCGAGCGCAACGCGCTGCCGGGATGGATTGCGAACCGTCTCGCCGCACAAGGGCAGAGCGCGGAGCGTGCCAGCCTTGACTTCATCGCCGACCGCGTCGAAGGCAACCTGCTGGCGGCACACCAGGAAATCCAGAAACTCGGCTTGCTGCACGAGCCGGGCAAGCTGGCCCACGAGCAGGTGCAGGACGCCGTGCTCAATGTGGCGCGCTACGACGTCTTCAAGCTGTCCGAAGCCATGCTCTCCGGCGACACCGCGCGCCTGATCCGCATGCTGGAGGGCTTGAAGGGCGAGGGCGAAGCGCTGCCGCTGGTTTTGTGGGCCGTCTCCGAAGAAATCCGCACGCTGCTAAAATTAAAGGCAGGCATGGCCCAGGGCCGTCCGCTGCCGGCGCTCCTGAAGGAATACCGCATCTGGGGCCCGCGCGAACGGCTGATGGAGCCGGCGCTGCGCCGCATCTCGCTGCCCACCCTGGAGGCGGCGATGCAGCAGGCCGCCCAGGTCGACCGCATGGTCAAGGGCTTGCGCGCCAAGGCGTTCGCCGGCGACCAGTGGGACGCCATGCTGCAGCTTGCGTTGAAGGTCGCACGAGGTTAAAGAATATGGACATCAAGCAGTATATGGAAGATATCGGGCGCCGCGCCCGCGCCGCATCGCGCGGCATGGCGCGCGCCGACAGCGCGACCCGCAACCGCGCACTGGAATTGATCGCCGCCGCCATCGAGCGCGAAGCGCCGGCCCTGCGCGCCGCCAATGAGCAAGACCTGGCCGCCGCACGCGCCGCGGGCCTGGCGCCCGCCATGCTGGACCGCCTGGCCCTGACCGACAAGGCCATCGCCACCATGGTGGAAGGCCTGCGCCAGATCGTATCCCTGCCGGACCCGGTGGGCGAAATCTCGAACGTGAAAATCCGCCCGTCCGGCATCCAGGTCGGCCAGATGCGCGTGCCGCTGGGCGTGATCGGCATCATCTACGAAGCCCGCCCGAATGTGACCGTGGACGCGGCCGGCCTGTGCATCAAGAGCGGCAACGCCACCATCCTGCGCGGCGGCTCGGAAGCCATCCACTGCAACCGCGCGCTGGCCAAGCTGGTGGCCGAAGGCTTGCAAGGCGCCGGCCTGCCGGCTGACGGCGTGCAGGTAGTCGACACCACCGACCGCGCCGCCGTGGGCGCCCTGATCACCATGCCGCAATACGTGGACGTGATCGTGCCGCGCGGCGGCAAAGGCCTGATCGCGCGCCTAATGGAAGAAGCCACCGTGCCGATGATCAAGCATCTGGACGGCATCTGCCACGTCTATATCGACGCCAAGGCCGATATGGCCAAGGCGCTGGACATCGGCTTCAACGCCAAATGCCACCGCTACGGCACCTGCAACACCATGGAAACGCTGCTCGTTTCGCGCGCCGTCGCCGCAGAGGTCCTGCCGCAACTGGCCGCGCGCTACCTGACCGAATCGGTCGAACTGCGTGCCGACGCCGAAGCGCACGTCATCCTGGCCGCAGCCAGCTACCCGCACCTGGCGCACGCCACCGAGGAAGACTGGGCCACCGAATACCTGGCGCCTATCCTCGCCGTGCGCGTGGTCGACGGCCTTGATGCCGCAATCGAGCATTGCAACACCTGGTCGTCCAAGCACACCGAAGCGATCGTCACCGAGGATTACTCGGCCGCGATGCGCTTCCTGCGCGAAGTCGATTCCGCCTCGGTGATGATCAACGCCTCCACGCGCTTTGCCGACGGTTTCGAATACGGCCTGGGCGCGGAGATCGGCATCTCCAACGACAAGCTGCACGCACGTGGCCCGGTTGGCCTGGAAGGGCTGACTTCCCTTAAATACGTGGTGTTCGGCCACGGTGAGATTAGAAAGTAATCTGAATGCTCTGGATTAAAGCGCTGCATATCGTCTTTATCGTCTCCTGGATGTCCGGCCTGTTCTACTTGCCGCGCATCTTCGTCAACCTGGCGATGGAAAAGCCGGGACCGGCGACCGAGCGGCTGCTGACGATGGCGCGCAAGCTGTACCGTTTCACCACCATGCTGGCGCTGCCGGCGGTGGTGTTCGGGATCTGGCTGGCGGTGCTGCAATACGGCGCGAAGATGCCGGGCTGGCTGCATGCCAAGCTGTTCGTAGTGTTCCTGGTAATGGGCTACCACCACGCATGCGGCTCGCTGCTGAAAAAATTTGAACGCGGCGCAAACACCCGCGGACATGTGTTCTACCGGTGGTTCAATGAAGTGCCGGTGCTGATGTTGCTGGCGATCGTCATACTGGTCGTCGTCAAGCCTTTCTGAAACCGGTAAACCAGTGTCAGACCCGCAGGGTCAGACACTGTCTGCGCTGCGGCCTCTGGCTTCGGCATACCCGGTGTCTGACCCTGCGGGTCAGACACCGCATTACCGGTTTTTGATCAAACAACGGATAAAGGGTCCCCCAAAAATGCCATCTTATTTCTGCCCATGCCCGCGCGGCCTGGAAGCCGCCCTGGCGGAAGAACTCACTGAAATCGCCGCCATGAGCCCAACGCTCAAGGTGCACAACCAAGTCCCCGGCGGCGTCCACGCCTCCGGCGACCTGTACGACGCCTACCGCATCAACCTGCACTCCCGCATCGCCTCGCGCGTGCTGATGCGCATGGGCGTCTGCCACTACCAGAACGAAAACGACATCTACGACCTGGTCCTCGGCCAGGCATGGGAAGAATGGTTCGGCATCCATCACACCATCCGCGTCGACGTCACCGCCATCAAGTCGCCGTTGAAATCGCTGGAATTCACCACGCTGAAAATCAAGGACGCCGTCTGCGACCGCTTCCGCGACATGTACGGCAAGCGCCCGTCGGTCAACACGCGCGACCCCGACATGCGCATCTTCGGCTTCCTCGACCAGCGCCAGTTCATGGTCTACCTCGACACCTCCGGCGAAGCGCTGTTCAAGCGCGGCTGGCGTGAAGAGACCGGCGACGCGCCGCTGCGCGAAAACCTGGCCGCCGGCCTGCTGCGCGTCTCCGGCTGGAAGCCAGGCATGCCGCTGTTCGACCCGATGTGCGGCTCCGGCACCATCCTGTGCGAAGCCGCGCAGATGGTGCAGGGCATCCCGCCCGGCGCCCGCCGCCGCTTCGCCTTCGAGAAATTCCACGACTTCGATCCCGAGCCGTGGAACAAAATGAAGACCGACTTCAAACCGAATCCGCTGCCGACCGAACCGACGATTTTCGGCTCCGACATTTCCGGCGATATGGTCGCGATGGCGCGCCACAACCTGCGCAGCGCCGGCATCATGTTCGAAGTACCGCTCAAGCAGATCGAAGCCCAGCAAGTGCAGGCGCCGACCAAAGAGCCGGGCATCCTGCTGACCAACCCGCCGTACGGTGAGCGTATCGGTGTGCGCGGCGACGCCAGCCTGGAAGAAGACGAACTGGCGCGCAGCTTCTACAGCGCCTTCTCGACCACGCTGAAGCAGCGCTTCTCCGGCTGGACCGCCTACCTGTTCACCGCCGACCTGGGCCTGCCGAAATTGCTGCGCCTGAAAGAATCGCGCAAGACCCCGTTCTTCAACGGCGCGCTCGAGTGCCGCCTGTTCCGCTTCGACATGGTGGCCGGCTTCAACCGCAAGCCGCAAGGCGACGCAGCCGAGTAACCGCCGCCGCTGGCCCGCCAAATGTCCACCTTGGGGTCAGGAACCAAAGTGGACATTTCCTCCGAAAATGTCCACTTCTGTTCCTGACCCCAAGGTGGACATTTGTCGTGAGCAAGTGGCGCGGGATCGGCGTAAAATCGCCGGATGCTTTCTACGCCTACTCCTCCGCTTCCGCCCGACCCCCCCTCCAATATTCCTGAGCCAGAGGCGCCGCACCGGAAACCGCTGGGGCCCGGGGCGCTGGCGGCGGTGCTTGCCAGCCTGTCGATGCTGGGTCCCTTCTCGATTGACGCCTACCTCCCCGCCTTCCCCAATATCCAGGCAACGCTGCACGCGACGCCGATCGAAGTCCAGCAATCCTTGACCGCCTACATGCTGGCCTTCGCCGGCATGGTGCTTTGGCATGGCGCGCTGTCCGATGCATTCGGCCGGCGCAATGTGATCCTGGTCTCGCTGGTAGCTTTCCTCCTAGGCACCGTAGGCTGCGCCGCCGCGCATTCGGTGCAATACCTGTGGTTCTTCCGCGTGCTGCAGGGCGTGTCGGCCGGCGCCGGCGTCGTCGTGGGGCGCGCCATCATCCGCGACCTGTACGCCGATGCCGCCGCCGCAAGACTGCTGTCCATGGTGACGATGATCTTCTCCATCGCGCCCGCCATAGCGCCCGTGCTGGGCGGCTTCATCGTCAAGTACTCGGACTGGCGCACCATCTTCCTCGCGCTGGCCGGGTATACGGTGGGCCTGTTCATCGTCTGCTACCGCCGCCTGCCCGACACGCTGCCGCGCGACAAGCGACAGCCTTTCAACCCGCGCTACCTGTGGCGCAACTACAAATCCATCCTGTCCTCGCCGCTATTCCATTTGAAGACAGGCGTGGTGGCCTTCAACTTCGCCGGCCTGTTCCTCTACATCACGGCCGCACCGGTAGTGCTGCCCACCCAGCTGCACCTGGGCCCCGAGCAATTCGCGTGGATGTTCGTGCCGGCCGTTTCCGGCATCTTCCTTGGCGCGCTGGCCGCCAACCGCATCGCCGGCAAGACAAGCTTCTCGCGCCAGATTGCTTTCGGCTTCTGCTTCCTGATCACCGCCGCCACTGTCAACGTGGCCTACCATCTGCTGGCCGCCCCTGCGCTGCCGTGGAGCGTGCTGCCGCTGTTCTTCTACACCTTCGGCATGTCGCTGGCGGCACCCGCCGCCACCCTGCTCGCGCTGGACCTGTTCCCGCACATCCGCGGCACGGTCGCTTCGGTGCAATCGTTCGCCACCACGCTGCTGGGCGCCCTGGTCGCCGGCGTCCTCGCACCGCTGGCTTCCCACTCGCTACTTTGGCTGGCCTGCGGCCAATTGACGCTGACGATGACTGCCCTCGGCCTATGGTTGACGGCGCGCGTGCTACGGCGCAAGATAGTGCCTATTTGAAAATATTGTTGGTACAGAGTAAATGGATACCAATAGTGTAGTTCTTTCTACACAAATGCAACTTATTGCCGTCAGAAATTTGTATTGCTGCTAAGTTATAGTATATTTATGCCAATTTGCCAGTGGATTGCAAGCAGGAATAGAGCCTAATGCAACACCCCGACCAAGACATCCGCAATCGCTTGCTGATCGCGCGGCTTCCAGCCATGCCGCAGATCCTGATCAAGCTGATTGAGCTCCTGCAAGCCGATGACGCCGGCATGCCGGAGTTGGCCGCTTTAATCGCCAAGGATGCCGGGATGGCCAGCAAGATCCTCGCTGTGGCAAACAGCTCGGCCTACCAGCGCCACAACCGGACGGTGGGATTGGAGCAAGCCCTGGTTTCCCTCGGCACCGACATGATCAAGACCCTGGTGATCTCCGAGTCGGTATTCCAGACCTTCAACAACTTCCCCCATAGCGGCAGCACCGATCTGCGCGCCTTCTGGAAGGGCTCGCTGACCACCGCCGTCATCGCCCGCGACATCGCGCGCGTGATCGACTACCCGCATGTGGAAGAAGCCTACCTGGCCGGCCTGCTGCACAACGTCGGCCGCCTTGCGTTGCTCGCGACCGCGCCTAAAGAATACGCCTACAACTTCACCGCGCGCGACGACGAAGAGCTGTGCGCAGTGGAGCAGCGCACGCTGGAAATCACCCACGCCGAAGCGGGCGCCTGGCTGATCGAGCGCTGGAACCTCGACTCCTTCCTGGCCGACTCGGTGCTGTACCACCACGAGCCGGTGCCGCGCCTGGAAGCGGCGCATCCATTGATCCGCATCGTGCGCCTGGCGCACCAGCTGTGCTACCACGCCGAAACGCCGCAGGGCGCCGTTGAAGCGGCCGCGTTGTGCGGCATCGAAGAAGACAAGCTCGATGCCTTCGTCAAATCGGCCGCCCGCCAGGTGGCGCGCGCTGCCGAAGCGCTGGGCATCGACCTGGCCGGCGCCGACGACGTGCCGGCGCCGCCCGCCGCGCCGCCAGCTCCGGTTGACCCGGTGCAGGCCCGCCTCTCCGAAGAAGTGCGCAATATGGTACTGGTGCAGGAGATGGGCCAGAGCTTCGCGCGCCAGCAAGGCGAAGGCGGCATGCTGGACGCCATGACCCGTTCCGCGCGCATCCTGTTCGACCTTGAAACCACGGTGATCCTGCTGGAGAGCCCCACCGGCCACGCACTGCAAGGCGCAGGCAGCGGCGAGGCCCAGCAGCGCCTGTCCGAATACACCGTGCCACTGAATAAACCGGGCCTGCTGGCCGATGCCGCCAATAACCGCCAGTTGGCCTTCGCCGCGCGCGTCGCTGGCAACGTAGGCATCGCCGAAGAACAGCTGTTCCGCATCGTCGGCAGCGAAGCGCTGGTGTGCCTGCCCCTGGTGGCCGGCCAGCGCTGCCTGGGCATGATCGTAGGCGGCGTACCGGCCTGGCAGCTGCCGCTGGTGCAAAAGAAAGAACGCTTCCTGCAAGCCTTCAGCAGCCAGGCCGCCAATGCATTGGAAACCGCGCTGTCCGAACGCGGCCACGCGCGCCGCCAGGTGGCGCACGTCGCCGAGGAATACCGCGAAGCCTCGCGCCGTGTGGTGCACGAGGTGAACAACCCCCTGTCGATCATCAAGAACTACCTGTCGGTGCTGGACGCCAAGCTGGCGCGGCGCGAACCGGTGGTGTCCGAAATGTCGATCCTGAACGAAGAGATCGACCGCGTCGGCCACCTGATCAACAGCCTGGCCGACCTGCAGCCATCGGACGCCAGCAGCGTGACGAACGTGGCGCGCGTGGTGGAAGATGTGCTGCGCCTGTTCCGCGCCACCGACTTCCTGCCTGCCTCGGTACAGGTGCTCACGCGCATGCAGGACGGTCCGCAGGAGGTCGACGGCGACGCCGACCTGCTCAAGCAAATCCTGGTCAACCTGGTCAAGAACGCGATCGAAGCCCAGCCGGGCGGCGGCCGCATCGAGATCGCCAACCGCGGGCTGGTCAACCGCGAACGCCGGCTGTATGTGGAGCTGGTGGTCAGCGACGCCGGTCCCGGCCTGTCGCAGGAAGTGCTGGCCAATTTGTTTACCGCCGTGAAGAGCAGCAAGGAAGGCAAGCACCATGGCCTGGGCCTGTCGATCGTACATAGCCTGGTCAAAAAACTGAACGGCATGATCAGCTGCCGCAGCGGTGCTCACGGCACATCGTTCGAACTCCTGCTGCCGGCACGCGGCAGCACCAGCCAGCTCGCGGCGCTGCCGGCGCGCGGCGTGGTGGATTCCGTATAAGGCCCGCATGAACCCGATCATCCCGACGCCCCAGCCCCCGGCACCGGAATTCCAGCCACGTTTGCTGCTGGTAGACGATGAACCGCGACTCCTATCCTCTTTGTACGAACTGCTGCGCGTGCAGGACAGCTACCAGCTGGTCACCGCCACCAATGGCGCCGAAGCACTGGCCGCACTGAATCGCCAGCGCTTCGACCTGCTGCTGCTCGACCTGCGCCTGCCCGACATGAGCGGCCACGACATCATGGATTTCGTGAACGCGCGCGAGATCGACTGCGACGTGATCGTGATGAGCGGCGAAGCCGGCATCGAAGCCGCCATCGGCGCCCTGAAGCGCGGCGCCTACGACTACCTGCGCAAGCCTTATAACCCGCCCGAGCTGCTCAAGACCGTGGAGAATGCGCTGCAAAAGCGCCGCCTGGCGGTGGAGAACACGCGCATCGCCCAGCGCCTGGAAAACTCGGAAAAGATGTACCGCTACCTGGTGGACAGCTCGCCCGACATCATCTACACCCTGAACCACGAAGGCTGCTTCACCTTCGTCAACGACCGCGCCTACCAGCTGCTGGGCTATTCGCGCGAAGAGCTGATCGGCCGCCACTACTCGGTGCTGGTGCACGACGAAGACCAGGAACGAGCACGCTATGTGTTCAACGAGCGCCGTGTCGACGAACGCGCCTCGCGCAATGTGGAGCTGCGCCTGAAGTGCAATAACAGCGCCGCCGGCGACCGCACCTTCAACAACACCCTGATGACGATCTCGCTCAACGCGATCGGCATGCACGTGCCGGGCGAGGAAGTGGCCAAGCACGAATTTTTCGGCACCTACGGCGTGGCGCGCGACATCACCGACCGCAAGCGCGCCGAGGAGATGATCTCCTACCAGGCTTACCACGACATCCTGACCGACCTGCCGAACCGCATCCTGTTCAAGGACCGTTTGGGCCTGGCCGTGATCCAGGCCAAGCGCAAGCTCGCCGAGCTGGCCGTGATGTTCATCGACCTCGATCGCTTCAAGCTGGTCAACGACACGCTGGGCCACGTCAAGGGCGACGAGCTGCTGCAGCAAGCCGCACGGCGCCTGAAGGAATGCCTGCGCAAGGGCGACACCCTGGCACGCCACAGCGGCGACGAATTCACCATCGTGCTGCCGGAGCTGCGCGACCGCGCCGACGCCAAAGCCATCGCCGACAAATTCCAGGAAGTGCTGCAGCAGCCGTTCGACCTGGATGGACACGTTGTGCACATCTCCGCCTCGATCGGTATTGCGGTCTACCCGAGCGACGGCGACTCGATCGAAGAACTGCTGCGTCACGCCGACATCGCCATGTACCAGGTCAAGGCGCAGGGCAAGAACGGCCACAGCTTCTACCATCCGGCGATGCAGGACATGTCGCACCAGAAGATCGTGCTGGAGCAGTCGCTGCGCAAGGCGCTGGAAAACAACGAGCTGGAAATGTACTACCAGCCGCAAGTCGACATGGCCACCGGCCGCATCATCGGCGCCGAAGGCCTGATGCGCTGGAACCACCCGACGCGCGGCCTGCTGTCGGCCGGCGAGTTCCTGCCGTTCGCCGAAGAGAACGGCCTGATGCTGCCGATTTCCGACTGGATGATCGGCGCCCTGTGCCGCGACCTGCTGCTGTGGAACGCCAATGGCGCCGACAATATCCGCCTGTCGCTGAACCTCTCGCCGCAATACCTGGACCGAGGCGACTTCTTCGAGAAGATGCGCAATGCGCTGGCGCGCTACCAGATTTCGCCATCGCAAATCGAAGTCGAGATCACCGAAAACATCTGCATCCGCAACCCTCAATACGCCATCGAACAGCTGAACAAGCTTTGCCAGCTGGGCGTGTCGGTCGCTATCGACGATTTCGGCACCGGCTACTCCTCGCTGTCCTACTTGCACCGCTTCCCGATCCACACCATCAAGATCGACCAGAGCTTCGTCAAAGAGATCCACGACGAACATGGCCACTATCCGGTGATCCTGGCCATCATCTCGATCGCGCGCGGCCTCGGCCTGCACCTGGTCGCCGAAGGCGTGGAAACCGAAGTGCAGGCGCGCTACCTGGCCGCCAACGGCTGCGCCACCATGCAGGGCTACCTGTACCACCGCCCGATCGCCCTCACCACCTTCATGGAAGTGCTGGCGGCGCAAAACCAGGCCGACGCACCCGCCATCCCGGCCGGCCCGCGCCTGGCGATCCAGGCATAAGGGCAGCATGCAGCGCGTCGCAACCGAAACAAGCAGCAACGACCATTTTGTCGCCGAATTCCTGCGCGTGCGCCAGCTCGCCGAACGCGGCGTCGCCAACGCCCAGCACAGCCTGGGCTTCATGTATTTCAACGGCCAGGGCGTAGCACAAAGCTATGAGCTGGCCGTCGCCTGGTACCGCCAGGCCGCCAACGCCGGCCTCGAACACGCGCAATACAACCTCGGCGTGATGTTCCAGAAAGGGCAGGGCGTCGAAGTCGACTTCGCCGAAGCAGCGCACTGGTACCAGCTGGCCGCCGAACAAGGCTACGCCGCAGCCCAGTACAACCTTGGTTGGCTGTACGCCAAAGGCCAGGGCGTGCAGCAAGACACCGAGCACGCGCGCTACTGGTTCGCCAAGGCCGCCGAACAGGGCGACCCCGGCGCGCAGAACAACCTCGGCATGATGTACGACACCGGCAAAGGCGTCCCGCAGGATTACGCGCAAGCGATCATGTGGTACCGCAAAGCCGCCGACCAGGGATACGCGCGCGCCCAGTTCAACCTCGGCCTGCGCTACGACAACGGCCAGGGCGTCACGCAGGACGGCAAGCAGGCATTGGGCTGGTTCCGCAAGGCCGCCGAACAAGGCTACGCAGCCGCCCAGTTCAACCTCGCCCTGCGCTACGACAAAGGCCAGGACGTCGCCCCCGACGCCGCACGCGCCATCAAGTGGTACACGCAAGCCGCCGAGCAAGACCACGTCAGCTCCCAATTCAACCTGGCCCTGATCTACGACAACGGCAACGGCGTCGCGCGCGACGAAGTGCTGGCGCTGCAGTGGTACCGCCGCGCCGCCGAATTAGGACACGCCGGCGCCCAGAACAACCTCGGCCAACGCTACGACCAAGGCCTCGGCGTAGCGCAAGACTACCGCGAAGCCGCGCACTGGTACCGCAAAGCCTCCGAATCCGGCCACCCCGCCGCGCAATACCACCTCGCCCTGCTGTACGAACAAGGCCACGGCGTAGCGCGCGACCAGCAGGAGGCCATCTTCTGGTACCGCAAGGCTGCCGACCAGGGCCACCTGCGCGCCCAATTCGACCTGGGCCTGCGTTACGACATGGGACAAGGCGTGCCGCAAGACGGACGCAAAGCGCTGGGCTGGTTCCGTCGCGCCGCCGACCAGGATTACGTCGCCGCCCAATTCATGCTCGGCCAGATCCACGACCGCGACGACGGACCAGCGCCCGACCTGGCCCAAGCGAACGCCTGGTACCGCAAGGCCGCCGAACAAGGGCACACGCTCGCCTGCTTCACGCTCGGCCTGCGCTACGACAACGGCCAAGGCCTGCCGCGCGACTTCAAGCAAGCGCTGTCCTGGTACCTCGCCGCCGCCCGCCAAGGCCACGCCCGCGCCCAGCTCAACGCCGGCCTGATGTTCCTCTCCGGCCAAGGCACGGAAGCCGACGCCGAACAAGCCTGGCGCTGGCTATCGCTGGCCGAACGCAGCGGCCAACCCAACGCCGCCCGCCACCTCAACACCGCCGCCGCCCGCCTCACCACCCAACAACTTCCAGCGTAAAAGTCGGGGTCAGGTCGAGCAAATGGACAAAACGCACGCGTTTTGTCCATTTGCTCGACCTGACCCCGACTTTTATCAACGATAGTTATCTGGGTTGAAGGGGTAGGAGTAGATGTTTTCGATGAAGCGTTCGCCGTCTTTTGCCTGGCGTGCCAGGTAGAGGCGACTGCCGTGGACGAAGGGGGTGAACTCGGCTTGGGCGGTGTTAAAGGGGGCGCCGATATTTTTCGGGGTGCTCCAGCCTTCCTTGCCGTTGAAGCTGATGTACAGGTCCATGTCGCCGGCGCCGCCGGGGGTGTCGGAGAAGTACAGCACGTAGCTTTGATCGGGGGCGATGAACGGGTTTGATTCGCGCCATGGGCCGGTGTTGACCGGTTCCGCCAGCCGTTCAGGGGCGGTGTATTTGCCGTCGACACGGCGCGAGCGCCACAGGTCGGATTTGCCTTCGGTTCCGTTCTTCATGAAGTAGATTGTGCCGTCGGCTGCGATCGAGCCGGATGATTCGGATTCGTCGCTGTTGATGTCGTGGCCCAGGTGCACGGCGGGACCCCAGCGGCCGTCCTGCAGTGCTACCGAGTAGATGTCGAAGCCTTTGCGTTGCGGCTTGTCAGGCACCGGGCGGTTGGATTGGAAGATGACGGATTTGCCGTCCGGCGCAAATGCCGGGTCGATGTCGCGCGAACCGTCCGTGGCGGAAAACGGCACCGGTGTTGGCGCTTGCCATTTGCCGTCCACTTTGTGCGATTCAACGATCACGAGTTTGGTTCGCGCGCCGCCTGACTGCACCCACAATGCGTGCTGGCCGTCGGGTGAGAGCGTAAATCCGAACACGCCATTGTCGGATACAAGGCCCGGTTCGAACAGGCCGTCGCTTGGCGCTGCGGCGGACAAGGCCGCCGCTAACAGGAGAGAGGTGATATTCATCATGCGGCCATTGTGCCGCAGCGCCAAAACCATGCGCGGAGCCTTGCGACGAAGCGCAGGATTTGCAGGACAGTCGGCAAAAATACGGCAGCGGCCACGGAGGTGGCCTTGCCTTGTCAGCGGCGACGCTGTTGCGGCCTCGGGCCGGAAGGGCCGCGCTGTTCGATGTGACGGAATACGATGCGGCCTTTGTTCAAGTCATAAGGAGAAAGCTCCAGCGTTACCTTGTCGCCAGCGATGATGCGGATGAAGTTTTTCTTCATGCGGCCGCCGGTGTAGGCAATCAGCTTGTGACCATTGTCCAGGTCTACGCGAAAGCGTTGCTCCGGCAGGATCTCGGTGACCACGCCGTTCATTTCAATGAGTTCTTCTTTTGCCATGGTGTTTTCCTTTGCGATTGGGAGGGCGAGGTGCGAAAAAAAAGCCCGCGTTGTTGCGGGCTTCGTTTCAATGTAATGCCAATGTTTCAATCGCTGCTACAGCCCGCGCTATCTGCGCGGTGCGAAGCGGTCAGCCCATGCTATCTGCAAGGTGCCAGCCTGTGACCAATGTTTGGTGCTACAGGATGAAGTTCTCGAGTACTTCACCACAGAACGCAGTATAACACAGGTTTTGTGCGGTGCACAAATTATTTTTTAGTGGTCAGGGGTGGCGCGGAGTGAAGCCGTCGTCGCTCCAGCGCTCGCTGCCGATGCCGTGGCGGATGAAAAACAGGCCTTGGGGGTCGTACTTCTGCTTTACCTGCGCCAGGCGTGGGTAGTTGCTGCCCCAGAATGCGGACTGCCAGTTGGCGAGGAAATAGTCGCTCTCCGATATATATGAGCCGGCATCGGGCTGTACTACCAGCAGTTCGTCCATCGCTTTGCCGATATCGCGGGCGCGTTGCCTTGCGATGGCGCGTTCTTGCAGGGCGCCAGGCATGCCTTGGAATTGCGCTGGGCCGCCGCCGGCGATAATCACCAGGGCGAAGGCGTTCAGCATGGCGGGGTTCATTGCGCTGTTGCGGGCTGCTTCGATTTCCGCTGCCGGTGCGCCGGCCAGGCCTTTATTGAAGTGGAAACCGACGTGCCAGTGGCGAGAGGCTTTGAATACGGCGTCGGCCAGCGAGGCCATGCGTGCGGGCGCCAGCAGAGCGGCATCCATCCAGGCGGATTTGTAGCCGTGGATGTACCAGCCGGCTTGTTCGTGGTCGCCTTTCCAGATCATGTGGTGGGCGGGTGCGCCGGGGCGATTGTCTTCGGCGATCAGGCCTGGTGCGTGCTTGCGGAAGAAGTCGACGTTCCAGAAGTGGCGGGCAGGCAGTGCGATGCATTTGAATTCTTCTTCGAAGTTGTATTCAGGGCGGGCTTTCAGCCAGTCGAGCATGGGCGCCCAGGCTGCTGCGGCTTGTTGCTGGCTCAGGCCTTGGAACACCATGCTGATCTTGACGGTGTTGTCCGTTTCGAAGCCGATTTGCTCGCCCCACTGCGGGTTGAACAGGGCGCTGGCGTAGAAGGACAGCAGCTGTTCGATCAGTGCGCGGTAGGCTTGGTCGTTAGTCGCCTTGAGTTTGAACATCACGCCGCCGAAGCTTGCGGGCAGTTCGCGCGTGCGCAGCGTGAGGCGGGTGATGACGCCGATGCTGCCGCCGCCACCTCCTTTGAATGCCCAGAACAGGTCTGCGTTCTGGCTGGCGTTGGCGATCAATACCTTGCCGTCGGCCGTCACCACTTCCGCTTCCAGCAGGCCGGCCGATGCGGTGCCGAAGTTTTTCGAGAAGCTGCCAAAACCGCCGCTTTGCACCAGGCCCGCTACGCCGACCGTGGCGCAGCCGCCGCCCTGCACATAGCGGCCGCCTTTGGTGGTAACGGCGTCGTAGGCGTCGATCCACATGGCGCCGGCTCCCAGCGAGACGGCGGGCTGCGGGGCTTCGCTACTGCCTTGTGCGACGAAGGCTTCGTGCATGGCGATGCTGTTCATCTTGCGCGTCCATACCAGCAGGGAGTCGGGTGCGTCGGACGTGCCCTGGTAGCTATGGCCGCCGCCTTTGACCACCAGGCGCAGGTTGTGGGTGCGGGCGAAGTTGACGGCGGCGACGATGTCGGCCGTGTTTTCGGCGGCCAATGCGTAGGCGGATGGTTTGGAGTCCCAGGCGTCGAGCCAGCCGCTGGTTTGGGTCAGTGCTGGCTGGTCGCCGATCGCGTAGGGGTTTTTGATCTCCTCTTGCGCCTTGCCGCATGCCGCAGCGGCGGGGCTGGCGCAGGCGGCGAAGAAGGGTTCGAGGCGCAGCAGGCGGCCGCCGACTGCTGTCCGCAATTCCTGCCACTTGGCTGCGGACGGCCAGCCTGCGCTGCCTGGGCGCACGCGTGGGCGCAGGCGCGCCGCAGGCATGGGCGCGGGCGCCGCCCATGCAGGAGCGAGCGGCAGGGCTGGAATCATTGCAG
This sequence comes from Pseudoduganella sp. GW821-FHT11H04, assembly GCF_058807935.1. NCBI lineage: Bacteria > Pseudomonadati > Pseudomonadota > Betaproteobacteria > Burkholderiales > Oxalobacteraceae > Pseudoduganella > Pseudoduganella sp. GW821-FHT11H04. Next base: position 231,615 of record NZ_JBXARE010000006.1, on the reverse strand, counting down.
CTTTGAGCAGGGACCGTCGTTTCATTGCGCTGTCTTTCGTTGTTATTAGTAATTTAGCAATGTTATACGGCAATTGATTGCATTGCCACCGAAATGTGGCGAAGCGCTTTGCGGAGGGGTGAACGGGTATGATGGAACGGTCATGCCCAACTTCGCCGCACTTGCCGTGCTGTTGATCGCTGCGCCGCTAGCCCAGGCGGGCGAGCCGGTGCGCCTGGCGTCGGATGCATGGTGTCCCTTCGTCTGCACGAAAGGCGAACAAGTGGCGGGCGGTTACCTGGTCGATGCGGCGTCCGAAGCGTTGGCTTTGCAGGGCTTTGATGCAGTGCCGGTGCTGATGCCGCTCAATCGGGCCATGCAGGAAACCGTGCGTGGTCGTATCGATGGCGTGTACGCGCCTGCCATCGATGCGCGCTTGCGCCTGAGCGTGCCGTTGGCGCATTCGCGGGCCTGCTTCTACACCTTGCCTGGTTCGACCTGGCGCTTCAGCGGGATGGCTTCGCTGGCCGGCCAGCAGCTTGGCATCATCGACGATTACGGTTACGACGACGGTGCGATGGATGCATACGTTAGCCGCAATCGGCAGCAGGCCGAGAAGCTGCACCTGGCTTATGGGCAGGCGGCCGGCGTGAACAACCTGCGCATGCTGCTGCATGGGCGTGTGCCTGTCGTGCTGGAACACGAGGCTGTGATGGAGAGACTGGCGGCGGAAGAGCACGCGTCGCGGCGCTTGCGGCGCGCAGGCTGCCTGGAACGGCGGCTGCCGTTGACGGTGGGCTTTGCGGCGGACAGCCCGAAGGCTGCCGCGTCATTGGCGGCCCTGGAGGCGGGGCTGCGCCAGCTGGAAGCGTCCGGCGCCTTGCAGGCGCTGCGCAGACGCTACCAGCTGCAGGAAGATTAGCGCGCGAAGTGCGCTTCGATTTCTTCCAGGGTCTTGCCTTTGGTTTCAGGCAGCAGGAAGGCGGCGGCGAGGAAGTACACCACCGTGCAGCCGGCCCAGAAGAAGAACATCGCTGCATAGCCATGCTGGCCCACTGTCGGCAGGAACACCGCCGCAATGGTGGTGGAGACGAACTGGTTGACCAGCAGCGCAATGCTCATGCCGTTGGAACGGATGCGGGTCGGCATCAGTTCGGACAGGGCGAGCCAGACGCACACGCCAGGGCCAACGGCGAAGCTGGCGACGAAGAGGCAGATCGCCAGCGTCACTTGCCAGCCATGCGCCACTGACGGCAGGGCGCCGATCTGCGCCTGCTCGATACGCAGCTGGGCGTCGCGGCCTTGTGCCGGGTCGGCAAAGGGATTCAGGTGCAGGGTACGGAAGAATGCGCCGATCACGCTGTCCGGCTGCACGGTGTCTTCACGCGAGAGCACCATCGGCGCCAGCGCAGGGTCGTCGCTGCGGCGCGTCTGCACATTGGTGAAGGGGCCGTAGGAATAGGAGACGGTCAGCAGCTGCGGCGCGGCGTCCTTGCTGGCCGGGGCGCCGAGCGCTTCCAGCGTGTGCGAATCGAGGCGCAGCGACAGCATGTCGCCTTTGGCTTGCGCTGCCACGACGGCGCGCACGTCGCGCTGTTCGCTCTCTGCGCTGCGGAACAGCAAGCCAGCAGCCAGCAGGGCTACCACGATACCGCCGCTGCCCAGCATCAGCAGGAACTTGCGGCCCTTGCGGTCGACCAGCAGCACTGCCACCACGGTCATGATTGCGTTCAGCAGCTTGAGGCCGACGTCGGCCTTGTTGGCTGTGGCGCCTGGCAGGCCTGCCTGGTTCAGGATGTTGACCACGTAGGCCAGCACGGAGTTGATGCCGGTGGCTTGGGTGCAGGCGAGCACCAGGCAAGCCAGCAGGAAGGGCAGCACGTAGCGGCGGCTCAGGAGACGGTCGTCGGCTGGGCTGGCGCCTGTATTGGCTGCACCATGTGCGGCTGGCACGCTGCCGCGGCCTGCAACGACGCCACGCGCTGCGGCGATGTCGCCGTCCGTCGGTTCGCCTGCGGCGGCGCTGGCGCGTACCGCTACGCCGGCGGCGCGCTGCATGTCGCGCAGTTCGGCGTCGACTTCATCGGCGGGACGGGTGCGCAGCAGGGCGGCGCGGGCTTTCTCCTGGCGGCCGCGCTGTACCAGCCAGCGCGGCGATTCGGCCAGCAGCAGGCTACCGAAGGTGAATACCAGGCCCGGGGCCAGGCACATCCAGAAGATGCTGCGCCATGCGTGATCCTTGGCATCGAAGACGGCGCTGGCGCGGGCGGCTTCCGGCAAGGCTTGCGCGGCTTGGGTGGCGCCTTCCACGTTCTGCGCCTGCACCAGCCCGATCAGGGCCGCTGCCACCAGGCCGATGGTGAGCAACAGCTGGAACAGGGCGGCGCCGCGTCCGCGCTTGTCGGCGCGCAGGCATTCGGCCAGGTAGAGCGGGACCACCACGCCAATCAGGCCGCCGCTGATGCCTTGCAGCAGGCGTCCCAGCAGCAGAGGGGTGTAGCCGTCCGACAGGGCGATCATGGGAATGCTGGCGGTGAACAGGGCGCCGGCCAGCACCATGGCCCAGCGGCGGCCGATGGCGTCGGCGATAGCGCCGGCGAACAGGGAGGACAGCACGGAGCCAAGCAGCACGGCGGCAACGATGAAGCTCAGTTGCTGCGCGCTCAGTTTCCACGCGGCGGAGGCGGTCGATTCAAGATAAGGCAGGGCGCCGGCAATGATGCCGACGTCGATCCCGTAAAGCAGGCCGCCCATCCCGGCGATAAAAAGTAAGTAGCGCATGGATAAGGCCTGCATTGGATCTCCTGTTTCTTATAAGAGTGGAATGGCTTCGCCTTCAACGAAGACGGCCACGGGGTGTAAAGACTGGTCCAGCACGACGATGTCGGCCCACGCGCCCAACGCCAGGCGGCCGCGCTGCGACTCGCCCAGGTAATCGGCCGGGAACAGCGACAGGCGCTGCGATGCTTCTGCGACTTCCATGCCCAGGCTGACGAAGTTGCGCAGCGCCTGGTCCATGGTCAGCACCGAGCCGGCCAGGGAGCCGGTGGCAAGGCGCACGCAGCCCATGCACTTGAACACGCGCTGGGTGCCGAGCGCGTACTCGCCGTCCGGCATGCCGGTGGCGGAGGTGGCGTCGGTCACGCCGTACAGGCGCGGGATGGCGCGCAGCGCGGCGCGCATGGCGCCCGGGTGCACGTGCAGCAGGTCGGGAATGATTTCGGCGTATTCGGCATGCGCCATGGCCACGTCCACCATGCCCGGCTCCTTGTGGCTCATGCCGCTCATGCCGTTGAACAGGTGGGTGAAGCCGGCGGCGCCGGCGCGCAGGGCGGCCACGCCGTCGTCGTAGCTGCCGGCGCTGTGGCCGATCTGGACGCGGATGCCCATGTCCTTCAGGTGCGGGATCAGTTCCAGGTGGCCTGTGACTTCGGGCGCCATGGTCAGCACGCGGATCGGGGCGATGGCGTTATAGCTTTCCACCAGGGCGCGGCTGCCGGTCACCACGTCGGGCGGCTGGGCGCCGAGGCGGCGGCGGTTCAGGAAAGGTCCTTCCAGGTGCACGCCCAGCATGCGGGCGCCGTGCTGCGGGCGGTTGGCGATGACGCCGGCCAGGCCTTGCAGGGCGTGGCGGATCGAATCTTCTTTTGCGGTCAGGGTGGTGCCGAGCAGCGCGGTGGTGCCGTGGCGGGCATGGCTGCGCGCCACGACGGCGCCGGCATCGCCGCCTTCCATGATGTCGACGCCGGAGGCGCCGTGCACGTGCAGGTCGACGAAACCGGGGATGATGGTCAGGCCGGCACCGGACGGTCCTTCGGTGATGCTGGTGATGCGCTGGTCGAAGGCGATACTACCTTCAATCCAGCCGCCGGGTGTGAGGATACGGCCTTGCAGCATTACACTTTACTCCGCGATGATGACTTCGATGCCGCGCTTTTCCAGCCCTTCGCGGTACTCGGCGCTGATGCTGGCGTCGGTGATCACGGCGTGCACGCGGTCCAGCTGCACGATGCGGTGCAGGGACACGCGGCCAAACTTGGAGGCGTCGGTCAGTACCACCACTTTCTTGGCGCGTTCCACCATCTTGTGGTTCAGGTTCGCTTCCGCCTCGTGGTGGGTGGTGATGCCGAACTGCAGGTCGAAACCGTCGACGCCCAGGAACAGGGTGTCGAAGTTGTAGGCCGCCAGGCAGGCTTCGGCTTGGGCGCCTTGCAGCGACAGCGATTGCTTGCGCAGGCGGCCGCCGGTCAGGATCAGGTCGACGCCCGGTGCATCGGCCAGTTCCCAGGCGATGTTCAGGCCATTGGTCAGTACCGTGATGTCGCCGGCTTCGCGCAGGTGGCGCGCCAGGTAAATGGTGGTGGTGCCGGAGTCGATGATGACGTTGTCGCCCGGCTGCACCATGCGTGCGGCCAGCAGGCCGATTTGCTCTTTCTGCGCCTGGTTCAGGGAATCCTTCTGGCGGATCGTGTGTTCAGTAGGCGGGGTGCGTGCCAGCAGGGCGCCGCCGTGGCTGCGCTGCACCAGGCCTTGCGACTCAAGCACACTGAGGTCGCTGCGGATGGTGACGGCGGACACGCCAAGCTTGTCCACCAGGTCGGATACCTGGACCGAACCATGTTGTACGATCGCCTGCAGGATGGTTTCGCGGCGTTGGCTGGTATTTCGCATATCTTCTGTCGAGGGTAATTCGAAAACGTCGAGCTTAACAGATGACGGCGGTGTTGGCGCTGCAAGCCCTTGCATATTGCCCCAGCAAGCGGCCGATTTTGTGTTCCACCAGCGCTTGCGGTTCTGCGGCCAGTTCGCCCTGCAGCACGGCGAGGAATTGCTCGGGCAGGTATTGGCTTAGCAAAGGCAGGGGGATGCTGCGGCCGGCCAGGTTGGCGAACAGGCGGCTGACGGCGGCCGCCACTTCCGGCTCGCCCCAGTAGTAGCGGCAGCGGTCGGACAGGCCGTAGCGGCGCATCAGGCCTTGCTCCTGCGGGCTGCCCAGGTAGTGCTTCTGCCAGTGTTTAGGCTTGGCCAGCATGACTTCATCCAGCACGTCCATCAGGCGCGAGGCGTTTTCCTTGCCCAGCAAGGCTTCTTCGATCAGGCACAACGCCATGAAGCCCTCGCGCAGGGCGAAGGTGGCTGCCGGGCCGACCTTGAGGATGGCGTAGTGGTCGCGCACCATGTCGTGCAGGCCCGATTCGCGCTGGTAGTCGGTGGAGTGGGCTTCGAACACCAGGCCGGGCTGGCCGGCGACGAAGGCCGACAGTTCGACGGCGGCTTTGGCATTGTAGTGCTGCACATTGGCCTGGTCGAAGTCGACGCCCGGCTGCACCACCATTGCAATGACGCGCTGCCAGGCGTCGTGCAGGCCTGCGTCGGCGAAGGCGCTGCGGTGGATCTCCAGCGTGCGCGCAGCCGCTTGCGGCGCCGTGACGGCCAAGGCCTGCGCGAGCGAGGCTTCGCCGCCCGGCACAGGCACTTCGGTTCCGATCACGTAGACCGGCGGCGGCAGGCCGGCGCTGGCTGCGGCGCGCTCGGCGATAATGGCCAGGCGCACTGCGCGCGCAGCGACCACTTCGTCGCTCAGCACCGGCGCGTCGTCGGCGCAGCGCATGCTGCAGTCGAGGTGGATCTTGTGGAAGCCCGCAGTTGCGTAAGCGTCGACCAGCACTTCGGCCAAGGCCATGGCGGTCGCCGCGTCCTGCGACTGCCAGGCGTTGGGGCCGAGGTGGTCGCCGCCCAGCACCAGGCGTTCGGCCGGGAAGCCCTGTTCCTGCGCCAGGCGGTGTACGTAGTCGCGAAACTCCGCCGGCTGCATGCCGGTGTAGCCGCCGAACTGGTCCACCTGGTTGGAGGTGGCTTCCACCAGCAGGGGCGTGCCGTATTGGGCGGCTACCTTGAGCGCGGCGCGCAGCACGGTGGGGTGGCTGCAGCACACGCTGTACAGGCCGACCTTCTCGCCGCGACGGTGCGCTTTGACGATTTGCAGGACTGGGGATTCGGAAGCATTCATATCGTTTATTTTGTTTGTTGGCGGGCCAGCAGGGCGGCGCCGCGTGCACCGCCGGCGTCGCCGAAGCGGGGCGGCAGTACGGGCGGCGCTTGCACGCCGCGGAACAGGTGGCGCAGCATGGCTGCCGGCAGTTGCTGGTACAGGTGCTCGAGCTTTGACAGGCCGCCCCCCAGCACGATGGCGTGCGGGTCATAGGCCAGCACCAGCCCGGCCAGGGCATGCCCCAGCAGGTCGAGGTGGATCGCCAGCGCTTCTACTGCCAGGGCGTCGCCGCTGTTGGCGCGCGCTACGATGGCCAGCGGCTCGGCGCCGTCGCCGCCCAGGTGGGCGTGCAGTTTCGACAGGCCGGGGCCGGAGACATAGCGCTCCACGCAGCCCTTTTTGCCGCAAGGGCAGTCCAGTACCGGCAATTTGTATTGTTCCAATAGCGGCGCGGGCACGGTCCAATGGCCCCACTCGCCGGCGATGGCGTTGAAGCCGCGCAGCAGGTGGCCATCGACGCAGTAGCCGCCGCCGGCGCCGGTGCCGATGATGGCGCCGAACATGCTTGGCAGGCCGGCTGCGGCGCCGCCTTGCGCTTCCGACAGGGCGAAGCACTGGCAGTCGTTGCCGATGACGACGGTACGTTGCAGCGCTTCCTGCAACGCGGCAGCGACGTTAAGGTCGTTCAGTGCAGGTACGTTGGAGCTGATCTGGCGGCCGGTGGCGCTGTCGATCACGCCGGGGAGGCCAATCCCGACTGGAGCCGGCGAGGCTTGCGGCCCGAGGGCGGCGTCGCCGCGCGCTACGAGGCCGACGATGGCGCTGACGAATTCCTTGAAGTCGTTGCCCGGCGTGGCGACACGCTCGCGGAAAACTTCCTGCAACTCACCGCCGGCATCGACCCACGACACCAGTTCAATTTTGGTGCCGCCGATGTCGATGCCGTGGTAGGCGCGTTGCTCAGAATTGGTCATGACGATAGATAGTAACGCCTTGCACCACGCGGTTGACGGTGCCGTCGGCGAAAGGATTGTCCGGGGTCAGGCCCAGGACGGCCGATTGGTGCAGCGCGTATTGCTGCGCCATCAGCAGCCACAGTGGCGCCAGCCAGGCGTCCGGCAGCGCAGGTGCGGCAACGGAGAAATCGGAGTCGGCGCCCACGGTGACCACGCTGCCGGCAATGCCATCACGGCGCAGCTCTTGCAGCAAGTCTTCTTCATAGCGGCGCGACAGCGCTTTGCTGCTGCGGAAAACCACCACAAGCGAGTCTTTATTCAGCGCCGATTTCGGACCGTGGCGGAAACCGAGGGCGGTGTTCGACATGGCAAGCACGCGACCGCCCGTCAATTCCAGGATCTTCAATGCGGATTCCTTGGCCAGCGCTTCCAGTGGACCGCTGCCCAAGTAGACCACGCGCTGCACCGGCTGCGCGGCCAGTGCCGCGACAGGCGCTGCCCAGTCGTGCAGGGCTGCATCGCCAGCTTGCGCCAGCGCTGCCAGGTGCTGCTGCCATTCGCCGCGGCCCAGCGTGCACAAGGCAGCCAGCAGCATGCAGGTGAAGCTGCTGGTCATGGCGAAGCCGCGGTCGCAGCTGGCGGCAGGCATCAGCAGGTTGAAGGTGCGTGCATCGGTGTCGCCCTGGCGCGCCAGCTGGCCTTGCGGATTGCAGGTGATATTCAGGAAACGCGCATCGGCCACTACTTCGCGCACCAGTTCAACCGCGGCCAGGCTTTCCGGGCTGCTGCCGCTGCGTGCGAAGGAAACCAGCAGGGTCGGGGCATCCGCTTCCAGATAGAGCTCAGGGTGGGTCAGCAGGCTGGTAGTCGCCACTGCACGCACTTGCGCAGGCCAGGCGGCGTTCAGTTCATCGGCAACGATTTCGCCAACGTAGCAAGAGCTGCCTGCGCCGGTCAGGATCACGCGCTGCTGCGGATTGTGCAGGCAGCCGCCGAGGAAGGCCGCAACATCGGCGGCGCGGCTTTGCAGGCTGGCGCCCAGTTCACGCCACAGGGCTGGCTGTTGCGCAATCTCTTCTGCGGTATCCAGGCCGCGGATATCGCGCCAGGCTTGTTGGTCACGCTGGAGGAGGGTAGTCATCGAAAAAAGAAAAGTTATAAGTTAGCCGAAAGCATAAATAACATATTTCGAAAAGTCAAATACGAAAGTAAATCGAAAGAAATAACTTGTACCCAACTATGCTGAAACAGGCATCGATGCGCGCTTTTTTGGCGCGAAACGTTGCGTATGCACTACTAAACGAAAGATATTGCGCCGCAATAGAGGTCATTTCGAAAGATAAATATGCAAAAAAACGATTGAAACGCTCGTTTTACTTTCTTTTTGTTGACCTTTTTTGCTTTTATTTCTAAAGTAGCCTCATGAAAACGAAGAATCTCACTCGTACCGCAATCGCCGCCGCTGTTCTGGTCCTGGCTGGCAGTTCCGTTCTGGCCGCGCCGCTGGGCAAGCTGCGCAGCATGAGCGCTACCCCAGCCGCCACCGCTGAAAACGGCGGCCAGTCCTGGGACCTGATGACTGAATCCGGCGCGCTGGTGCGCGTCACCCTGCTGCAAGATGATGTGCTGCGCATCTGGGCCGGCCCGAAAGGCAAGCTGACCGACGCCGGCGACAAGGCCGCCGCCATCGTAATCGGCAAGCCGGCCGCCCATATCGAGCATAGTGTAAGCGAGCAGCCTGCCCATATCTTGCTGCGCACTGCCAAACTGACCCTGCGCATCGACCGCAGCCCGCTGCGCTTTACCTTGTACCGTGCCGGCGAAACGCAGCCGCTGTGGCGCGAGGTGCAGCCGCTGGAACTGGGAGACAAGGCCAGCGTGCAAACCCTGTCAAGCGATAAAGCGGAGCGCTTCTTCGGCGGCGGCCAGCAGAATGGCCGCTATGAATTCAAGGGCCGCCAGCTGGACGTGTCCTACTCCGGCGGATGGGAAGAGGGCGACCGCCCAAGCCCGGCGCCTTTCCTTATGAGCTCGCGCGGCTGGGGCATGCTGCGCAATACCTGGGCCGACGGCAGCTACGATTTGCGCCAGCAGGACGTGGTGGCTTTGCAGCACGCCGAGCCGCGCTTCGACGCTTACTACTTCGTCGGCAAGGACGTGCGCGACGTGCTGGCGCGATACACCGAATGGACCGGCCGCGCGCGCATGCTGCCGCGCTGGGCGCTGGAATACGGCGACGCCGATTGCTACAACGACGGCGACAACGTGAAGAAGCCGGGCACCGTGCCGAAAGGCTGGAGCGATGGCCCGACCGGCAAGACGCCGGATGTTGTCGATGCCGTGGCGCGCAAGTACCGCGAGAACGATATGCCGGGCGGCTGGATCCTGCCGAACGACGGCTATGGCTGCGGCTACAGCAGCTTGCCGGACACCGTGCAGGGCCTGGCGAAATACGGCTTCCGCACCGGCCTGTGGACCGAGAACGGCGTCGACAAAATCAAATGGGAAGTCGGCGCCGCCGGCACCCGCGTGCAAAAGCTGGATGTGGCATGGACCGGCAAAGGCTACCAGTTCTCGCTGGACGCGAACAAGTCCGCCTACGACGGCATCCTGGAAAATTCGGACAGTCGCCCTTTCATCTGGACCGTGATGGGCTGGGCCGGCACGCAGCGCTACGCCGTGGCGTGGACCGGCGACCAGAGCGCAAGCTGGGACTACATCCGCTGGCACGTGCCAACCCTGGTGGGCTCCGGCCTCTCGGGCCAGGCTTATGCCACCGGCGACGTCGATGCGATCTTTGGCGGCAGCCCCGAGACCTACACGCGTGATTTGCAGTGGAAGGCTTTTACGCCTGTGCTGATGGGCATGTCCGGCTGGTCGGCCAATGAGCGCAAGCACCCATGGTGGTTTGATGAGCCATACCGCAGCATCAACCGCCGCTACCTGAAACTCAAGCTGCGCCTGACGCCGTACATGTACACGCTGGCTCGCGAAGCAGAGCAGACCGGCGCGCCGCTGGTGCGCGGCCTGATGTGGGACTACCCTTCCGATCCAACCGCCTTCACCGAAGCGCACAAATACCAGTTCCTGCTGGGCCGCGACATGCTGGTGGCGCCGGTGTACCGCAGCCAGGCCGTGTCGCAAGGCTGGCGCAAGGCGATCCACCTGCCGCAGGGTACCTGGTTTGAATACTGGGACGGCCGCCAGGCGACTGCCGGCGCCGCGGGGCGCGACCTGGACCTGCAAGTCACGCTCGACAAGCTGCCGGTCTTCGTCCGCGCCGGCGCCATCCTGCCGATGTATCCGGAAGTGCTGTACGACGGCGAGAAGCCGAAGGACGTGCTGACCCTGGACCTCTACCCGCACGGTGAATCCTCGTTCACGCTGTACGAAGACGACGGCAATACGCGCCAATACCAGAAGGGCGCATCGAGCCAGCAAGTGCTGCGGATGCACGAAGCCAACGGCTCCGTGGCCGTCGATATCGCACCGGTTGAAGGCAGCTACGCCGGCCAGGAGCCGCAGCGCAGCTACGCCCTGCGCATGCTGTCCCGCCAGCGCCCAGGCGCCGTGGACGCTGCGGGCCGCACGCTGGCGGCGCTTACGGACCGCGCAGCATATGACGCGGCAGTGGAGGGCTGGTTCTACGACCAGCAAGACCGCAGCGGCACCGTGTACGTCAAAACTGCCAAGCAGGACATCCGCCAGCCACTGCGCATCACCGTGCAGGGCGCGCAAGCCCTGGCCTCGCAAGACGGCGTATTCCCATCCGCGCCTGAACTGGGCCGCGCACTGCCGCCTGACGCGCTGCTGGTGGTGAACCGCCCGGCCGAAGAACCAGGCCATCCGCTGGAAAACGCCTTCGACGACAAACCGGGCACCTGGTTCCGCACCACCCGCAACCAGTCGATTCGCATCGGCGCCCACGAATGGACCGTCGGCTTCACCGAGCGCCGCCTGATCGACGGTATCGAGATCGCACCGCGCAATGACGAGCACTGGCAGCACGGCCAGGTGCGCGACTACGAAATCTACATCGCCGACAGCAACGGCGAGTGGGGCAAGCCAAGCTTCACCGGGCGCCTGAAGCTGCAGAAGGAAACGCAAACCATCAACTTCCCTGCCACGGCAGGCCGCCTGCTGCGCTTCCGCGTATTGAGCACACAGAATCCTGACGGCGAAGGCGCAGCAGCCACCGATCCAATGGTGACGGCGGCGCAGCCAGGCGCAGCGGCTAAGGCCGTCAACGCCTTGCAGCCGGCGGAAGTAGGCCCGATCGCACTGTCCACCTTCCGCATCCTGGAGGCCCGTGCAAAAGAAGGCGCGGAGCAGCAAAGCTTCCTGTCGGACTTGCCATTGCCTAAGGGCGTATCACGCGACCGCCCGGCTGGCAAAGGCAAGGAAATGCGCATGAACGGCCTTTGGTTCCGCAAGGGCCTGGGCGTTGGCGCGGCCAGCCGCGTCGACCTGCAGCTGGATGGCAACTGGAACCTGCTGCGCGCCGACCTTGGTGTGGACGACAGCTGCCGCAGCGCGGGCGGCCTGCAGTTCCAGGTCTGGAGCGGCGAACGCCTGCTGTACGACAGCGGCCTTGTCACCGCACCCGCGGTGGTCAAGCCGGAAATCGATGTACGCGGATTGAGGCAACTCAGCCTGCGAACCCTGGGCGCACGCGGCGCCCAACCTGCCCAGGTCTGCGGCAACTGGGCCAACGCTGTACTGATAGGCACAGAGGACGCCACCGTCCGAATGCGCTGACCGCACCCTTATCGTCATAAAAACGCCAGCCCCTCTTCGGACCGGGGCGGGCGGCTTACAACCATACGAAAGACGGAGACACTGCATGCATACTCGTAAAAAGGCCCTTGCCATCATGATTGGACTGGCGCTGGCCGGCCAGGCCTGGGGCCAGTCCAACGCCACCACCACCATCTTCGGCGAAGTGAAAGCGCCATCCGGCGCCAGCATCGTGGTGCAGAACCTCGAGACCGGTGTGCAGCGCACGCTGACCCCTGATGCGGCGGGCCGCTACGTGGCCAACTCCATGCCGCCGGGCCGCTACGCAGTCAAGGTGTTGCGTTCCGGTGCGGTGGAAGCGACCCAGGAAGTGGAAGCGCGTGTCGGCAGCGGCGTGGAAGCCAACTTCGGCGGCGCCGACCTGCAAAAGGTTGTCGTGAGCTCGGTGCGCAACCGCATCGACGTCTCCAACACCAATAACGGCGTGGTCTTCACGGCGAAAGAGCTGAAGCAGCTGCCAGTGGCGAACGACATCGCGTCCGTCGTGCAACTGACGCCGGGCGTCTCGCGCGGCACCAACGGCCAGTATGGCAGCGCGCCTTCGATTGCCGGCTCGGGGCAGTCGGAGAACTCGTTCTACGTCAACGGCTTCCCGATTACCAATATCCTGACCCAAGTCGGGGCTGCGGAACTGCCGTTCGGCGCGATCTCCAACATGCAGGTGCTGTCGGGCGGCTACGGCGCCGAGTTCGGCCGATCCACCGGCGGCGTGATCAACATCACCACCCGTAGCGGCGGCAACAAATTCCAGTTCGGTGGAAAGCTGGCCACGATTCCTGCCTCCCTGCGCGGCAAGCCGGAGAACACCTATTACCCGAACACCGGCGCCAATCCCGATACTGATGGCAAGCTGCTGTGGTGGAACCGCGACAACCGCACCACCAGTAAAGTGGCGGGCCTTTACGGCAGCGGACCGATCATCGAGAACAAGCTGTTTGCATTCGTCGCGCTGGAGCAGACCAAGACCGATTCCGAATCGATCGGCAAGGCCACCAGCGGCGGGCAGGTAACCAAGGACGGCTGGAGCGCCAGCGACACAACCGTCAAGCGCTACCTGGCCAAAATCGACTACAACCTGACCGATAGCCACCATTTCGAGTTCACCAAGCTGTACGACCAGACCACCACGCGCAGCCAGGTTTACGGCTACAGCTACGATACGCTGACGCATAACGATGTCCCTGGCGGAACGGCGCAGAAGTACATCAACTGCTGCTCCTCGGCGACAGCGCCGGGCGCCAATATCGGCATCTTCAAATACACCGGCTACCTGACCGACGACTTGACCGTCACAGCGCTGTACGGCGATTCGCGCACCTCGCACCGCCGCATTCCGGACGGGTATAACCCGGCCCTGGCGCAGACTTCTTCCTCCGTCACGTCGCAAGTGCTTGGCCTGACCTACAATAATCCGCAGACCGTGACCGGCAGCCTGGTTGATCCATCCTCACATGACAACCAGAAGGGCATGCGTCTGGACGCCGAGTATAAGCTGGGCGCGCACTCGCTGCGCGCAGGTATCGATCGCCTGAAAGTCGACTCGCTGGTTGGCACTACCCTGGCTGGCGGCTACCGCTGGAGCTACCGCAAGGCCAGCGACCCTAACCGTCCGATCAACGGCGCCTTCGAAACGCCGGCGCAGGGTGGCGGCTACGGCGCCCAGGGTTACTACGTCACCAAGGATATCAGCAACCGCCTGGCACGGCCGACCAGTACGCAGTCCGCGCAATACCTGCAGGACCACTACCAGGTCAGCGATCGCCTGCTGCTCGACCTGGGCCTGCGCCGCGAGCAGTTCACCAACTACACCAGCGAAGGCAACGCCTTCATCGAACAGCGCAACATGATCGCACCGCGCCTGGGCGCCACCTGGGATGCCTACGGCGACAGTTCGCTGAAGGTATTCGCCAATGCCGGCCGCTACCACCTGCCGGTGCCGTCCAACCTGTCGAGCAATATGGCCAGCCCGGCGCTCGGCACCAGCGAGTTCTTCACCTACACCGGCGTCGACCCGGCAACCGGCGCGCCGACAGGGCTGCACGCCATCAGCAAGCCGTATTCGGCCAATAATTCCTACGGCGTGGGCCGCGATGCGCGCGAAGTGACGGCGATCGGCCTGAAGCCGCTGTCGCAGGATGAATTCGCGCTCGGTTTCGAGAAAGCCATCAGCCGCAAGCTGGTGGTGGGCGCCGGCCTGCTGTACCGCAAGCTGAACGACACCAACGATGACACCTGCGACCAGCGCCCGATCGACGCCTGGGCTGCGCGCAATAACGTGGACACCAGCAACTGGAGCGGTTTCCAGTGCGCCATCATCAATCCGGGTCGCGACAACAACCTGTGGATCGACTTCGCCGACGGCAAGGGCCTGCGCCAGGTCGACATTTCGGCTGCCGAATGGGGCAATCCGAAACCGAACCGCACTTACCGCGCGCTGAACCTCTCGGTCGAGCACCCAATGAGCGACGGCTGGTACGGCAAGCTGACCTACACCCTGTCTTCGCTGAAGGGCAATATGGAAGGCCAGACCGACACCATCGGCGGCGGCGACGTGGCGCTGACGGTGAGCGACGACCACAAGGAGCTGATGTACAACGCCTACGGTTACCTGCCTAGCGACCATCGTCACCAGTTCAAGGCTTACGGCTTCTGGCAGGCGACGCCGGAGTGGATGGTGGGCGGCAACCTGGCGCTCACTTCCGGCGCACCGCGCAATTGCATCGGCGCACTGCCTGAAAGCCTGCACTGGGATAACGACTACGGCGACGCCTATTTCTTCTGCAACGGCCAACCAGCACCGCGCGGCAGCCAGGGCCGCATGCCATGGCAGACCCAGTTGGACCTGAACGTGGCCTACACCCCGGCCTGGGCCAAGGGCTTGAGCCTGAAGGTCGACGTATTCAATGTGTTCAATCGCCAGACCGTGACCCGCTACAACGAAACCCGCGAGGACGCGGGCGCCATCGCCCGCCACTACCTGGAAGTGAGCTCGCGAACCTCGCCGCGCTCCGTGCGCCTGACTGCCGAATATAACTTCTAAAAAGGAGAGAGACAGATGGAATTGAAACGACTGATCGCAGCGCTGATGGCTGCGGGACTAGCCGGCGGCGCCCTGGCTGCCGATGGTGACGGCGACGGCGAAAAGCTGCAGCGCGTAGAAGTGACGGGCTCCAGCCTGAAGCGCATCAACGCCGAAACCGCATCGCCGGTGCAGGTGATCGACGCCAAGCAGATTGAAAACATGGGCGCCCGCACGCTGATGCAGGTGCTGGACAACCTGCCTGCCGCGCGCCCAGCGCAGCAGGACTTCCGCTCCATGTTCACGGGTTCCGACGGCGGCTCGCAAGCCAACCTGCGCGGCCTGGGTGCGCAAGGCACCCTGGTGCTGCTGAACGGCCGCCGCCTCTCCTTCTATGGCGCGCCGGCCGGCTTCCAGACCATGTTCGTCAACATCGACGCCATTCCTGCTGCGGCGATCGAACGCATGGAAATCCTGACCGACGGCGCCTCCGCGGTCTACGGCTCCGACGCGGTGGCCGGTGTGATCAACGTCATCACCAAAAAGAACTACCAGGGACTAGAAGCGAAAGTCAGCACCGACCATTCGCAGAAGGTATCGGCTTACGGCGAGCACCAGGCCAGCCTGGTGTACGGCCAGGGCGACATGGGCAACGACGGCTACAACGTCATGGCCTCGCTGAACGTCTACCACCGCGACCGCATTGCGCTGGCGGACACCTACGACAAGCGCCCGGAGTACTTCTACGTCAACAACCCTAACTTCATTTCGAACTTCCGCGTCGGCGTCGGCAGCGAACCAGGCCAGCCTAACCCGGGCACCTTCTTCGTCTTCGACCCGGCCAACAAGAATGCCCGCACCCAGCGCGCGGTGCCAGGCTGCACCACCGCCATCACCGAAGCCTCCGGCACGCGCTGCGTGTGGAACAACCTGCCGTACTCGCTGGACACCGGCCCGACCTCGGACCGCGTGACGGCCTTCCTGTCCGGCCGCAAAAAGTTCGGCGACGACCTGGAAGCCTTCGCTGAAGCGTCGTACACCCACATCAAGATGCGCGGCGAAAACGGCCCGCGCAGCTTCAATAGCGGCTCGGTCAACAACTGGTTCTCGCGCAATACCGGCACCCAGCTGAATACCTTCACCCAGCCTTACCTCGGCCCTAACAACGTCTACCTGAAGGGCAAGCTCGATCCGGATATGGCGGCCATGATGGGTGGCGCCGCGGGCCTGAATTACATCATGCAGGACGCGGTCGGTCACTTCGGCCAGAAGAACCTGGACGACAACTACCGCGTGCTGGCCGGCCTGAAAGGTAAGCTGACCGACAACTGGGACTTTGAAACCGCGCTGGGCGTGGCAGGCAGCCACTCTACTCTGTACCAGACCACCAATATCAACACCAAGGGCTTCGAGAAAGCCTTTGGCCCGACTTACAAGGACCCGGTCACCGGCCGCACCTATATCTCGGACAATCCCGCCTTCAAGTTCGGCGAAATCAGCGAAGCCAATGCGGCCCTGATCCGAGAGGCGTATCCGACCTTCGACATCCAGTCCTGGACGAAGCTGATTACTTTCGACGCCAAGGTCGAAGGTACGCTGTTCAAGCTGGACGACCGTGAAGTGCGCGCGGCCGTCGGCACCAACCTGATGCGCGAAAGCTTCGACACCCCTGGCAATGCCGATGCCGCGAATGGCCTGATCACGCAGCAGGGCGGTTCCTGGTTCGACGGCAAGCGCAGTATCAGCGCCTTGTTCGGCGAAGTAGTTGTGCCGGTCACCGACAAGCTCGAAGTGAACGCCGCGGCCCGCCTGGACAAATACCCGCACTTCAAGGCCAACCTGGCGCCGAAGATCGGCGTGCAATGGCGGGCGCTGCCGCAGGTCATGCTGCGCGGTACTTATTCGGAAGGCTTCCGTGCGCCTAACCTGGCCGAATCGGGCAGCGGCGGCGTGTTCGCACAGGTGGGCGGCATCCGCGACACCGTGCGCTGCGACGAAACCAATGCCATCGCCAAGTTGCTGATGAAGTCCGTCAGCGCGACCGAAA
Organism: Pseudoduganella sp. GW821-FHT11H04; assembly: GCF_058807935.1. Lineage (NCBI taxonomy): Bacteria > Pseudomonadati > Pseudomonadota > Betaproteobacteria > Burkholderiales > Oxalobacteraceae > Pseudoduganella > Pseudoduganella sp. GW821-FHT11H04. The sequence goes on along the minus strand of NZ_JBXARE010000006.1, from coordinate 214,825 downwards.
AAGACCTGGGCAAATCCCTGCTCAACTCGAACTGCTCGACCACCGTCGGCGGCCTGACCCCGCCGAACCCGGACCTGCAACCGGAGAAAGCGAAGATCTCGACCCTGGGCCTGGTGCTGCAGCCAGCCAAGGATGTCAGCATCTCTCTGGACTACTGGTTCGTCTATCGCCGCAACGAGATCGTGCGCCAGGACTTCAACCAGCTGTTCACTGAGCTGGTCGACAAGTACGGCCCAACCCTGGCCGGCACCAACCAGGCGATCCGCAACGACCTGACCGATGCCGACCGCGCCAACATGGCAGCCGTCACCACCATGTGCGCCAACCCTGCCAACGCCGCGGCTTGCACCGGCACGCTGCCGAAGTACTCGGTGGGCAATATCGGCGGCTTGATCAACTCCTACTCGAACCGCGGCCGCACCTTGCTGGACGGCTTCGATATCGATGCGCGCGCACGCTTCTCGCTCGGCTCGTGGGGCAAGCTGGGTACCGGCGCTGCCTTCACCATCCGCAAGCGCGAAACCTACAACTACGACGACGGCGGCGGCTTCTCCGGCAACTACGTTGGCTACTATGATTCGCCGCGCCTGCGTGCGACCCTGAACGCTGACTGGGCCTACCAGAACTTCGTCACCAGCCTGTTCGTGAACTACACCGGCGGCGCCAAGTGGGCCTACGGCGAATACGACACCGACAACGCGCCGGAGAACTGCACCGCCGGCGGCGTGGACCTGCCGAAGAACCTGTGCGGCGGCCAGCCTTCGTATTACACGGTCAACCTTGGCATCAACTGGAAGCCGGTCAAGAACCTGGACGTGGGCCTGAACATCAAGAACGTCACCAATAAGATGCCGTACTACGACCCGAACGGCTGGGAAGGCTACAACCACCAACAGAACCTGTTCGGCCGCACCTTCGCGCTCTCGGCCAGCTACAAGTTCTGGTAATCTGCATTATCACTGAGAGGTTTTGAAAAGATGGACAAGCAATTCAACCGACGACACTTCCTCACCGCTGGCGCCGCGCTGGCGGGCAGCCTGCTGCTGCCGACCGCCTTTGCGGCCGGTGGCCGCGAAAAGCTCCGCCTGGGCATGATCGGCACCGGCGCGCGCGGCCAGGTGCTGCTGCGCGAGCTGGTTCGGCGCGACGACGTGGAAGTGGCTGCGCTGTGCGATATCGAACCGATCAACTTGGGTAAAGCCCTGGCGCAGTTCGATAAGGCCGGCAAAAAGAAACCGCGCACCTTCGGCGAAAACGGCGACAAGCACGCCTACCGCCGCATGCTGGACTCGAAAGAGCTGGATGGCGTCATCATCGCAACCCCGTGGGAATGGCATACGCAAATGGCGATCGACGCCATGCAGGCCAAGGTTCCTGTCGGCTGCGAAGTGGTGGCTGGCGTCACGCTGAAGGACCACTGGGACGTGCTGGACACCCAGCTGAAAACCGGCACCCCTTACATGCTGCTGGAGAACGTGTGCTATCGCCGCGACGTGATGGCGGTGCTGCAGATGGTGCGTTCCGGCCTGTTTGGAGAACTGGTGCACCTGCAGGGCGGCTACCAGCACGACCTGCGCGCCGTGAAGTTCAATAGCGGCGACCCGGCCAAGCCTTACGGCGGCGGCGTCGAGTTCGGCGACAAGGGCTGGTCGGAAGCCAAGTGGCGCACGCAGCATTCGGTTGAGCGCAACGGTGAGCTGTATCCAAGCCATGGCATCGGCCCGTGCGCGATGTACACCAACATCAACCGCGGCAACCGCTTCACCCGCATCAACACCTTCGCCACCAAGGCGCGCGGTCTGCACGACTACATCGTCAAGCAAGGCGGCACCGATCATCCGAGCGGCAAGGTGAAGTTCAGCCTGGGCGACGTGGTAACCACTACCCTGTCCTGCGAAAACGGCGAAACCATCATCCTGCAGCACGACACCTCGCTGCCGCGCCCTTACTCGCTGGGCTTCCGCGTGCAGGGCACCAACGGCTTGTGGATGGACGTGAACCATTCCATCCACGTCGAAGGCAAGAGCAAGCCGCACCAGTGGGATGATTTCCAGGCCTACCAAGACCAGTTCGACCATCCGCTGTGGCGCAAGTACGCCACCCAGGCGGAAGGCGCGGGCCACGGCGGTATGGACTACTTCGTGATCCACGCCTTTGTGGAAGCGCTGAAGGCGCGCGCGCCAATGCCGATCGATATCTACGATGCGGTGACCTGGAGCGCCATCACGCCGCTGTCCGAACAATCGATCGCGCAGAACTTCCAGACGCTGGACTTCCCAGACTTCACCCGGGGCCAGTGGAGCAAGCGCAAGCCGATCTTCGCCTTCAACGACAGCTACTGATGAAGCACGCCCACACTGCGCTGGCATCCCTGTGCTTTGGCCTTGCAGTATTGGCCGCGCCAGGGATGGCAGGGGCCCAGTCCGAACCGTACAAGGTCTTCGACACCAAACCTGTCATCATCGAAGGCCCGTATTTGTCCGCACTCTCCGACACCGCGGCGTCGGTAATGTGGATGACGGATGCGCCCAGCCACGCCAAAGTGCGCTTGCACGATGGCGACAAGGTGCGCGAGATCGAACCGCAGGTCGACGGCCTGGTGCCTGTCGGCCAGCGCCACGTGGTGACGATCACCGGTCTCGAACCTGGCAAGCGCTATTCCTACGAAGCCGTCGCCACGCGCGTGGTCAAGCTCAAGCCCTACTGGCCGGACAAGGGCCTGAGCACCTGCAGCGCGCTAGTGGCGTTCACCACCTTCAGTCCGCAGCAGCCGCGCATCGCCTTCAGCGTCGTCACCGACACGCACGAAGACACTGCGCGCATCAGCCGCCTGATGAAGATGGTCGACTGGAACAGCACCGACGCGCTGGTGCACCTGGGCGATGCCTTCCACTGGGTGGATTCGGAAGAGCAGGTGTGGGCCAAGTGGCTGCGTCCAACCGTCGCTGCCATGGGAGCGGGCAAGCCGCTGCTGTTCGCACGCGGCAACCACGAGCTGCGCGGTGCCTATGCACGCGAGCTGGCTGGCTACGTGCCGACGCCTGAAGGCACGTATTACTACTCGCGCTCCATGGGGCCAGTGCACCTGCTGGTGCTCGACACCGCCGAGGACAAGCCGGACGACACCAACGTCTATGCGCAGCTCAATCGTACCGTGCCTTACCGTGAAAGCGAGCTGGCATGGCTGCGCGGGGAAGTGAGCGGCAACCAGCACTTCGCCAAGGCGCCGTTCCGCGTCGTGGCGATGCACCAGGGCGACTGGGGCTGGCTGCCGGATAACGGCGCCGCTTGGACTGCGCTGGCTAACCAGGCAGGCGTTGACCTGGTGATTGCCGGCCATGACCACACCTTCTCCTACCACGCTCCCGACAAGGCGCATACCTATCACACGCTGATCCTGGGCCAGGACCAGCTGGCGCGCGTCGAAGCCAACGACCGCACGCTGACCGTCAAGGTCGTCAGCGATAAAGGCGTGCCGGTGCATACGCTGACCATCCCAGTGCGCCGATAACATGTTACTCTGTTGCCTTTTTGGCAAACAGAGTAATTATGGTCAAACGCACTATCGCCGCCGCAGCCCTCTGCCTGCTGGCCGGCGCGGCGTGGGCGCAGGAAGAAGTTCCTGCGTCCGCAGCGGATACCGAACAAGTTCTGATCGTCGGCCAGCGCCCTGGCCCAGGCCTTTGGAAAATCAGCAAAGGCGATCACGTGCTGTACGTCTTCGGCGACTACGCGCCGCTGCCGGTCAAGATGGACTGGCGCTCCCATGAAGTAGAAACCATCATCTCCAAGTCGCAAGAATACCTGCCCAAGCCAGGCTTCGGTATCGGGGTTGGCTTTTGGGGCGGACTGAAAATGCTGCCATCCCTGATCGGCTTCCGGGACAATCCCGACGGCGCGAAACTGGTCGATGTGCTGCCAGCCGAAACTTACGATCGCTGGCAAGTGCTCAAGGCCAAATACATCGGCAAGGACAATGGTATCGAGCGTGAGCGCCCGATGTTCGCAGCCGAAACGCTGTACAAGAAAGGCCTGGAGAAGAATGGCCTGACCATGAGCACCGAAGTGTTCTCCCGGCTGGACAAACTGGCCAAGCAGTACAAGGTCAAGACCACTTCCAGCAATGTCGAAATGGAGATGGAGGAGCCAGGCAAGACCCTGAAGGCATTCAAGAACTCGCCCGTTAAGGACACGGACTGCTTTGCCAAGACAGTAGAACGCCTTGAATCCGACATCGATGCCATGCGCGTACGTGCCAATGCGTGGGCCGTTGGCGATATGTCGAAGATCTCTTCCCTGAGCTTTGCCGACCGTGAAGAATCCTGCAAGGACGCCGTCCTCAATAACGACGCGTTCAAGGAGAAGCTGAAGGATGTGACGGTGAACTTGCAGAAGAACTGGGTGGCCAATGCGGAGCGTGCTCTGGATACGAACAACACGACTTTCGCCGTGCTGTCGCTGCACCAGATCCTCAACCCGAAAGGCCCGGTTGCGGAGTTAAAGGCCAAGGGCTACAAAGTGGAAGCACCAGAGTAGTTCCTGAGTACTAGTCAAGCAGCAAATCCTCCTGCCTGCGGTAGCCGTGGCGGCGATCAGGTGCGTTAAGGCGCGCTCTTTCTGCCGCCATTGTCTTTTGAGATTCAGCCTGAAGGCGGGCTTGCGTCGGAATCGGTAGCACTCGAGGAAGGCGCGAGCGGACTGGTGGTAGCACGCTCGAAAATTTCGGCGCGGGCAGTTCGGGCGGTGACGACGGGGGCGTGGGCGCGGCCTGCGGCATGGATTGTCGAGAAAGTGCGCGGCGATGGTCGTCAGCTCGCTTCCAGTGATTCTCGCCGGGGAAGAGCAAGGCTATCTCCGCCCAGGCACTCCGGGAAATGCCTTTGCAGCGGCAAATGAATTCGTGTGGTGATACTGCTTCGCCCAGATACACGATGTTATCCCCAATCACTTCGGCGTAAGCGAAACCGATGCGGTTCCAGGCGCGTAGCTGGGTGCCTTCGGGAAGGAAGGCTGCTTTCCATTGGTAACCACGCAGACGAATACTGGGCGCGTTCGCTCCGTCGGCTCTGGCAAGCCATTCCTCAATCGCGATCGCGGCGAGTTCGCCGGCACACGGTTCGGCTTGATGGGAATCGGCATACTGCAGTAGCCGACACAAGGTGGCGGTGGGTATCGCCAGGGTCGCTATGTCTTTCATGCTGTTTTCCTCCGCTGTTTTGCGCTGAATCGCGCTGTTTTCCGCTGTTTTTGTTTGGATCACCCTGCGCGCGGAAGGTTCCAAAAAAAACAGCGGAAAACAGCAGAAAACAGCGACCCATTTCAGCGGAAACGCCATACGCACTTGGGCGGGTAACCCGTAACCTATATACCTCGGGCTCGCGACATGGAAAAGCTCGGCGTGAAAATCTACGCATTTTTCGTCATGGCAAGATGGTATGCTGGACTGGATGGCAAACGGCTACTTGCGGAGGCCAAGGGATCTACTTGAACAAGGAAATTTTGGATTGAATTTTAAACAGTACGATGCAGTAAGGCTGAAGAAGATAAACCTGCCGATTCTTAGTGCTAAAGACGAATTCAACTTGCGCCAGCCGGAGATCGGGGACTTTGCGTGCATCATCGAAATTTATTCCACCCCGCCCGGCTATGAGTTGGATGTTGTGATGCGAATGGAATTACGCAGTGGCTGATGGCTTTCGGCCCCGAAGATGTTGAGTTGGCGTTGGTGCAGTAATCTAGCGGTCGTCGGCCAGTAGCGGGCCAACAATTTGTAGTGTGACATTGGGAGTTAACGGTGAAGTCATGGTGCGCAGCATTTTTAGTTTTAATCGTTTGCTCCGTTGCCAAGGCCCAGCCTGGAAGCAACTTGGCGTATGACGATGGATTCGTCTGGTATCTGTCGGGCCGCTTAGCGAGCGATTTGACAGCATTCCAGGCACGATCTGGTATCAAGCTCAGTGAGGGCGAATGGGAAGAGCAAAGACAACAGTTCGAGATCGTCTATCACTACTACTTGGTCAGATGCGATGGACCACTTCCAGAGATTGCCGATGCTTTGAAGTACGCAGACCACTCGATGACCTCGCAACTGCCAGGGACGCAATTGCTCGGCTATGTCGGAGGGATGGACTACAAGATTTGGCCGAAGATACAAGCTTGGCAGGTCAGAGTGCTTACCGAACTCCTGGCTACGTACAAAGCTGGCAAGTACGGCTTTTTCCCGGATTGCATTACCTCGGGCTATCAAAATCAAAATCCCGCGTCGAGCCAGAAGTAATCTCAACCCCCACGCTTATGGCGGCAGCCGGCCAGAAGCCGCCGCTCGCAATTGGCTCCCAAGTATTTAAACTCACGACAATCGAATGACTTCAGAAGTATCGATTTATAGGCACTTTGGGGACCAGACCCAATTCGCCATTGTTTGCGCTCATGAACCGTTTGGAAGTGAGCCGCGCCACGTGTTTGGCAGAATGTGCATTCGCGCAGGCGATAAGGTACTAGGTGATTTTGATGAGCCGGCCTGCATGCTGAACGTGACTGCGAGCCACCTTCAGGTGATCCTGGAGCATCTTCCACAGATGGATTGCAAACTTTTCCAGGAACAGAGCGATGCATTAGCATGGGACCTCATCGACAAGGCGCTTTACCTTGACGATGACCGTTCAACTGAAGAAGTTGTCGCGGATTCTGAACGCTTTTCCCAATACGACTTTCTGACTAACGGCGGTGAGTCATTCGACAATTCGAAATCCTTCATAGTTCGAGACGGTGGCAGTGTACGATTGCTTTTTAAAAGGGGCGATGACGCTTTAGAAAGCATGAAAGTGGAAGTCGGAACATTTTGCGCAGTTGTACGCGGGTTCCTTGATTGGGTTGATCAAGGCGGGAAGTAGCGGCCAACTTGACGGCATGCGGCCAGGAGCGGACAGCGGAGTGCGTAAGGTTTAACCTTCACCCGTAGATATACTTGGAAGCGTTACTAGAAGACGAATTGGGAAACCGAGTGCAAAGAATTCTTCTATTTTTGATCTGTGCTGTTTGGACACTGAATGTTCATGCAGATTCTCGTAAGGCCACGCTTATTGCCGATATCGCCAAGGCGGACAGCGTACAGGTCTTTTCCCTGTCGCCATCGAAATCATGGGGAGCCAAGGCTCCGGATGAGCAGTGTGCCGGCTCATGTTTCCAAGGCTGGTTTTCCTTGGGTAAAATTTCGATATCGAGCACCGAGGCAAAGCGGATTTCCGATAATTTGGTTCAGTGGATTCGTCAGCCAGTTCCCAAAGTATTTGCTAATTGCTTTAATCCAAGGCATGGCGCACGGGTAGTCTCGAATGGGCATACTTACGACTTTGTCTTGTGTTTCGAATGCGGTGGTGGCGAAGTTTATAGGGATGGAGAGAACATCCCTTATGCGTATCTGCACAGCCCAGGTCAGCGAGAGATCTGGAACCTACTGCTAGATTCGGCAAAGATCGAGCGGGAACGCCCTTAGTTGCTGTCAATTCTGGGCTACTCCGACGGAAGTAATCGGCCAACAGCAGCCCTTGATCTTCATTTGGAGTAGAGCCTTGAGCACGTTAGGATCTAAATGGTGAACGCCACTGAGCTTCTAGAAAAATCTCTTTCGCATGGGAGGCCCCTTGAGCTCGCATTGGCTGACTTACGTCAGAATGAAGTCTCTCCAATTGAAGTAATCAAAGCAATTCGCTCTGTGCTAAATGTTGACCTTCGCGAAGCCAAGCAGATCTTCTCCAGTTCACCGGCTTGGAGTGCTGAAAATGCAGCGGCTGATCTCTTCCACGAGGAGATATTGACCGTACTACAGCCAGACAATAAAACCTTATAGGCGACGTACGGCCAATTGCGGACTTCCATCTCATTTTTAACCTGCAACGCATCTTGAAGAAATGAACAAGCTCACTGTGGTTTTGATCGACCCGCCAGATGAGGAGTCTGCGTCAGTCACCCTGCGCAGTGCGAAAGGCGAACTCGTGGCGTTTTGCCACCCATGTAATTTGAAGGTCGGTGACATTATTGAAAATCGACTGCGTGTCTTGGACGCAGATGTTCTTGCCACATACCTTTCAGACTGGCCAGATGCAGAAAAGGAAGCACTTTCCACTGAGTGGATCGAACGCATCGGCCACTACGCTTATCGAGGGCGGGGACGCGTCCTTGATCAAAGCCAAGGTCTGGTCGAAGTACAAGGATTTTTGATCGAGATGGGGGCACTGAGCGATGGACATGTCGATTTCGAAATTTCCCGTCTTGATATCGGGTACGATGACTCCGATTAACAGGCTTCACTTTCGATATTGGGCTAACCGCTTCAGGCACGGTGATATCCAGGAAGCAGGCAGATCCCGGCCAGAACCGGACGACTCGCTTCAAAGCTCAACTATCGACTTCAAGAAACAGATGCGCACGATTCAAGTAGAAGTTCTCGACGAAAGCGTTTCATGGCCATTCACCATTCCCCCCGGCCGGAGTAATTACGATGGCGTGCCACCGGTTGTGGCCGAACTCAGCGCAAATGCCAAGCCTTGGCAACTAATTGCGTGGAAAGACTTTGGCTCGCAGTCCATTGGCATAGCTCGAAAACACCAGGCAATCTCGATTGACGTTCAAAACACAGAAGGCTTGTCGATCTGTTTCATGCGTAGGGCGAAGGGTCCTGGCTTTGTTTCATTTGAGGCGAAGCTTCAGGAAAACCGGGGCTCTGTGGTCTTCTTCGAAGTGGCCCATTTTGATGAGGATGCCTTATCCTGGCTTCGGAACAATGCCGATAAATTGGAGAGCTTATTTGGTATGCCATTAGCCATCAATGACTTTGGCTCTGACTACTAGCTACAAGTCCAATTGCGAGGGTCCGCAATGGGACGATTTCGATAATAATCGCGAAGGTCCGAGTTGGGGCGGAAGCTGCCGACGGCTTGGCGCCGCGGGCAGCATAATTCCGATTCGGTAAATTAAGCGCGCTTGGCCTTGCCGCTGCTCTGCGGCGGCAGCTTGAATACTTCCAGCGCCTTGGCCACGGCCTGCGCTTGCAGGTCCAGCACCCCGGTGGCGGTGGATGCTTCCTCCACCATCTGGCTGTTCTGGCGCGTCACTTCGTCGAGCTGCACGATGGCGTCCTTGACCTGGTTCACGCCGTCGCTCTGTTCGCGCGTTGCGCCGCGGATGTCGCCCATGATGGAGGCTACGCGGCCAATGGCGGCAATCACCGCATCCATATCGTTGCCGGCCGTCGTTGCCACGCTGGCGCCGTCTTCAATCTTGTGTGCCGAGGTATCGATCAAGGCCTTGATGTCCTTGGCCGCTGCCGCGCTGCGCTGCGCCAGGTTGCGCACTTCGCTGGCGACTACGGCGAAACCGCGTCCGCTTTCGCCGGCGCGTGCTGCTTCCACCGCTGCATTCAGCGCCAGGATATTTGTCTGGAACGCGATGCCGTCGATCAGGCTAATGATATCCACGATCTTGTGCGAGGACTGGCGGATTTCGTCCATCGCTGTCACGACTTGAGCGACCGCCACGCCAGTGCGTCCGGCTAGCGCGGTCGCTTCGGTCGCCACGCCGTTGGCGGTGTTTACGTTGTCGGCAGTCTGGCTCACAGTGCCGGTGATCTGGCCCATATGCGCAGAGGTCTGTTCCAGGTTGGCTGCCTGCGCTTCGGTGCGCGCCGCCAGGTCCGCGTTGGCGGTGCGTACTTGCGTGGTGGTGCTGCGCGTCAGCGCGAAGTTGCCGCGGATGTCGCCGAGAATCGAGGCCAGGTTCAGGTTCAGCTGACGCACAAACGCTTGCAGCTGGCCCAGTTCATCGTGACGATCCACCGCCATGCGCGTAGTCAAGTCGCCGCCGGCGAGAATGCGGGTGGCTTTGATGCAGGCCTGGATCGGCGCCACGACCGCGTGGTGCAAGTTGTACCAGCCGTACAGGGCGACACCAGCCAGCAAGAGCGCTTGCACGTGTAATGCGGTCGTGGAGTAGGGCAGCACGGCATGCAGCGCCATCGACAGTGACAGCAGCGTCATGCTGCCGAAGCAGAGAGTCATACGCTGGGTCAGCGAGATATCGCGCAGCGCCTTGGAGTACTTCTTCCAGCCTCGCGGGGCGGCGCTGCCGCGCGCAATGCGCACGCCGTCAGGATTGGCGCCGCGCACGGTGCGGTACAAGGCTTCCGCATCCTGGACCTGTTCGCGCTTTGGTTTGGTGCAGACCGACATGAAGCCGGTGGTGCGCTCCTTTTCGATCACTGGCGTAACGTTGGCGATGCACCAGAAATAGCCGCCATCGGCGCAGCGGTATTTGACCAGGCCGCGCCATGGCTCGCCCGACAAGGTGGTGCGCAGCATGTCTTCGTCGACATCGCGCGGCATGTCCGGGTGGTAGAGCGATTTTTGCTGGCGTCCGGCGAGGTCTTCGTCGGTATAGCCGCTGACCGTGATGAAGGTCGAATTGGCGTAAGTCAGGCGGCCTTGCAGGTCCGTGGTGATGACGATTGGCTTGCCGTCTTCGAGGAGGGTTTCACGTTCGGCTGCGGTGAGTGTGCTGCGCATGTTGACACTTAGTTTCAGTTGGGAAATATCGCTGAACATACTAGCAGATCGAAGCAAGGCCACGCTCGGAAGCGTGGCCTTTTCGTGGTATTTCCGCCAAAACTATTGTCGCGGATTTAATTTATGGCAGTTCCATCGCGAAGCCGACGCCAAAGCGGTTCCAGGCATTGATGGCGCCGATCACGAAGGTCAGCTCCGACAGTTCCTGTTCGCTGAACTGGGCGGCTACCGAGCTGTACACCTCGTCCGGCGCGCCATGCTTCGACAGCTCGGTCAGGGTTTCAGTCCACAGCAGGGCGGCGCGTTCGCGTTCGTCGAAGAAAGGCGTTTCGCGCCAGGCTGAGAGAACCAGAAGACGGCGCACTTCCTCGCCGTTCTTGATGGCGTCCTTGCTGTGCATGTCGATGCAATAAGCGCAGCCGTTGATCTGCGACGCGCGGATCTTGACCAGTTCGCGCAGCTTGAGCGGCAGCAGCGATTCGGCGGCGGCGCGTTCCAGGCCCATCATGGCCTTCATGGCGGTTGGGGCGGCTTTGAAGTAGTCGATGCGTAGCATGGTGGATTCCTCCGTGAGTTGTGATGAATCCACTTTAGTCCGGACGAGATTGCGGATAAACTGGCTTTTTGCGTTTTGAATATACGGAAAGTCGGCTAATCATGGCTTTTGACCGTTTGGACGCGATGCGCGCCTTCTGCCGCATCGTTGAAGTAGGCAGTTTCGTCGGCGCGGCGGATGCGCTGGGCGTGCCCAAGACCACGATTTCCGGCCAGATCCAGGGCCTGGAAGCCCACCTCGGCATGAAGCTGCTGCACCGGACGACGCGCCGCGTCTCGCCCACCGCCGACGGTGCCGCCTATTACGAAGGCGCCCGCGCCTTGCTCGACGACCTCGATGACCTGGAGTCTTCGCGCCACGATTTGCGTGGCCGCGTGCGGGTGGAAATGCCATCGCCCGTCGGAACCTCCCTCATCATCCCCGCGCTGCCGTATTTTGCGGCGCGCTATCCGGACGTGCAGCTCGATATCGGCTGCGGCGAACGGGTCGTCGACATCGTGCAGGAAGGGATTGATTGCGCCTTGCGCGGCGGGCCTGTGGCGGACCAGGACCTGGTCGCGCGGGTGCTTGGCAATATGCGCTTCTGCCTTTGCGCAGCACCGAGCTACCTCGCCGCTGCTCCGCGCCTTGCCGCGGTCGAGGATTTGCCCGCACACCGTTACCTCGGCTTCGTATTTGCCGCAACGGGCCGTCAGCACATACAAACCTTGCTGCGCGGCGAACAGCGCTACATCATCGACCAGCAGCCGGCGATGCGCTTCAATAGCGCCGCCGCTTACATCGCCGCTGGTGTTTCGGGCCTCGGCATCCTCAACATCCCGCGCGCGGAAGCCGCGCCGCATTTGCGTAGCGGCGCGCTGGTGGAAGTGCTGCCCGACTGGCAGTTGGGCAGCATGCAGATCAGCCTCGTTTATCCATACGCACGGCGGCTGTCGGCTCGCGTACGCGCCTTCACCGATTGGGCCACTGCCTTGTTCGCGAATGATCCGTTATGGCGCTGACTCGCGCTAAGTAATTGCTGAGTTTGATGTGTTACTGTTGGTATTCTGTCCGTTTATTTGAGGAGGTGTGCCATGGGTATTCTCGATGTGCTGAACCAGTTCTCGGGCGGTAATCATCCCGAAGGAATGCTGGAAGCGGTCACCACGATGCTGAACGATCCGCGCATCGGCGGCCTGCAAGGATTGGTGACACAGTTCCAGCAGGGCGGCATGGGCGGCGTGATCGCGTCCTGGATCGGCACCGGTCAAAACCAGCCAATCAGTGCGGACCAGCTGCAGTCGGTGCTGGGCAACGAACATTTGCAGCAGATCGCCAGCCAGCTAGGCATCAACCCACAGGACGTTGCCGGCCACCTTTCGCAATTGCTGCCGCAAGTAGTCGATAAGCTCACACCGGATGGCACGATCCCGCAAGATGGCGGTGGACTCGGTGCTGTCCTGGGCGGCCTGTTCGGGCGCTCCTAGCAAGGTTGCCAATAGTGCCTAAAGCCGAATAGAATGCGTGGCACGCGGGTGTAGTTCAATGGTAGAACGGCAGCTTCCCAAGCTTTAGACGTGGGTTCGATTCCCATCACCCGCTCCAGATTTCCTCGCTTCCATTCGATTCCGAAAGGGAGACAATCGATTCCCCAAAGGAGACATTCGTCTCCCTTCGTGACACTTTCCAATTTCCATTCAGGAGCAGCGCCATGAGCATCATCAAGAAAAATATTTCACTAATGCTGGCCGGCCTGGCGCTCGCCGCCGGCGTGCATGCAGGCGGCCCCTTGGATGCCCTGACCGACAAGGAAGCCAACGGTGGCCTGAAAGCTGCGCTGGAAGCGGGCTCGGTGGCCGCTGTCGGCAAGTTGGGCGTTGAAGGCGGTTTTCTGAATAACGATGCGGTGCGCATCAAGCTGCCGGGCGTGCTGCAGAAAGCCCGTCCGCTGCTGGAAATGACCGGCCATGGCGAGCAGCTGGATGAGCTGGAGGCATCCATGAACCACGCCGCTGAACAAGCCGTCCCGCTGGCGAAACCTTTGCTGGTGAATGCTGTTAAATCGATGTCGCTGAGCGATGCCAAAGCCATCCTGACTGGCGGCGAAACTTCCGTCACCGATTTCTTCAAGGAGAAAACGGCGGCGCAGTTGAGCGTGAAATTCAAGCCGATCGTGAAAGGCGTGACGGACAAGTCCAAGCTGTCCGGAAAATTCAACACCGCGATGGCTTCCGCGACCAAATACGGCCTGGCCAGCGAAGACCAGGCGACGGTGGAAGGCTACGTTACCCAGCGCGCGCTTGATGGCCTGTACCTGATGATCGGCGAAGAAGAGAAGAAAATCCGTGAGAACCCTGTCTCGTACGGCAGCAAGGCAATCGCCAAAGTCTTCGGCCTGCTGAAGTGATGATCCGGGCGATCACCTCGTTGTTTGCCACTTTGATGTGCGCAGGCTGCGTGGCCATCGTGCCGTCGCCATCAGATGCACAGCCGTCCGCCCCTGTCACCGTGGCCAAAGGCGCGACGTACTGCCAGGTCTCATTCGACGGCAAGTCTGTCGCTTGCGGCGGCCAGGCCGCCTTCTGCCAGAAGTCGAGCGACGGTAGCGCAGTTGCCTGCGGAGGCAGGGCGACATTCTGCGAAACCTCCACCAATGGCCAGCAGGTAGCCTGCGGCGGCGAAGCTTCGTTCTGCACGAAATCGGGCGACGGCAAGAAGGTGGCATGCGGTGGCGCCGCATCGTATTGCGAGAAGTCGCCGAATGGACAAGCCGTGGCCTGCGGCGGCAAAGCTAACTACTGTGAGCAATCGCCGGATGGCCACAATGTCGCGTGCGGCGGCCAGGCGAATCATTGCCAGGCATCGCGCGATGGCAGCTCGGTGGCTTGCGGAGGAATTTAAATCAGGGTTCGGCGGCGCGGGTTGCGTGCTTGCGCTGCTGAGTTAAGCACTTCCAGCTGGCCTGCTTTGAAGGTTTGCTGATGCTCTCCGTCGCTGTCGTGCCAGCGGCAAATCACGTCGTCGTCATCACCCAGGCCGCTGCGGCCTGGCGTGGTGCGGATGACCAGCATCTTATGGTGCCAGCCCAAGGGCCGCACCGCATCGCCCGCCTTTGCCCGTTCACGTTCCATGGTTGCCTCCTGCAAGCAGCTACAACCATCATACGCCTGTTGGGCAAGGCGAGTCGTTAGTTACAGTCAGGAACCTACCAGCTGCACTGCGTCAACGTACAGGTAGTCCCTGGTCATGTTGTTGGACTTGGTGATGCGCGCGGCCTTGGCCTTGTAGCTGGTCTTTTCGATCGGCTGCACGAACCAGGTGCGGGCGCCGCGCTTGTCGGCTTTGACGGTGTGGACGCCACTCCAGACGGTGTTCCACTTGCCGTCGGTGTCCTGCAATTCCAGCTTGGTGATGCCATCCAGGCCGTAGCCGTCAGTGAGTGCGACACGCAACTGGGTAGCGTTGACCGGCTTCTCGAACGTCACTTCCAGGGAATCGAAACCGACGTCGCTGCTCTTAGTCGAAAAGTATTTGCCATCGACCTTGCCGGTGGCATTGGCAGGCACGTAGCTGCTGCCGCCGTATTCCGAGGTAGCGGTGGCCGACTGGGCCCATTGCGCGTTGGCGTCGTTGATGTAGCCGTCTTCCATATTGGAATAATCAAGCTTGGCCTGGCGCTTGGCCATCTCCTTTTGCTCGTCGCTCAGGTTTTCCATGTTGATTTGCGGAGTTGGCAGCGGGCCGCCGTTGGCGGCTGCAGCGGCGGGAGCGTTTGCTGCCGGGGCAGGTGCGGGCGCAGGAGTTGGGGCGGGCGCAGCGGCGGCGGCAGGTGCCGGTGCGGCTTCCGCTGCGGACACCGGCTCTGGCGCTTTCTTGGCGCAGGCGGCGAGCAGCAGGGCAGGTAACAGCAAGGCGTACTTGGTCTTCATTCACGGCTCCCTTATTGATTATCAAAACAACAAGTGGCCGATAATGTCACAAACACCCCGTGCATTCAATGGTGCGCGGGGTGCGGTATTTACTTGGTGCTATTTACGCAACATGAACGTCAAGCAGCACGGTATAGGACAGGCGTTTGCCTTCGTACAACTGGCCGCCGCGGATCACGGCGTCGGTAGAGGTGAGCTGGCCGGTGATTTCCTGGCGCGCCAGCATGATGCGGAAGGCTTGCGCGTCTTTCGGCGCCAGGTAGCCCACCATCTCCTTATTGAGAAAGACTGCAACGGCCTTGTCTTCGTAAGGATTGTTATCGTCCGCCAGCAGCAGGGCTTTGAGGCGGGTGTCGGCAGCGGCGTCGCCGTGATCGCCGGCCAGTTCCCGGATGGTGTCGGAATAACGCGATTCGCCCAGCACTTCCAGCTGGAAGCGGCCGTCATCGGTCCAATGGTGCACCGCTTCGCCCTGCGGCAGCGGGGTGTAGGAACCGCCGACTGGCTTGCCCACCGGCGACGTGTCTGCCTTTGGCCCGCCTTTGAGCAGGAAATACAGCGTTACCAGCGCCAGGACGATGATCAGGATATTCAGTGCGAGGGCCATTTCAGGGGCTTCCTAAGGGACAAGACCCGCTATTATCGCAGGCCGGGCGCAAAAAACGGAATGGTATAATCGCCCCTTTTTCCAGCACTTTTCAGCCATGTCTTCCGAATCCACGCCAAAGGGCAAAATGCTCTATGACCCGACCGAACACCGCATTCGCAGCTTTGTTACGCGTGCTGGCCGCCTGTCCACGGGCCAGGAACGTGGCCTGAAAGAGTTCGGCCCGCAATTCCTGGTCGAACACACGAAAGAAGCGCTGGACTACGAGAAGGCCTTCGGCCGCAAGGCGCCGGTGATCCTGGAAATCGGCTTCGGCATGGGCGGCACCACCGCCCACATCGCCAAGGTCATGCCGGAGAAGGATTTTATCGGCGTGGAAGTGCACACCCCTGGCGTGGGCAGCCTGCTCAAGATGATCGGCGATGAAGGCATCACCAACCTGCGCGTGATCCAGCACGATGCGGTGGAAGTTCTGCGCGATATGATCCCGGCCAATTCGCTGGCTGGCGTGCATATCTACTTCCCGGACCCATGGCACAAGGCGCGCCACAACAAGCGCCGCCTGATCCAGTCGCCTTTCGTGAAGACCCTGTGCGAGCACCTGGCGCCGGGCGGCTATATCCACCTGGCTACCGACTGGGAAGACTACGCGGTGCAGATGCTGGAAGTGCTGAGCGCCGAACCGGCCCTGCAGAATACTGCCGAAGGCTACGCGCCGCAGCCTTCGTACCGTCCGCTGACCAAGTTCGAAAACCGCGGCCTGAAACTGGGCCACGGCGTGTGGGACCTGGTCTTCACCAAGAAGTAATTCAGGCAGTCGCCGGCGCCTGGGCCTTCGCCCGCGCCGGCATGAACGCCAGCAAATTCCCTCCGATCACCAGCAGCAGCCCGGCCAGCGCCATACTGCTCCACTGGTATCCCTCGAAGACGGTGGACACCGTCAGCGCCACCACCGGGAACAGCACCGTGCAGTAAGCCGCCCGGTCCGGCCCGATCCTCCCCACCAGCATCAGGTAAGCCGTGAA
Source organism: Pseudoduganella sp. GW821-FHT11H04 (assembly GCF_058807935.1). Classification (NCBI taxonomy): domain Bacteria; kingdom Pseudomonadati; phylum Pseudomonadota; class Betaproteobacteria; order Burkholderiales; family Oxalobacteraceae; genus Pseudoduganella; species Pseudoduganella sp. GW821-FHT11H04. Next base: position 198,170 of record NZ_JBXARE010000006.1, on the reverse strand, counting down.
GGCCACCACCGATCCCGGCACGGCCAGGTAAATCAGCGCACCGACGTAGCGCGGGCTCGGGTCGAAGTTGAACGGCATGCCAAGGGCCAGCGCGCCAATCGTCAGGATCGTCGTACCGCACAACATGGCCCAGGCATTGGTCAGCCAGGGCTGCATGCCCAGCGCCTGCATGCGGCTCGAGAGCAGGTTACCGGTCGAGAAGCACAGCGTACCAAGCAGCGCGAGGCCCAGGCCGGACAGCATGCCGCTGTCGTTCCAGAGCCCTTTCATCGAAGGCAGGAACAGCAGCACAATGCCTGCCAGTCCAAGCACCGCCCCACCCAGCACCTGTGGCCGGATCGGACGCTTCATGAAGATGCGGCCATTGATCGCATTCCAGATCGGCGCGGTGGAAAACACCACCGCTACCAACCCACTTGGCACCGTCATGGTGGCGTAGTAGAAGCACAGGAAATTACAGCAGAACAGCGCAAGACCCTGCGCCAGCAGGTAGCGCCAGGCGGAGCGCGGCGGCAGGATTTGCTGCCTTCGCACGAGCAGGATCAGTATCAGCACTAGCGAAGCAATCCAGAAACGATAAGCGATCGACACCGGCGCCGGCACAGCGCCAAGCTGGAATTTGATCGCGATCCAGGTGGTGCCCCAAATGAGCACCGTGGTGAGGTAGAGGGCAATATTCATAGTCCTGCCAGTGTGCAGCCCTCAGCACACCGGCAGTTGTCTGAACTTGCGGATTACTTCTGGCGGCGGCGCGAGAAGCCCATCGCGCTCAAGCCGAGGCCGAGCAGGGCCAGCGAGCCTGGCACGGGCACTTGCTGCGCGGGCGCATTGTCGACGCTGATTGCGGAGAAGCCGACGCCCTGCGTGCCGCCATCCTGGTCGATGTTGAATACGACCGAGGTCACGTCGCCCATGCCGTTGATGGCCAAGTCGCCCAGCCCGGACAGGGTTTGCGTGGCGCCGTTGGAGCCGGTCAGCGTGATCGATGTTGCACCGGCGTCGAAGCCGGCGAGGTTGAAGCTCAGGAGGCTGAAGCTGGCGCCGAAGAAGTCGAGCACCCAGCTCACGTCATCGCCATTCTGGAAGCCGTTGTGAATGCCGATATCGCTGATGTACGCCGGATCAAAATGGTCGCCGGCCCGCACCGTGCGCAGGCGGAAGCCGGCCTCGGTGTATGTATCAACTACCGCCGAGTTATTGACGTTGCTCCAGGTACCGCTGGTCAGGTCGAGAGTGAGCGGGGCCGCATGTGCAGCCGAGAAGCTGAAGGCAAGGGCAGCGAGGCATGCAAATTTCTTCATTCCATCTCCTTTCAGGTTAAAGTGCTTTTCGGAATCTTATAAAAAAAGCCAATTTTCCGAATTACAATTCCCTAAAGCAATTTCACTTGTCTGATCTTGCGCAGTTCTTTGGTGGCGGCAGGCAGCGAAAAAGGCTGCATGCTAGACTTTTTGCCGTGAAGCCCCTTTCTGGAAAACTCGGTGAAGCCGTGCCGCGCGACGCGATGTCGCATGCGGTATTCCGCACCATGTCCAGCACCGACGCGACGCTGGAGCGCTTCGCCTGGCTCGGTGACGGGCTCGCGGCGGCAGTTTGGCATCGCAGCACGGAGGAGGCACTTACGGGCTACCACCAGCCTGGCCACCACACCTTATCTTGCTACCTTGGCGGCGGCTACAGCGTCGAGCGGGAAGGCTTGCCGGGCCAATACGGCGCACCGCAGCGGCTTTGCTCACTGCCGGACTGGCATGATTCGGAGTGGGTGGTGCGCGGCCAATTGCGCATGCTGCACATCTACTTCATGCCCGAGCACTTCACCCAGCGCGCTGTTGCGGAACTGGACCGCGAGCCGCGCGAGCTCACACTGCAGGACCGCACATATTTTGAGAACGAAAAGCTGGTGCGCCTGTGCGGCGCCTTGCTGCAGCAACCTTGGGACGACGCCGACCGCCTGCTGCGCGCCAACGAGATCACACACGAGGCGTTAAGCGAACTGTTGCTATCGCAGTCAATGAGCAAGCCTGGTCAACGCTTGCGAGGTGGATTGGCGCCGCTGGTGCGCCGCCGCTTGAATGACTACATCGAAGCCCACCTCGACCAGAACATCACGCTGGGCATGCTGGCGACACTGGCATGCATGTCGGAATACCACCTTGCCCGCATGTTCCGCGTCAGTTTCGGCATGCCGCCGTCGGCGTGGATTGCAACGTGCCGCATCGAACGCGCAAGAGGGTTGTTGAGGCAGGGACGCCTGCCCTTGCAGCAAGTCGCGCAAACCTGCGGCTACGCAGACCTGAGCCACTTCACCCACCGCTTCCGCGAAGCGGCAGGCGCACCGCCAGGGCGTTATCGAGAGGTAATGTCCACCTTGGGGTCAGGAACAGAAGTGGACATTTCTGCAGGAAATGTCCACTTCTGTTCCTGACCCCAAGGTGGACATTTCTTAGAGGCTGGCGATTAGGCTGACGATTTCGTCGCCGTAGGAGACGAGCTTTTTCTCGCCGACGCCGGAGATGCCTCGCATCTCGCCCAGCGTGGATGGGCGCACCTTGGCAATCTCGCGCAGGGTAGCGTCGTTGAATATCACATAGGCTGGCACGCCGTGTTCGCGTGCAGCCCCCATGCGCCAGGAGCGCAGTCGGTCGAAAAGGCGCTGTTCGTCGCCATCCAGGCTGCTCTCTTCATAGCCCTTCGGTGCTGAGCTGCTGCGTTTCTGTTTGATCGGCTTCTGGTATTGGCGCAGCTGCACTTTCTGGCCGCCCTTCAGCACCGGGCGCGCGGCGTCGGTCAGCTTGAGGGAGCTGAATTGTTCGTGGTCGACCGTCACCAGGCCCAGCGCAATCACCTGGCGCAAGATGGCGCGCCATTCCTGCTCGCTGCGGTCGGCGCCAATGCCGAACACCGACAGCTTGTCGTGGTGCCAGGTGAGAATGCGCTCGGATTCGGCGCCGCGCAGCACGTCGATCACATGGCCGGCGGCGAAGCGCTGGTCGCAGCGGTAAATCGCGGATAGCAGTTTCTGCACCGGCACCGTGCCGTCGAACGACACCGGTGGAATCAGGCACGTGTCGCAATTGCCGCAAGGGGTGGCCGGTTCGCCGAAGTATTCCAGCAGCCGCATGCGGCGGCAGCTCAGGGTCTCGCACAGGCCAAGCATGGAATCGAGCTTGGTCGACAGGACGCGCTTGAAGTTCTCGTCCGCTTCCGACTCGTCGATCATGCGCCGCTGCAGCACAACGTCTTGCAAGCCGTAGGACATCCATGCGCTGGCCGGCATGCCGTCGCGGCCCGCACGGCCGGTCTCCTGGTAGTAGCCTTCGATCGACTTTGGCAAGTCCAGGTGACAGACGAAACGCACGTCCGGCTTGTCGATACCCATGCCGAAGGCGATTGTCGCCACCATCACAATGTTCTCTTCGCGCAGGAAGCGGGCTTGATTGTCGGCACGCTTCGCGTGTTCCATGCCGGCGTGGTAGGCCATGGCGCGTACGCCGTGTTCGTTCAGGAATTCCGCAGTCTCTTCCACCTTTTTGCGCGACAGGCAGTAGACGATGCCGCAGTCACCGGCATGTTCGGTGGTGATGAAGTCCAGCAGCTGCTTGCGGCCGTTGGTCTTTTCGACGATCTGGTAGCGGATGTTCGGCCGGTCGAAGGACGATACGAACTGCGCGGCATCGTTCAGCGCCAGGCGGTGGATAATTTCAGCGCGCGTCTGCTGGTCGGCAGTCGCGGTCAGCGCGATGCGCGGCACATTCGGGAACTGCTCGTGCAGCACCGACAGCTTGATGTACTCGGGGCGGAAGTCATGGCCCCATTGCGATACGCAGTGCGCTTCGTCGATGGCGAACAATGCGATCTGCGAATCCTGCAGCAGGTCGAAACAGCGCTGCGTCAGCAGGCGCTCCGGGGCCACGTACAGCAAGTCGATCTGATTGGTGCGCACCAGGCGTTCAATGCGCGCTGCTTCTTCATACGTTTGCGTGGAATTGAGGAAGGCCGCGCGCACGCCGACTTCGGCCAGCGCGTCGACCTGGTCCTGCATCAACGCGATCAGCGGCGACACCACTACGCCCACGCCGTCCCGGATCATGGCCGGGATCTGGTAGCACAGCGACTTGCCGCCGCCGGTCGGCATCAACACCAGTGCATCGCCGCCATTGCCGACATGTTCGACAATCTGCCCCTGCTGGCCGCGGAAGGCTGGGTAGCCGAATACGGTCTGGAGCAGGTGGAGGGCGCGTTGGCTGGTGTCCTGTTCAGGCATGCTTTATTCGGCCCAGACGACCAGACCGGAGTAGGCGGAGATGATCACCACGATGCCGAACACAATGCGGTACCAGGCAAATACGGTGAAGGTGTGGGTGCTGATGTAGCGCAGCAGCCAGCGGATGCAGGCGAAGGCCGATACAAAGGCCACCACGGAGCCGATGCCGAACAGCGGCACGTCCGATACGGACAGCAGCGCGCGTTCTTTCCACAGCGAGTAGAAAGTAGCTGCCAGCAGGGTCGGGATCGCCAGGTAGAAGGAGAACTCGGTCGCCACCTTGCGCGACAGGCCGAACATCATGCCCCCGATGATGGTGGCGCCGGAACGGCTGGTGCCGGGGATCAGAGCGAACACCTGGGCGATGCCGACTTTCAGCGCATCGAGCATGGTCATGTCATCGACCGACTGCACGCGCACGGCCACCGGATTGTTCTTGGCATTGCGCTCCACCCACAGGATGATGAAGCCGCCGATGATGAAGGCCAGCGCCACCGGCACTGGCGCAAACAGCACGGCCTTGATTTTTTTGCTGAACAGGAAGCCCAGTGCTGCGGCCGGGATGAAGGCCACCACCACGTTCAGGACGAAGCGGCGCGCGCGCTCTTCGCGGAACATGCCAAACAACACTTCGCAAATCTTCTTGTGGTACTCCCAAATCACCGCAACCATGGCGCCGCCCTGGATCGCGATCTCGAATACTTTGGCCTTTTCGCCGGTGAAGTTCAGCAGGCTGCCCGCCAGTACAAGGTGGCCAGTGGACGAAATCGGCAGGAATTCAGTGAAACCTTCGACCAGACCCATGATCAGAGCCTTCAGCGCAAGAACGATATCCATTGTGATTTTGTTAAGAGTGTCGGTAGGGAGGGCGGACGGGATGCCACGCGGGCACGAAGCTTACCACGCGCGCCCCTGGCCTATGCACTCGGCGGACCAAATAAGCCAAGATTAGCCCCGTTGCCAGGGCCCCGGTTTGCGCTGCGTCAGGAGTGCACGCGCACCAGGCGGCTGCTGGCGGCGACCAGCAACAGGGCGCCGCCAAGTGCGGCAAACGCGAGCTCCAGGCTCGACAGGTGGGCGACCAGCCCGATCAGGGCCGGCCCGGCCAGGATGCCGGCGTAGCCGATGGTGGTGATGGCGGCAATGGCCAGGCTCGCCGGCATGGCGCGCTGGTTGCCGGCTGCGGTGAACAGGATAGGCACGATGTTTGAGGCGCCCAGGCCGACCAGCACGAAGCCGGACAAGGCCGCGCCCGGGCTTGGCGCGCAGACGGCTGTGAAGAAGCCGGCCGCGGCGCACAGGCCACCGGCCAGCAGCACACGGCGCCCGCCAAAGCGCGCCACCACGCGGTCGCCGGTCAGGCGGCCGGCGGTCATGGCGACGGCAAAGGCGGCGTAGCCAAGGCCGGCACGGCCTTCCTCCAGCCCGCGCTCTGCAGTCAGGAAGACGGCGCTCCAGTCCAGCATGGCGCCTTCGGCCAGGAAGACGATGAAGCACAGCGCGCCGATGAAGATCACTGCGCCGTGTGGCATAACGAAGCTCGGGCTGTCGCCGTCGCGCGCTTCCGGCTCATGCAGCAGGTCCGGAGCAGCGCGCCACAGGAGCAGCGCCACCAGGGCCACAATGGCCAGGCAGGCGACCAGCGGGCCACTGCCGAGCCACAGCAGCAAAGCCATCGTACCCGCGCCGGCAAACCCGCCCAGGCTGAACATGCCGTGGAAGCCGGACATCAAGGCGCCGCCGCTGGCTTTTTCCACCATCACGGCCTGCACATTCATCGCCACATCCATGGTGCCGAGCGAAGCGCCAAAGAAGAAGAGCACCACGCCCAGCAGCAGCGGCGTCGGCGCCAGCGCCAGGCCGGGCAGGGCCAGGCACACTGCCAGGGCCGACCACAGCACCACCTTGCGGCAGCCAAAGCGCGCCGCCAACGCTCCCGTCAGCGGCATGGCCAGCAGCGAGCCCAGCCCCAAGCACAGCAAAAGCAGTCCCAACGGACCCTCACCCAGCGCCAAGCGCTCCTTGGCATATGGCACTAGCGGCGCCCAGGCGGACATGGCAAGTCCCGCCGTCAGGAAGGCGAGGCGGGTCGAAAGGCGGTGGCGGTGGCGGTGGTCGATAATTTGATTCATAGCTGAACATTCTAGCTTGAATCCAAGCTGCATGATGCGGAGCGCTTCAGCGTGCTGCCGGCAGGCGATTCCGCCATAGGAGGCCGGCGCATGTAAGCCCCATGGCCAATGCCAGGACGTTGACGACCAGGACACCGTTTGGCAAATGCAGGACAGTTGAGAGGCTCAGGCCCCACTTGCTACCAAACCCACTCGTGCCGTCGTAAGGGAAGAATCGAAATGCCTGCAGCGCGGAACATAGAAGCCCGCTCCACAGGCCGGCTGCCATCCACCATAGCAATAGGGCGCCCGACGCTATTCCCAGTGCGGCCACCCAGGGCCATTGTGCGAGGGGAAGCGGCCATGTCCCGGCCAATGCAGCAACACATCCCAGCCCGCCACTTGCCAGCATCAGCAATGCAAGAACGTGCCTTAACATCAATTGCCCGGGCGGGTGAGGGCTTCAAGATCGCCCAGCCACTGCATGGCCTGTTCGCGCGTCTCTCCGCACATTTCGGCGGACGGCTGCAGGCCGGCGCAGAAGGCGGGCCGTTCGGGGCGGCCGAAGATCATGCAGCGATTGTCTTCGCCCAGTTGTACGCAGCGCACGCCCGCCGGTTTACCGTTCGGCATTCCGGGAATCGGGGAGGTGATGGAGGGCGCCGTGCAACAGGCGCCGCAGGCTGGGCGGCATTGGAAACTCATAATGGGGCAGTATTTTACCCTTTCGCCCAACCCAGCCAACGCATGGCCTGCTCGCGCGATTCGCCGCAAACCGATTCGTCGGCGGCAAAGTCGACGCATACCTTCGGCCGTGCGGGCGAGCCATACAGCTTGCAGCGCCGCTGTTCGTCCAACTGGATGCAGGGCACGCCAGCCGGCTTACCCTCGGGCATGCCGGGGATGGCGCTGGAGATCGCGGGCGCCGTGCAGCAGGCGCCGCATTGTGGGCGGCACGGGATCGGGGCGCGGTTCATGGTCGGCTCATTCTAGCCCTGGTGTGGACATTCGATAGACTTTTCGGCAGCGGTGACTTGCATAATGGCGTTCATGAAAAATTCCGTCATTTTGTTGGCTGGCCTGCTCGCGGCAGGTGCGGCTTGCGCTGCTACCGACTGGCGCGCCCTCGCGGCCGCCGACCTTGACGCCGCCCGCGTCGCCATCCGCGCCGGCCACCCCGGCTACATCGACGAGCAGAACCCGGACTTCCGCACATGGGAAGCTAAGGGCTATGAGCAGGCGCGCGCCCTGCTGCCGCGCGTGAACAGCTATGACAGCATGCTGGCCGCAGTGCGCTCCTACGCCGCCGGTTTCAAGGACGGCCACCTGTTCTATTCCAGCGATATTCGCAAGGCTGACGACAGCATCACGCTCGCGGGCTGGCGCCTGGACTACGTGAACGGCACCTATCGCGTGGGCGCAGTCATGCCCAACTGGCCAAAGCCTTTGCCGCCGGTGGGCGCCGAACTGCTTTCCTGCGACGGCTTGCAACCGGAGCAGCGCATTCGCCAGATCGCGAAATACTATGATGTGCGCGACCTGCCCGGCATACGCCATGCCTTGGCTACCGTGTTCACGCAGCTGGACATGCCGGGTGAAGAAATGAAGCAATGCAGCTTCCGCACCTCCCAGGGCAAGGTGCTGCAATTTGCGCAGAATTACCAGCAAGTGAAGGTCGCCGACGATCGGGAAATGAACAAATCGCGTTCGGACACGGATCACGTCAATGGCTATACGCTGCAGGATGGCGTGCTGTGGATCCGCGCCGGTAATTTCGCCCCCGACCAGGCAGCGGCGCAGCAGATCGACAAGATCGTGCAGGAGTTGCCACAGTTGCAGGGCGTGCGCGCCATTGTGTTCGATTCGCGCGGCAACGGCGGCGGCAACAGCGCAATTGGCGACCGCATCTTCAACGCAGCTACCGGCGGCCTGGATTTCGACAAGGACAAGCTGGAAGGGTTGCCGATTACTTATGCGGAATGGCGCGTATCGGATTATTCGGTTGCCGGCATGGAGACCCGCGCCGAGAACTTTGCCGCGTCCTATGGCCGCGACAGCGACGACGCCAAAAGGGAGGCAGCGATGCGAGACCGACTGCGCATCGCCAAGGCCGCGGGAGAACAGTGGATCGTGACGCCGGGCAAACCGCGCCTGACGCGCGCCGATATCGCGGCCCGGCACGGCAAGCTGCGCCGCTTCAGCGGTCCGGTGGTGCTTGTGACGGATGAGGATTGCGTCAGCTCTTGCCTGAACTTCGCCGACCTGGTGCGCAGCGTGCCGGGCTCCATCCACATGGGACAGGCCACCAGCGCTGACACGGCTTACATCGAGATCACCTGGGTCGGCATGCCAAGCGGCAACCATTTGATGCTGCCCATGAAGGTCTGGCGCAACCACCTGCGCGGCAACAACGAAGCGTGGCATCCGGACGTGCCGCTGCAAGTCGATATCCGCGACGACGCGGCGGTGCGCAAGGCCGTGCTGGCTGCGTTGCCTCGTTAATGAATGACGTGATCCGTTCGGCTGCCGAAGGCTTTGAGCGCGTCGGTCAGCGACACCTCGATTTGCCCGAGGTGGGCGTCGGCCAGCACCCATGGCTCGCCATCGGATGAATGACGCTTTGCCACCTCGCGTTCGACCATCACCGCCATGCGCTCGTGCAGCACTTGCTGGTAGCGTGGGGAATCGGGGTTGCCGGCTTGGGCGCGCGCAAACATATCCGCACCTTCCCACAGCTCCTGGATGCGCTCATCCCCAAGTCCCGAGGCGGCGGCCAGGACTTGCAAAGTTGTCTTGTTATGCATTTTTACTCTCCCAGACACGTTCTTTGACGCGTACTTAGCAGTAAATACCTAAATCTCCTGATTTACCAATTAAATCGTAAAATTGGATCTTTATAACAACAAGTATTGCTTTGTTGGCTAGTTTTTATGTCCCCTGTTCACTATCCCCATATTGATGGCCTGCGGGCCCTGGCCGTGCTCGCCGTGGTGCTGTTCCATGCCTTTCCTGATGCGCTGCCGGGAGGCTTTGTCGGGGTGGACATTTTCTTTGTCATTTCCGGCTACCTGATCACAGGCATCCTGTGGCGCTCGCTGGAAGAGGGACGTTTCAGCATTGGCGATTTCTATGCGCGCCGCGTGCGCCGCATTTTCCCGGCCTTGCTGCTGGTGATGGTGGCGACGCTGGTGTTTGGCTGGTTTGTCCTGCTGCCGGAAGAACTCTCGCAACTGGGGCGCCACGCAGCCGGCGGCGCAGGCTTTGCTTCCAACTTCCTGCTGTGGCAAGAGACCGGCTACTTCGATAACAGTGCCGACTCCAAGCCATTCCTGCACCTGTGGTCGCTCGGCGTGGAAGAGCAGTTCTACCTGGCCTGGCCATTGCTGCTGTGGCTTCTTTCGCGCTGGCGAAAGGCTTTCGTGCCCGTGACAGTCTTGCTGGCGCTGGCTTCCTTTGCCTACAGCGTCACGGCTTCCCTCCACGCGCCGGAAGCTGCCTTCTACTCGCCGCTGTCGCGCTTCTGGGAGTTGGCCGCTGGCGGCCTGGTGGCGTATTGGCATGCCTCTTCACCGCAGCGGCCTACGCCGGCGCCGGTATGGACCCTGGCCGCAGTGGCCGCCATCATTTCCGCCTTCGAACTGATCGACAAGAACAGCCTCTTCCCGGGTTATTGGGCGCTGCTGCCGGTCGGCGGTACGGCGACGCTTCTGGCCGCCGGGCCAGGCGCCACGCTGAATGCCTCGCTGTTCCGCTTCGCGCCCATGACCTGGTTCGGGCGCATCAGCTATCCGCTCTACCTGTGGCACTGGCCCCTGCTGGCATTCGCCCATATCCTGCAGGGCGGCAAAGTTGCGGACTCTGTGCTGTGGACAGCACTGGCGCTGAGCCTGGCGCTGGCCTGGATCACTTGCGAGCTGGTCGAGGGACGCATCCGTTTCGCGCTGCCCGGCAAGGCCGTGGTGCCGCTGGCGCTGGCCAGCAGTTTGTTCGTGCTCGGCGGACTTGGCTGGCAGCTGCACCGCATGGATGGCCTGCCGCAACGCGAGGTCGTCAATCTTGGACAGTACCTGCCTCTGGCGCCGAGCGTGGCGAAAGCGCCAGCGCAGGCGCAAAGCGCGAAGCAGGGCGCACCTGGTTCCATCGCGTACGGTGACGAGGACACATTTGCGGGCACCCACGCCGTGATGTCGCCAGACACGCCTGAAACCGCGTTGGCCATGGACCGCCTGCGCGCGCGCCGCGCGGCTGACTACCATTACGTCGGCCGCCTGCAGCTGGAGCGCAACCGCATTGAGCGCTACAGCACCTGCCACCTGATGGAGATCACCAACGCACCGGCATCGTTCGCAAGCTATTACGCCGCCAACCCTGACTGCATCACTCTGGCCGAAGGCCGCAAGAACGTGCTGGTGTACGGCGACAGCGCCGCAGCCGAATTGCGCGCCGCACTTTCCAGTGCTTATCCCGATGTGAACTTCCTGCAGATTACCGGCTCGGCCTGTAAACCCTTCCGGGCCGCCTACCGCCACCAGGAACATTACTGTGTGCGTATGCTGGAATACGCACAGCAGTTTGCCGCAGGCCACAAGCTCGATGGCGTCGTGGTCGCCTCTTTGTGGCAGGACGATTTCCGCGTCGCCCTGGATGACTTGCAACGCTTCCGTGCCGGCGGCGCGCCCTTGCTGCTGGCCGGCCCGCCGCTCACCTTCAGCGATAACCTGGCGATGGCTATGCTGCGCCTGGACCGCAAGCAGTCGCTGGCGGCGATTGCCGGCAACATGATGGAACCAGCCTACCTGGCCTACGCCGACGCCATGCAAGCCTTCGCCCACGACAACCGCTTTGGCTACCTGAACCGCCTGCAGTTGTATTGCGAAGGCGGCTGCCCGCTGATCACACCGCAGGGCGTGCCCATGATTCTCGATCACTTCCACCTGAGCCCGCAAGGTGTCGAAGTTTTGAGCCAGCGCATCCGTAATAGCCACGCGCTGGAAACCCAGCTCTGGCCTGGAAGGAGCTAACCATGGATTTTTCGCAGTCACTCACGCGCGGCCCTCGACGCATCGATTCACAGCGCGCCAAGTAGCGTTTTTGCCTCGAGATAGGATTCCAGGCCAAGCAGACCGTAATCGCGCCCAATGCCTGACTGTTTGTATCCGCCGAACGGTGCCAAGGGGTCGTGCTGGAGCGTGTTGATCATGACGCGACCGGCTTGCAGCCTGGCCGCCACAGCCTTTGCCCGGGCCGGATCGGACGACATCACATAGGCATGCAGGCCAAATATCGTGTCATTGGCCAAATCGATGGCTTCCTCTTCTGTGGCATAGGTCAGGATGGACAAGACGGGACCGAAAATTTCTTCTCGTGCGATGCTCATCTCGTTGCGCACGTTGGTGAAAACGGTCGGCTTCACGAAATAGCCTTCTTCGAGCCCGGCCGGATGTCCCTCGCCGCCGGTAACCAAGGTGGCGCCTTCGGAGAGACCGAGCCGGATGTAATGCTGGATGCGCTCGTACTGAGTGCGACTGGCCAGCGGGCCAATGATGGTCGATGGGTCGGCCGGGTCGCCAACCTTCATCAATGCGACTGTCTCTTTGACGATCGCGATGACTTCTTCCAGGCGCTGCGCCGGGACCAGCAACCGGCTGCCCGCGATGCATGCCTGACCGTTATTCATGAACGCGGCATTGAGCGCGAGCGGCACCGCCGTCGCCAGGTCCGCGTCGTCAAGAATGATGGACGGGGATTTCCCGCCCAATGCCAGGTGGACGCGTTTCATGGAGTCGGTCGCCGCGCGCTGGATGATCTTTCCCACCGTAGTGGAGCCGGTAAATGAGATCTTCGCGATGTCCGGGTGCGTGCTCAGTTCTGCGCCAACCATGTCGCCGCGTCCTGTGATGATGTTGACAACGCCGGCCGGCAGCTCCGCCGCATGAATCGCTTCCGTGACGATCTTGTTCTGCATCGGGCTCAATTCGCTCGGTTTGATCACCGATGTGCAGCCGGCCGCGATCGCCATCGCCAACTTGCTGCAGATCGAACCGGCAGTGCTGTTCCAGGGCGTGATGAGGGCGGCGACGCCCACCGCTTCCATGATGACGGTGGATGCTCCCATTACACGGCTGAATTCGTAAGCCTCCAATGTCGCCGCGGCGTCAAGGAACGATTGCGCTGAGAAGCGGGCGATCCACGCCGCCCTTGAAACAGGCGCGCCATATTCTTCAATCGTCACATCGCGCAATGCATCGCTGCATGCGAGGATGGCCGCATGTAGCCGCTTGAGCATGGCTACGCGCTCGGCGACTGTCGTGCGTGCAAATGAGGGCTGCGCCTTTTTTGCTGCGGCAATGGCGCGCCGCGTATCCTCGGCATCGGCGAGCGTTGCGCGGGCAAGTGGCCTTCCGGTGGTCGGGTTGATGATGTCTACGGTTTCCGTGCCATGAGGTGCTGCAAAGGCACCGTCAATGTAGATCTGGTCAATGAATTGCATGGTCGCTCCTGAGTGATCCCGGATTGTCGGGAGGTGTGCATGCAGTGTATGGCGCCCCTTTTGTTCTGATAAGATGGATTAAAGTTGATGCTTTATTTCGAAAAACGGGACAATGCAAAAATCAGGTTTAGTTGGCATGGAGGCCGTACTTGCAGTCGCCCGCTGCCGGAGCTTTCGGCGCGCGGCAAATGAACTCGGCCTGTCGACCACGGCCGTGAGCAATGCCGTCGCGGGCCTGGAGACACGACTGGGCGTTCGCCTGTTTCATCGGACCACGCGAAGTGTCTCACTGACCGAAGCCGGGGAGCACTTTGTAGCCCGGGTCGCGCCAGCGTTGTCCGAGATTCTCAGCGCCATGGAGGAAACCAACCTGAATCGCCAATCCCCCATTGGCACTTTGCGCATCAATACTTCCCTGGGCGCCGCCCGCATGGTATTTGCGCCGATCATATTGGCGTATCTGAAGCGCTATCCCGACATGAGAGTGGAGATCGTGACCGAGGGGCGTATGGTCGACATCGTGGCCGAGGGCTTCGATGCGGGGATTCGATTGAGCGAGACGGTGCCGCAAGACATGGTCCGCATTGCGATCGGCGGCGATCTCGAAATGGCGGTAGTCGGCTCACCCGAGCATTTCTCACGCTTCCCGATCCCCGCATCGCCGGCTGACCTTGCCATGCATCCGTGCCTGCGTGCCCGGTTTCCCAGCGGTGCTCCGTCGCGCTGGGAATTTTTCCGGCATGGCGAACCGATGAATGTCGAGGTGAACGGGCCACTCACGCTCGACGAGCCGGGCCTGATGCGCGAGGCCGCCCTTGCCGGCGCCGGCCTCGCCTATCTCGCCGATTGGTATGTGCGTGACGACATCGCGGCTGGACGGCTCGTTCGCGTGCTGCAGGACTGGACGCCGCGCTATCCAGGGCTGGCGCTGTACTATCCGCCTGGGCGGCACGTGCCGGCGGGACTTCGCGCCCTGGTTGACCTCATCCGGGAGCTTGGTCAAAACAGCTTCGCTTAGTTCCCGCGCTGCCCATAGCTCACTGCATAAGCTGGGAAACGCATTGCGAGTATCGGATCATCCGAAGGTTCAATACCAGCTGGCAGGGAGACTGGGTTGTACAGAATCTTCTTCTGCTCGGCTACCTGGTCACCCAATGTCTTGTTCAGGGTGATGATGCCGAGTTCGACAATTTTGTTCGTGGCCGGCCATACCGAGGTAGGGTCTTTTGTGTTGTCTCCTGCATTGGCGACTTGCGCCAGCAGCTTGAATTTCACTGGTCCCATGGCGACGCGCTTTGGCAGTTCGTCCATCAAGTAATTGGGCTCCGGCTTTGCAGCTTCCGCCAGAAAGTGCTCGCCCGCCATAGGCATAATCTGGTAGCGGATATAGCTGCTCTTACCCTTGGAGTTTGTGAACTTGAACGCATTCACGCCGTAAAAGGCCAGTGTGCCAAAGCTTTCCGGCGCAGGGCGCGGCGTGGTCACAAATTTCGATGCCGTAGGATGGGATTCCAGGTATTTCTCGATGGGAGTTGGCTTGGCAGCATCCGGGCCGCTGGCGGCAACCGCTTGCAGCATGGACAGGAATTCTTCGGGTGTCGCGGCCGGGAAGGCATTCGCCGAAATCGAAACGATATCCGTCGTCGCGTTGCCGGCCAACTGGAAGCGTATCGCCATCCCATGCGGGCGCGCATGAGGATCGGCATCCGGCATAGCTGGAACACCTGTGGCATTCGAGAAGCGCACCGTGACCGGCACGGGCTTCAGGAAGTGCGGCGCCTTACTAAGTGCCTTCGCTTGTGCCGATGGGGTGAACGTGCCAGTGACCATGACCCCCTTTGCATGATTGGCGCGGAAGCCCTGGTGGGGGCCGCCGGACAGCTTATTCATTGCCTCCACCAATGCGGCGGGCAAGGGCTTTTGCTCTTCTTGTGCATAGGCGCTCGATAGGTTGAACGCCAACGCCAAGGCCATCGCGGATCGGATTGTCGAATTCACGGTCACTCCTCGATTCAAAATTGGAAAGTAATGTCCAATTTAGCAAAAAGTTGAGGCGAATCAAGAAAGCCGCCGGAAGCTTGACGTCTATAGGCCGGGGAATTAAGATAAATGACTCACGAGTAAGTTACTAATTCTTAATATTTATCATGCAAGCCCCGACAGATACCAAGCCCCGCTGGGAGCGGCGCAAGGACGCGCGTCCGCAGGAATTGCTGGCGGCCGCGCTGGAGCTGTTCGTCGATCGAGGATTTGCCGCCACCCGACTGGAAGACGTGGCGCGCGCCGCCGGCGTCTCCAAGGGCACGCTCTACCTGTATTTCGAAAACAAGCAGGACCTGTTCAAGGCCGTGGTGCGCGACACCATCGTGCAAACCATCGGCCAGGCGGAAAGCGATGCCGCCGCCGCGCGCGACATGCCCAGCGACGAGCTGTTGCGCCAGATGCTGCGCACCTGGTGGACCCAGGTTGGCGCCACCAGGGTCGCCGGCCTGACCAAGCTGATGATGGCCGAATCCGGCAATTTCCCCGAACTGGCGCAGTTCTATAACGAAGAAGTCATCGAGCGCGGCAGCGCGCTCCTGACCCGCATCCTCGAACGCGGCGTGGCGCGCGGCGAATTCCGCCCGCTGGACCCGGTGATGATGACCAACGTCCTGATCGCCCCGGTGCTCACGCTGATGATGTGGAAGCACAGCTTCTTCCCTTGTGAAACGCACGAAGGGGTGGATGCCGACGCCTTCATGGACTGCTTCCTCGGCCTGGTCCAGCAGGGGCTCGCCCCTCAGGAATGAAGCTTTAGTCCCGATTTTGCGCGTTCACCCCCCCAAATCTGCAGACTGTCGCAATTTCCCGCGATCCGTTGTCTTAATCGTTAATATGCCCACCTGACCAGACAAACGATAAAATGACGGATTATTTATCCCTCACCGAGTCAACAAAGATGAATATCGAACAAGCCCGTTTCAATATGATCGAACAGCAAATCCGTCCTTGGGACGTGCTGGATACGGACATCCTCGATCTCTTGCTGGTCGTAAAACGCGAGAACTTCGTGCCAGAAGCCTACAAGAACCTGGCTTTTGTCGACACTTTCATCCCGCTGGCGGGTGGCGAGCAAATGCTGACCCCGAAGCTGGAAGCGCGCATCGCTCAAGATGCACAGATCAAAAAACATGAAAACGTGCTGCTGGTCGGCGCAGGCACCGGCTACCTGGCCGCGCTGCTGGCCCACCGTGCACGCCACGTGACCGCCGTCGAAATCGCCCCTGAACTGAAGGCGCTGGCGGCAAAGAACCTGGCGGACAACGGCATCGCCAACGTGACCGTGGAACTGGGCAATGGCGCCCAGGGCTGGTCCAACGGTGCGCCGTTCGACGTGATCGTATTCTCCGGCTCGCTGCCGGTACTGCCGGAAGCAGTACTGCAGCAAGTGAAGGTAGGCGGCCGCATCGTGGTCATCCTCGGCGATTCGCCTGTGATGTCCGCGCAGCGCATTACCCGCACCGGCGAACACGGCTACGACACCGTCAAACTGTTTGAAACCGATGTCAAGCCGCTCGACCTGGCGGTGAAACCTTCGGCGTTCACTTTCTAAGGGAACGCCATGCAGCACATTACTGCACCGGAACTGGCAGCTTGGCTGAATGACTCAGCCAAGTCACAACCATTCCTGCTGGACGTGCGCGAGAACTGGGAATATGAGACCTGCCATATCGCAGGCTCGACCCTCATGCCGATGCAGACCATCCCGGCCAGCATCGACGCTCTCGACGAGGATGCGGAGATTGTCTGCATCTGCCACCACGGGGCGCGCAGCCTCAACGTGGCAGCCTTCCTCGAGCATCATGGTTTCAGCAAGGTAAGCAATCTGACAGGCGGTATTCACGCCTGGGCTGTGCAGGTAGACAGCTCAATGCCGAAGTACTAGGCACGAAAACTAAACCTTTTTGACGACTCCAACGGAGATGCAAATGCAGAAACCCCTTCTCGCCGTGCTGGTTGCCAGCGCAATGTTCTCGCTGAATACGCAAGCGGCTGACCTGGTCCAGGTGTACAAACAGGCGCTCGCCAACGACGCCACCTACGCCAGCGCACGCGCCGCACTGGCGGCCGGCCAGGAAAAAACGACGCAGGGGCGTTCTGGCTTGCTGCCAACCATCTTCGCCAGCGGCCAGCACCTGAAGAACGATGGTGAGGTGTCGCCTGAGAAGACCGGTTTCGTCAACCACGACAACTACAGTGGACTGGTGCAAGTGCAGCTGACCCAGCCGCTGTTCCGCTGGGCCAACTGGGAAAGCTACCAGCAGAGCAAGCTGGCTGTCGCCGCTTCGGAAGCCGTGTTCGCGCAATCGCAGCAGGACGTCATCCTGCGCGTATCGCAGGCTTACTTCGACGTGCTGACCGCGCAGGACAACCTGACCGCGACCCAGGCGCAGAAGGCAGCAACCACCGAACAGCTGGCATCGGCCAAGCGCAATTTCGAAGTGGGCACCCAGACCATCACCGATACCCATGAAGCGCAAGCTGCGTACGACCTGGTGGTGGCGCAGGAATTCGCCGCGCTGAATGACCTGGAAGTAAAGCGCACCGCGCTGCAACAGATCATCGGCGAAGTGCCTGGCACCCTGGCGCCGCTGCGTACCGGCGTGGCCATTGCCAGCCCTCAGCCTGCAACCCTGGAACCTTGGGTGTCGGCAGCGGAAGAGCAGAACTACGGCGTGACCGGCGCCAAGCTGAATGTGGAAATCGCCAAGCGCGAAATCGGCAAGCAGCGCGCAGGCCATATGCCGACTGTTGACCTGATCGCCAACTCGACCCGCCAGACCGCGAGCGGCCCGGGCGGCGCCATCAACAAGAACAACGGTATTGGCATCACCTGGAATGTACCGATCTTCAACGGCTTCGCCGTGACCAGCAAAGTGCGTGAATCGATCGCTTTGGAAGACAAGGCCCGCAACGACCTGGAGGCATCGCGCCGCCAGGCAGCGCAGACCGCGCGCCAGGCTTTCCTTGGTGTGAACAGCGGCCTGGCACAGGTGAAGGCGCTGGAGGCGGCGGAAGTGTCGTCCAAATCCGCGCTGGAATCGAATAAGCTGGGTTACCAGGTGGGCGTGCGTATCAATATCGACGTGCTGAATGCACAGCGCCAGCTGTACACCACGCAGAAAGACCTGTCGAAAGCGCGCTACGACACCATCATGAATGGCCTGCGCCTGAAGTCGGCCGCAGGTTCGCTGAAGGAAGCGGACCTGGAGCCGATCAACGCACTGCTGCAGCACTAAAACCGGTAAACCGGTGCCTGACCCGCAGGGTCGGGCACCTTCCTTCTAGCGCAATCCGGCCCCCTGGCCCTCAAAGCTGCGCTCAATCAGCTCAATCTTGTACCCGTCCGGGTCGGTGACAAAGGCAATCACGGTAGTGCCGCCTTTCACCGGTCCCGGTTCGCGCGTCACATTGCCGCCATTGGCGCGCACCGCTTCGCAAGCCGAAACGATATCAGTCGCCGAAATAGCGATATGGCCGTAGGCATTGCCCATATCGTATTTGTCCACGCCGTAGTTGTACGTCAGCTCCAGCTCCGCATGCTCCGGGTTATGCCCGTAGCCGAGGAAAGCCAACGTGTACTTGTATTCAGGATTGTCGCTGGTGCGCAGAAGTTTCATGCCCAGCACCTTGGTGTAGAAGTCGACGGATCGCTGCAGGTCACCAACCCGCAGCATCGTGTGTAGGATTCGCATGGCTTGATTGTATCAGCGCGTCGCAGGGCTCACACGCCACACAATATTTCCCACGTCGTCCGCAACCAATAGCGCCCCGGCCTTGTCTACCGCCACGCCGACCGGCCGTCCCTTCGCCTTGCCCTCGCGCGTCAGGAAGCCGGCCAGGAAGTCTATCGGTGGACCCGAAGGCCGGCCGTCAGCGAACGGCACGAACACCACCTTATAGCCGCTGAATTCCTTGCGGTTCCAGGAGCCGTGCTGGCCGATGAAGGCGCCGCCTTGCCAGCTGGGCGGGAACAGCTTCGCTTCATAAAACGACAGTCCGAGCGAAGCGGTATGCGAGCCAAGGCCGTAGTCCGGCATGATGGCCTTTTGCACCATCTCTGGCCGCGGCGGCTTGACGCGCGTATCGATGCGTTGGCCGTAGTAGCTGTAGGGCCAGCCGTAGAAGGCGCCGTCCTTCACGGAGGTAAGATAGTCGGGCACCAGGTCGTCGCCCAGTTCATCGCGCTCGTTCACCACCGTCCACAGTGCTTTTGTCCTGGGCTCCCACGCCATGCCGTTTGCATTGCGCAGGCCGGTTGCGTACAGGCGGGATTTGCCGGTGGCGCGTTCAAATTCCCAGATGGCGGCGCGGCCTTCCTCCTTCTCCATGCCGTTTTCACCGACGTTGCTGTTTGAACCTACCGTGATGTAGAGGAAGCGGCCATCCGGGCTGGCCGTGATGTTCTTGGTCCAGTGATGGTTTAGCGGGCCACCTGGTAACTCAAGCACTTTGATGCCGGCCGACGTGATGGAGGTTGCGCCTTCCGTGTAAGGAAAACGCATGACCGCGTCGGTGTTGGCGACGTACAGGTCCTTATCCACCAGCACCATGCCGAAGGGCGAGTTGAGGTCCTTGAGGAAAGTGCCTCGCGTTTTTGCCACGCCGTTCTCGTCGATATCACGTAGCAGCGTGATGCGGTTGGCAGACTGCGCGGCCGAACCGGCTTTCTTCATCTCGTGTTTCATGATCGCGCCCTTGATGCCCTTGCCGTCTTCCGGCTTGGGCGGGGCGGCGGTCTCTGCCACCAGCACGTCGCCGTTCGGCAGCACGTACAGCCAGCGCGGGTGCGACAGATCGCGCGCATAAGCGCTGACATTGAAACCGGAAGCGGGCACCGGCTTTTCGTCGCCTTTCCAACGCTCGACCGGCGCCACGTTCATGGTCGGGATCAGTGTCTTGTTCGGCTCCGCCAGGGCGGGGTTGGGGCCCCAGCCCATCGGATAGGTTTGGGCAAGGGCTGCGCCAGTGCCGGCGGCGCAGGCGAGGAGGGAAAGTATCGCGGTTCGCATGATGGGCCTCAATCGCGTTTGGTGCCGGGCAGGGGATTCGCCTTCGCTTGATTGCCGGCGGCGGGCTTTTGCAGACCGGGCCTGCCGTGCAGGTCGGTGTCGACCAGGCCCTGTTCGACGTCCTCTGCCGCCTGGCGGATCACACTGCGCTCTTTCTGCTGGCTTTCACCCTGCGGCGACTCGTCGCGCTCATGCGGCAGGCGCTTGCCGCCGCTGCGGTCCACGGGTTCTTGCGTGTTGACCTTGCGGTCTTTGCTGTTCGGTTCCATGGTGAGGTCCTCCTCGATCCATGGTAGCGAAGCGACACAGCCAGGGTCGCCAGCTTGAACAGAAGCAATTCCACCGGTAGCATTGCAGGATGACTAACATTACCGACCATAGCTGCCGCAACTGCGGCGCCACCACTTCCGGCAACTTCTGCCATATGTGCGGACAGGAGACGCGCTTGCACGCACCGAGTCTCGGAGAATTCCTGCACGAGTTCATTGGGCACTACGTGGCGCTGGAAGGGCGCTTATGGGGCACGATTACGCGGCTGCTGTTCCGCCCCGGCCTGCTGACCACGGAATACATTGCGGGGCGCCGCAAGCGCTATGTCGAGCCCTTGCGCCTGTATCTTTCGCTGAGCATTATCTTCTTCGCCGTACTGAAGCTGACCGATGTCGGCATCGTGAACGTCGACCCGCACCCCGAGCAGCCGGCCATGCAGCAGCAAGTCGCGTCTGAAAAAGAGAAAGCGCCGGGTGACGTCGACCAGGTGCAGGAAATGCTGGAGCGCAAAGCACCGGGCATCTACCATTCCATCGACCGCTTCAACCACTTGCCGGACAAAGAGAAGAGCGCCGTCATGCAGGCTGGCTTCTACAAATACGCGCCGTATGCGATCTTCCTGCTGATGCCACTGTTCGCGCTTTGGCTGAAGGTGCTCTACCTCGGCACCGGCAAGCGGTATGGCGAGCATCTGCTGTTCGCTCTGCACACGAACGCATTCGCCTTCGTCATGCTTGGCCTCTTCATGTTCCTGCCGGAAGGGTTCCTGAAGTTCGTGGCGTTCTGCTGGGTGGCTGGCTACCTGCCTTGGGCAATGCAGCGCGTCTACCAGAAAGGAAAGTGGGGCACTGCGTGGCGCTGGCTGCTGCTAGGCCTGATGCACGGCATATCGCTTGCCATCGCCATCTTCATCGCGATGGGCCTCGCAATCGTCACAGTGCACTAAGCCGCGCAGGCCCGCACAAAGGCCGCGACTTCGCGCGCGGCCTGCTCTGGCGCCGTTTGCAGCAGGAAGTGCGGCGCGTCGAATTCGATCACCGTCGTCGCCGGCCTGATGCCCTTGATGACGTCCGCCGCACTGGGCGGCACCAGAAGATCGCGCCTCGCCCGCAGGTAAAGGATCGGCACCTCGCATAGCGCCAGCCGGCCGCTGACATCAACCGCCAGCACCGCACGCAAACGTGCCTTAAGTGCAGCGGACGTCACGCGATCCATTGCTGCCTTGAACGCCGCCCGCATCTGCGCGCCGACCAGCCTGCCCGCCGGCAGCACTTTGAGCGGCAATACACCAATCAGCGCCTTCAACGTCGCCAACGCAGGTCTTGGATTGCGCGCAAATGTGCAACACAACACTAGCGCCCGTAACTGCCCCGGCGCCAATGCCGCAATCGACATCGCAATCGGCCCCGAGAAAGACTCGCCCAAAAGAACGTAAGGCCGGTCTTCCGGAATCGCCGCCCGCGCGAGCGCCTCCAGCTCCTCATACCCGCCGCAATGATCGCCAAGATATTTCACCACCCGCACATCAAACCCCTCGCCAAGCGCCGCGAGAAACGGCGCAAAAAGCTCGCCCGTGCCGTCCATCCCGGGCAGCAGCACGAGGATGGGGATCATTCGTAGGAATTGCGTTTGCTATTACGGCGGGCGAGGACCACGCCCAGCATTAGGATTGGCGACTGCACAACTCCACCCAGAATGAGTATTTCAATTGCTGGCAAATCGCCTAGCATCGATTTCACGAGGGCATAGCAAGCAATGCTGACTGGGGTGCAGACGCCATAGGCGGCCTTACCCGTTGGCATGAATTTTCCGATGACATAGCCGGCCATCAACGCAGCAAACAAAATAAGCAAAGCATCCTCCTCAAGATAAGGACGTCAATGTTATCAGATCGTTACTTGATCATTCCTGCCAGAAGTCGAACTTGGTACTGCGGTTGGTTTTGTTGAGGCGCCGGGCGCGCTCGGCGGTTTGGCGCGCTTCGGATTCGGCGCGCTGGCGCTGGCGATCCTCTTCTGCGGCCTGCGCCTTGGCGGCGCGTTCGGCATAGACCGTGTCGAGGCGGCGGCGTGATTCGAACTGTTCGCTGATGTTCTGGTAGTGGAGGGCTTGCTGTACCAGGGCGACAAGCCAGGCAATCGCCAGCGCCCACAGCACGACTGTGTAGAAGGATTGCCAAGTGCCGAAGGATGTCTCAAGCAAAGGACGCGCCTGCCCCAGCGCACTCTGGCCGACCAGCGCCAGCAAACCCGCCATGACACCCAGCACCACGGTCCCAAGTAACTGCTTCTTGGCTTGGTGGCGCAATTGGTCAAGCTCGAATTGTGCTTCTGATACGGAATCCATGGCGCGGATGGGCGGGGTTGGACAAGCTCTTAAGACTTACGATTGTACAACAAGCTTGCCGCATGGAAAGCGGCTTCTGGCCGCGTTTTGAGCCGGATCAGCAGTTTCGTCAGGCCTTGCGATTCCTCACTTCGCAGCAGTCGGCTGCCACAGCTCGACCTTATTCCCGTCGGGATCAATGAACCAGCCAAAGCGGCCGTAGTCGAAGGATTGCGGGTCGCCCACCAGGGTCGCGCCGCCATCGGCCACCTGCTTCAGCGCGCCGTCCAGGTCATCCACGATGAAATTGATCATGAAGTCGCGCTTGGACGGGGCGAAATAGGATGTGGTGCTTTTGAAGGGGCTGAATAGGGTAGCGCCATTCGACGGCATTGTCGCGGGCGCGAAGGAGGCATATTCCTTGGCTTCTGCCGGTAGACCCAGGCAAGCCTGGTACCAGGCCATCAGCGCCACCGGATCCTTGGATTTGAAGAAAATCCCGCCGATGCCCAATGCTTTTGCCATACCCGCCTCCCTTGATATATACTGTGCAAACATACAGTATTTTTGAGCGTATCGGCCAGCGTTGCAATGCATGGCATGAGCAAGCATTATGGGTTACTCTGCTGCGTGTTGCCACCCCATATTTTTGACCGAGATTGATATGTCCGTTACGCACCCGATGTACAACACGATTGCCCTGGTTGTCCGACCAAACACCACCGGCATCGAAGAACCGGTGCGCGATGTCATCAATTTCCTGAAGCAGGGCGGCTATAGCGTCGTGCTGGAAGCCGACACGGCGGAGCATCTCGGCATCACCGACATTCCTTCCATGAGCGTGCAGGGCATTGGCGAGCGCGCCGATGCTGTGGTGGTGATGGGCGGCGACGGCACCATGCTGGGCATCGCGCGCCAGCTGTCCTCTTACGACACGCCGCTGATCGGGATTAACCAGGGCCGCCTCGGCTTCATGACCGACATTCGTCAGGAAGACATGCTGCCCGTGCTGGGACGTATCCTGGGCGGTACGCATAAAGCGGAACGCCGCACCTTGCTCGAAGGTCGCGTCATGCGCGACGGTAAAGCGATCTTCTTCGGCACCGCAGTCAACGACGTGGTGGTCTCGCGCGGCGCCGGCGCCGGCATGGTGGAGCTGAGCGTCGACGTCGACAACCAGTTCATGTACAACCAACGCTCCGACGGCTTGATTATCTCGACCCCGACCGGTTCCACCGCCTACGCGCTGTCGGCCGGCGGCCCGCTGCTGCACCCGACCTTGGGCGGTATCGTCATGGTGCCGATTGCGCCGCATGCGCTGTCCAACCGCCCGATCGTGCTACCTGATTCCAGCGAGATCGTGATCGAGATCAAGCGCGGCAAGGACATCACCGTAAACTTTGACATGCAGACTTTCGCCAGTGCGGCCAACGGTGACCAGATCCATATCCGCCTCTCGCCGCACACCATCACCTTCCTGCATCCGGAGGGCTGGAGCTACTACAACACCCTGCGCGAAAAGCTGCACTGGAACGAATACCCTTCTACTGACGGCAAAATCTGATGCTTCGAACCCTGTCCATCCGCGACTTCGTTATTGTCGATTCGATTGAATTGGAATTTTCCTCAGGCTTCACAGTTTTCACCGGCGAAACCGGTGCCGGTAAGTCCATACTGATTGATGCACTGACGCTGGCGCTGGGCGGCCGGGGCGATGGCAGCATGGTGCGCGAAGGCGCGGCCAAGGCCGACATCACCGCCGATTTCGCATTGACCGAACAGGCGCAGGCCTGGCTGGCGGCGAATGAGTTCGCGGTGGAGGAAGGCGGTGCGCTGCTGCGCCGCGTGATCGACAATGCCGGGCGCTCGAAAGCCTTCATCAACGGCGTGGCGGCGACGGCGGGCCAGTTGCGCGAACTGGGCGATATGCTGGTGGATATCCACGGCCAGCACGCCCACCAGTCCCTGCTGAAAAACGATTCGCAGCGCGAGCTGCTGGACAACCAGTGCGGCGCCAATGTGCGCGATGTGACCACGGCTTACCGCGCCTGGCGCGCATTGTCGAAGCAGCTGGAAGAATACGAGGCCAACGCGGCCAACCTGCAGTTTGAGCGCGAGCGCCTGGAGTGGCAGGTGACGGAGCTGGATAAGCTGGCGCCGAAAAAAGGCGAGTGGGCGGAAATCGGCAACGAGCATTCGCGTCTGTCTCACGCCGCCAGTTTGCTGGAAGGCGCGCAGGAGGCGCTGGGCGTGTTGTCGGAAGCGGACGAGCACCCGGTGCTGTCGCAGGTAACCGCAATCAGCACGCGCCTCGGCAAGCTGGTATCGGTTGATGCCGAACTGCAGCCGGTGGTCGAAATGCTCGAATCCGCGCGGATCCAGTTGCAGGAATCGGTGTACGCGCTGAATAACTACATGGATCACGTGGAGCTTGATCCCGAGCGCCTGCGCCAGGTCGATGCACGCATGGAGGCGCTGCATTCGGCATCCCGTAAATTCCGCGTGCTGGCGGACGACCTGCCGGACGAGCACGAGCGCCTGTCGGAAAAACTGGCGCAATTGGCCGATGCAGCGGACCTGGAAGGCTTGCGCAAGCAGGAAGAGAAATTGAAGGCTGCATATCTCGCTGTAGCGACCGAGCTGTCGGCAACGCGCGCGACGGCGGCGCAAGCGTTAGGCGCAGCCGTCACGCAAGGCATGCAGGAATTGAGCATGTCCGGCGGGCGCTTTGAAATTGCGCTGCGGCCTTGTGAGCCTGGCGCGTACGGCGTGGAGCAGGTGGAGTTCCTGGTGGCCGGCCATGCCGGCGTCGCGCCACGGCCGCTGGCCAAGGTGGCCTCGGGCGGCGAACTGGCGCGTATCTCGCTGGCGATTTCGGTCATTGCTTCGCACGCGACGACGGTGCCGACCCTGATCTTCGACGAGGTCGATAGCGGCATTGGCGGCGGCGTCGCCGAAGTAGTCGGCCGCTTGCTCAAGCGGCTGGGCCAGGAGCGCCAGGTGCTGTGCGTGACCCACCTGCCGCAAGTGGCGAGCCAGGGTAACCAGCACTTCCAGGTTGCGAAGGGCCCGGCAGACAATGGCCGCACCGCCTCACGCATCGAAGTACTGGACCAGAAGGCGCGCATCGAAGAAGTGGCGCGCATGCTGGGTGGCCTCGAAATCACCGCCACCACCCGCAAACACGCCCGAGAGTTGCTGGCCTCTTAAATACCTGGAGGCGTGGCGGCCTCGATTATTTCGGCGCTGCCGCCAAGGTTGTCACTGGCAAGCCCGATTCAATCTGCAGCTGCTCGTAGTTATCGATGGTCAGCGCTTCGCCACCCTCGGTGAAGAGTAGCTTGGCGCCGCGCTTGGTGACGAAACGGTCAATGGCGGTGGAGAAGATTTCCACTACAGGCTGGCCTTTGACAGAAACATAGTAGCGCCCCACCTTGCGGCTGAAGCGCGCCACGTCTCCGTTGTTGAGATGGTAGGCGTACTCGTAATCTGCGAACTCCTGCGGCACAATTTTGAAGCGCCGTGCGGTGACGGTGACGCTCTCAAAGGTTTGTGGAGTTTCGACAGCTTGTGCAGTTTGCTCTTGCTGCTGGGCGTACGCGGGAACAACGGAACACCAGACCGCGAGGGCGGCCAGACTGACTCCAATGATTTTCATGTACTCTCCAAAGAGTTGTTAAAGAATTGCTAACTAATTGTACACGGGAAAATCGACTGTGAGTCAAAATTTGAGGTAACTGTCGATTTGGCCCGCCCTTGTTCGTCGTAGGGATGTAAGACCCACCACCTTGACATGGAGACGCTATGAAAAAGTCAGTCATCTTTAACCTGCCGGTCAGGAACCTGGAAAAATCCAAGGCCTTCTTTGCCGCACTGGGATTCACGTTCAATCCACAATTCAGCAACCAGGACGCGGCTTACATGCACGTCGTCGAAGGCGGAATCGACGCCATGCTGACGACAGAAACCTTCTTCAAGTCGCTGATCAACAAGCCGGTGGTGCAGGCGAAAGAGGCGAATGAAGTCGTGATCTGCCTGATGTGCGACAGCCGCGAGGAAGTCGACAACCTGATCGCCAAGGCACAAGCGGGAGGCGCCCGCATTCCGCATCCGCCCGAGGATCACGGCTTCATGTACGACCAGGGTTTTGAGGACATCGACGGCCACCTGTGGAACCTGGTCTGGGTCGCGCCACAGGAATGAATTTATAATGGTTGGCTCACGAATAAGAAAAGAGCCTCCATGCCGTTCGCCAAAGAACCACAAATCCCACAAGGCACCGTGACCAGAACCGCTGTGGTTCTGGTCAATCTCGGCACTCCCGATGAACCAACGCCAGGCGCCGTCCGCCGTTACCTGAAGGAATTCCTGTCCGACCCGCGCGTGGTCGAAATCCCGAAGGCCATCTGGTGGTTCATCCTGAACGGCATCATCCTGCCATTCCGCGCCAAGCAGTCGGCGCAAAAATACGCCTCGATCTGGACCAGCGACGGGTCGCCGCTCAAATTCCACACGCAAGCGCAAGCCAAGCTGCTGCGCGGCCTGCTCGGTGAGCGCGGCCACAATGACGTGACCGTCGCCATGGCCATGCGCTACGGCTCCCCGTCCCTGCCCGAAGTGCTGGGCAAGCTCAAAGCCGACGGCCATGACCGCATCCTCATCCTGCCGGCCTACCCGCAATACTCCGGCACCACCACCGCCTCGGTCAGCGACGCCGTGTTTGACCACTATAAGAAGGTGCGCAACGTGCCCGAGCTGCGCTTCGTGCGCGATTACCACGACCACGACGGCTATGTGGATGCACTGAAAAAGACCGTCCTTGCCCACTGGGAAACCCACGGCCGCGGCGAAAAGCTGCTGATGAGCTTCCACGGCGTGCCAAAACGGACCATCGACCTGGGCGACACCTACCAGCGCGAATGCATGGAAACGGCGCTCCTGCTGGCGCAAAAGCTGCGCCTGAATGAAAACGACTACCTGGTCACTTTCCAGTCCCGCTTCGGCAAGGCTGAGTGGCTACAGCCCTACACCGCGCCAACCGTGGCGCAATTGGCAAAAGACGGCGTGCGCAAGCTGGACGTGATTTGCCCGGGCTTTACCAGCGATTGCCTGGAAACCCTGGAAGAAATTGCGATGGAAGTGCGGCACGAGTTCAAGGCCAACGGCGGCAAGGAATTCAATTACATCCCTTGCCTGAACAGCCATCCGGCCTGGATTTCCGCCCTGACGGAAGTCGCCGAACAGCACATGATCGGCTGGCCGACCATGTCGTCCATGCGCAAGATGCGCTGATCACCGCAAGCCAGCGTTGTTAGCACTTGCGGGTGTTGAGTGCTAACCTGCTAAAATAACTGGTTAGGGAAAGAGTTCGCTGAAGACGATCACCGCTGTTGCAAGGAAGCTCCACGCGATGATCGATGCTGTAATAAATGGCAACTTCATGATGCGCTCCGAGGGGCGCGGTGTCCAGGCACCGCATAGATTCATCTTAGTCAAAACCCCGGTTTACGTATCACTGAGCTTTGTAAAAATTGTAACTCTGCTGTTACAACAACGCTCCCAACGGCGTGCGCCGATCCTTTGCACAGAGGGGCAGAATACCCCTTGAAAAGATAGGGGAAAGCCCCATTTCTTGCTGGTGCTTTTGATTAAATTTGATTTTGTAGGAGTCTTTTAGATGCAAGACCAGGAAAACCAGCCAAGCCAGAACCCCGAAGTGGACCAGGCAGAAGAGCAAACGACTCCAGCCGAAGCGCCGGCAATGTCCGACCTGGAAGCCCAGCTGTCCCAGACCGAGGCAAAACTGGCAGAAATGCACGACGCTTTCATGCGTGCCAAGGCCGAGAGCGAAAACATCCGCCGCCGCGCGCAGGAAGACGTCTCCAAGGCGCACAAATTCGCCGTTGAAAGCTTCGCCGAAGCCATGGTGCCGGTGAAGGACAGCCTGGAAATGGCCCTGAAAGTCGAAAACCCGACCCTGGAATCGCTGAAAGAAGGCGTCGAAATGACCCTGAAGCAGCTGAGCTCCGCCTTCGAGCGCAACCGCCTGGTGGAAGTGATGCCGGCGGCCGGCGAAAAGCTGGACCCGAACAAGCACCAGGCCGTCGCCATGGTGCCTGCCGAACAAGAAGCGAACACCGTTGTAGCAGTGCTGCAAAAGGGTTACATGATTGCGGATCGCCTGCTGCGTCCCGCCATCGTGACGGCTGCCCAGCCAAAGTAAGCACTTGAAAAGAAACACAAATTCCACATATAAGAAGTAATTAAACTTAGTACACAAGGAAGAACAAATCATGGGCAAAATCATCGGTATTGACCTGGGCACCACCAATTCCTGCGTCGCCATCATGGAAAATGGCGCGCCGAAGGTCATCGAGAATGCGGAAGGCGCGCGTACCACCCCTTCCATCATCGCCTACCAAGAAGACGGCGAAATCCTGGTTGGCGCACCTGCCAAACGCCAGGCTGTGACCAACCCAAAGAACACCCTGTTCGCGGTGAAGCGCCTGATCGGCCGTAAATTCCAGGAGAAAGAAGTCCAGAAGGACATCTCCCTGATGCCTTACGAAATCATGAAAGCCGACAACGGCGACGCCTGGATCGGCGTACGTGACAAGAAACTGGCTCCTCCTCAGATCTCCGCAGAAGTCCTGCGCAAGATGAAGAAGACCGCCGAAGACTACCTGGGCGAAGAAGTGACCGAAGCGGTCATCACCGTGCCTGCGTACTTCAACGACTCGCAGCGCCAGGCAACCAAGGACGCCGGCCGTATCGCTGGCCTGGAAGTCAAGCGCATCATCAACGAACCTACCGCAGCCGCACTGGCATTCGGCCTGGACAAGACCGACAAGGGCGACCGCAAGATCGCCGTGTATGACCTGGGTGGCGGTACTTTCGACGTGTCGATCATCGAAATCGCCGACGTGGACGGCGAGAAGCAGTTCGAAGTTCTGTCGACCAACGGCGACACCTTCCTGGGCGGCGAAGACTTCGACCAGCGAGTGATCGACTACATCATCGAAGAGTTCAAGAAGATCAACGGCCTGGACCTGAAGAAGGACCCAATCGCCCTGCAGCGTATCAAGGCATCGGCCGAGCGCGCGAAGATCGAACTGTCCTCCTCGCAGCAGACCGAAATCAACGAGCCTTACATCGCCATGGCGAACGGCGCTCCAGTCCACCTGAACCTGAAGATGACCCGCGCCAAGCTGGAGTCCCTGGTTGAGGAGCTGATCACCGCCACCATCGAGCCTTGCCGCACCGCGATCAAGGACGCCGGCGTGAAAGTGTCCGACATCGACGACATCATCCTGGTCGGCGGTATGACCCGTATGCCTAAGGTGCAGGAAAAAGTGAAAGAGTTCTTCGGCAAGGATCCACGTAAAGACGTGAACCCTGACGAAGCAGTGGCCGTCGGCGCCGCGATCCAGGGTGCAGTTCTGTCGGGCGACCGTAAAGACCTGCTGCTGCTGGACGTGACCCCGCTGTCCCTGGGTATCGAAACCCTGGGCGGTGTGATGACCAAGATGATCCACAAGAACACCACGATTCCTACCAAGTTCTCGCAAGTGTTCTCGACCGCCGACGACAACCAGCCGGCCGTGACCATCAAGGTGTACCAGGGCGAACGCGAAATCGCTGCCGGCAATAAAGGCCTGGGCGAATTCAACCTGGAAGGCATCCCGCCAGCAGCACGCGGCACCCCGCAGATCGAAGTGACCTTCGATATCGACGCTAACGGCATCCTGCACGTCGGCGCGAAAGACAAGGCCACCGGCAAGGAAAACAAGATCACCATCAAGGCAAACTCCGGCCTGTCCGAAGAGGAAATCCAGAAGATGGTGAAGGACGCCGAGCTGAACGCGGAAGAAGACAAGAAGCTGAAGGAACTGGCCGAGTCCCGCAACCAGGCCGACGCGCTGGTGCACTCGACCAAGAAGTCCCTGACCGAATACGGCGACAAGCTGGAAGCCGGCGAGAAAGAGAAGATCGAAGCTGCGATCACCGCACTGGAAGCCACCATCAAGGATGGCGACAAGGCAGCGATCGACGCCAAAGTGGCAGCACTGTCCGAAGCTTCGCAGAAGCTGGGCGAGAAGATGTACGCTGACATGCAGGCGCAGCAAGGCGCTGCCGGTGCCGAAGCAGGCGCCGGTGCTCACGCCGAGTCCAAGCCAGCACAGGACGACGTAGTTGACGCCGACTTCAAAGAAGTCAAAGACAGCAAGTAAGCACCAAATCCGGTCTAAGCACTGACCTGCCGAGCCGAGCATCCATCAGGGGCTCGCTCGGCTTTTTCGCATAAATTGGTACACCATGGCAAAGCGTGATTTTTACGAGATCCTCGGGGTCGCTAAGAACTCGTCCGAAGACGAAATCAAGAAGGCCTATCGCAAACTCGCGATGAAATATCATCCGGACCGCAATCCGGATAACAAAGAGGCTGAGGAAAAGTTCAAAGAGGTCAAAGAGGCCTACGAGATGCTGACCAACCCGGAGAAGCGCGAGGCGTATGACCGCTACGGTCACGCCGGCGTCGATCCGAATATGGGTGGCGGCGGCGGTGGCGGCTTCGGCGGCTTTGGCGATGCTTTCGGCGACATCTTCGGCGATATTTTCGGCGGCGGTGGCCGCGGCCGTTCTTCCGGCCCGCAGGTTTATCGCGGCGCAGACCTGCGCTACAACCTGGAAATCACCCTGGAGCAGGCTGCCCACGGTTTCGACACCACCATCCGCGTGCCGAGCTGGGACAAGTGCGACACCTGCCACGGTTCCGGCGCCAAGCCAGGCACCCAGCCGGTCACTTGCGGCACTTGCGGCGGCCACGGCCAGGTCCGCATGCAGCAGGGCTTCTTCAGCATCCAGCAGACCTGCCCTAAGTGCCACGGCACCGGCAAGATCATTCCTGAACCATGCCCATCGTGCTCCGGCGCGGGCCGCATCAAGCGTAACAAGACGCTGGAAGTGAAGATCCCGGTCGGTATCGACAACGGCATGCGCATCCGTTCCACCGGCAACGGCGAGCCAGGCACCAATGGCGGCCCGCCGGGCGACCTGTACGTGGAGATCCACATCAAGCCGCACGCTGTGTTCCAGCGCGAAGGCGACGACCTGCACTGCGAAATGCCGATCAGCTTCGCCAAGGCGGCGCTGGGCGGCGAGATCGAAGTGCCGACGCTGGATGGTAAAGTATCGTTCACCATCCCGGACGGCACCCAGTCCGGCAAAACCTTCCGTCTCAAGGGCAAGGGCATCAAGGGCGTTCGTTCCGGTTATCCGGGCGACCTGTTCTGCCATGTCGCCGTTGAGACCCCGGTCAAGCTGACCGACAAGCAGAAAGACCTGCTGCGCGAATTCGAGCGTTCCACCACCGAGGGTGGTGCGAAGCATAGCCCACAGACCAAGTCCTTCATGGACAAGGTTAAAGACTTCTTCGAGTGAGAAAAAATGAGCGACGACGTACTGAAGCACCTGCTGGAAAACAACCGTAAATGGGCCGAGGCGAAAATTGCCAAGGACCCGGAATACTTCCACGACCTGTCGAAAGTGGGTCCGGAGTACCTGTGGATCGGTTGCTCCGACTCCCGCGTACCTGCGAACGAACTGCTTGGCCTGCCGCCGGGCAAAGTGTTCGTGCACCGTAATATCGCCAACGTGGTTGTGCACTCGGACCTGAATTCCCTGTCGGTGCTGCAGTTCTCGATCGAAGTGCTGAAAGTAAAGCACGTGATCATCGTGGGCCACTACGGCTGCAAGGGCGTGCACACCGCGCTGACCGGCGGCCGCGTGGGCCTGGTCGACAACTGGCTGCGCCATGTGCAGGACGTCGCGCAGAAACACGAGCGCTATCTCGGCGCCGCGCTGGCCGATGTCGGCAAGAAGAGCGAGCGCTTGTGCGAATTGAACGTGGTGGAGCAGGTAGTCAACGTCTGCCAGACCACCATCGTGCAGGACGCGTGGGACCGCGGCCAGGAACTCACCGTGCACGGCTTCGTGTACGGCTTGAAGGACGGCCTGCTGCACGACCTGGGCATGAACATCAGCTCCCTGGCTGACCTGCAGCCCTGCCTCGATGCCCGCTTGGCCGAATACGCCAACGCCCTGTAAGTCAGAAAGCCCGCAACCGCGGGCTTTCTTCATATTGGAGGACAGGTTGAAGTGAAGATTATTTATGTGTTGTTGGCCTGCGCAGCGGCGCAAGCGGTGGCGGGGCCATTGCCAGAGCGGACGAGGGCCGAGCTGGCGGCGACCTCAGTGGAATTCACTGCGGAACGCGATGCGGCTGCAGTATTCGTCCGCGAGCGCTCGTGGTTCCTCCACAATATGGGACGGCTCTGTGTAAAAGAATTGAATATGCCGGCGTCCACGCAAGAGGGACCTGCTGATCGCTGGCAGAGAAATAACTATCGCTTTTCAGCGACGGCTATCCGTTACCAAGGGAAGAGAGGGACGACGAAAGATCCAGGCCAAGGCTTTATGGATGGCATGGATGAGATCAGGCGAATCGACGAGAAGACTGCGGCAGACGCCAAAGCGCAGCTCAAGGCTGCACCGGACCGCGTGCAGGCGTGCCAGGTGTTCTTCGCCGACAGCGAAGCCGGTAAACAGAACATTCGTCCGGGCGATCAATACTATGATGTGCTTGAGACCCTGGCGCACGACCTCTTCGACCCTGTTCCAAGCCATTGATGCCTGAAAAGCATGTACACTTTCGTGCATGCTCAAATCCATTTCCGACTTCCTTGTTTCCCTCGGCGCTCCGCGTAACAGGGCGGCGGGGAAATTCCAACCCTGTCAGCAGCTCGCGGTAAAGGCGGGTGATGTGCTCGTGCAGCCGCAGCCTGAAGGACGTGGCTGGACCGCTCTCAAAGTCTTTGCCGTCGAAAGCGCCACCGCGCATTGCCTGACCTACGAGCCTGCGCCACGCAAGCCGACGTTGGAATCGCTGGCCCAGGCTGCCGTACGCATGGCCCATGCGCCGCGTGCCGCCGCATCGCTGGCCGAAGGCTGGGAGCTCGTCGGCAACCAGGCCGCTTCAGCGCGCGAACTGCAAGGCTTGAAGTATATGGACTTCGAACTCTATGTTCGCCTGACCGGGCAGGACGTCGACACCATCATGCGCAAGGCCGAAGAGCACTTCGAACGTGCAGGCCTGCACGCCGCTGAAAACCGTCGCATCGAAGCAATCAACGAATACGGCAAGGCGATCGAGCTCTATCCCGCCTACACGGACGCTCTGGACAAGCGAGCCTTCTCCTTCATGGAACTGGGCCTGCACGAAAAAGCCCTGCGCGATCTCGAAGAATCGCTCTACATCAACCCGGAAGGTATGTCCGCCTTCTTCTGCAAAGGCGAATGCCTGATGAAGCTGGGCCACCTCGATGAAGCGGCCGCGATCTTCACCGAGGGCCAGGAACGCTTCCCCGGCCACGCCTCCCAGTTCAACGAATTCCTCAAACGCACCCGCGCCTTCGCGCTGACCGGCCGCCCGGCATGAGGATTTCAGCCATAGGGTAAGATAGTCCTGATTTCGTGACGATGTGGGAATGAATATGAAATTGCATCAGAAAGCATACGGGACCATTTTGGTGATCGCCGCGTCTCTGTTTGCGGCTTCGGCGTCGGCCGGTGAGCCGGCGGATAAAGGCTCCAGTGGCGTGCACCCGGTCGCTGCTACGAAGAAGGCGGCAAAGGCAGTCGGCCATACGACCAAGAAAACGACCAAAGCAATCGGCCATGGTTTCCGCGATGGCACGCGCGCGGTCGGGCACGGGACGAGAAACGTGACCCGCGATATTGGTCATGCATTCCGCGATGGCGCGCACGAGTTGACCGGCAAGAAAGATTAATCTTTAGTCTGCGTCTGTTGAAACTCGAGGAAGTCGCGCGCCATCCGACGCGTTGCTTCCAGCATCGGCAAGTGGCCGATCCCTTCCATCATGACCACGCGCGTATTCGACATCAGCGCCTTGGTCGCAGCAGCGCCATTCGGGCTGAGGATGCGGTCCTCGCTGCCCTATGTTCGTTATCGATAACAAGAATGCGCCGCTTGCAACACGAAACCCATGCCAATTTCATATAGATAAGCGCATTTTTTTCATTCCACTTGCCAGGGAAGCTTGCGTAGGATGTTGAAAAACGCGTCAAAAAACAAAAGGCGTCCGGCCGTCGTTGCTAGTTATCGATAACAACGAGCCTTGGGGACAAACGAAGGAGACAGGAATGTTCACGAATATGCTCAGGCGCGCCGCGTGCGTCAGCCTTGCCCTGCTGATGCCGGCCGCCGCCTTGGCCGCCGACCGCCTGCAGGTGTTTCCTTTCCCGCAGCCGGTGCGCTATTCGCACCATAACGACGACTTCACGGTGCGCGTACGCACTCCGGGCGGCGTATGGCAGGACCTGTACGAATACAACGCCAAGGTGGACCTGGACAAGCCGCAGGATGCTTCGATGGTCTATTTCAACTTCGAGGGCAGCGTCGAAGTCGCCGTGCAGAAGAATAACGGCGCCTTCACTAAAGTGCAGGTGCGTCCGGACAACCGCGGCGTCAAGCCCCAGGTGCGCGACGGCGTTGCCTACTTCACCATGCAGCGGCCGGAAAACCTGAGCGTCGAGTTCGACGACGACCGCCTGCATAACCTGCACATCTTCACCCACGCCATCCGCAAGGACATGCCGCCGCAAGCGGCGGGCCTGGACAGCTACAGTATCGGGCAGGGCAGCATGCCCGATTTCACCCAGCCGGTGGTGGTTTTCGGCCCGGGCATCCATAGCGGCGAATTCCGCCTGCGCTCCAATAGCACGGTGTATATCGACGGTTCGGCTTTCCTGAAGAGCCCCCTGATCATCGACGGCGTGGAGAATGTCAAGGTCGTCAGCGACGGCGTTTTCGACGGCGTCGACTCGATCACGATCCGCAACTCGAAGAACGTCAGCATCGATGGTCCGATCTTCATCAACCAGCCGCACGGCACCATGCGCTGCGTGACCTCGCAGGATGTCGACGAAAAGAATATCCGCACCATCGGTGCCGGCAAATGGTCGGACGGCCTGGGCCACTTTGCCTGCGAGCGGGTACGCATCAGCGGCGGCTTTATCCGCACCTCGGACGACTGCATCACGATCTACAACCACCGCTGGGACATATGGGGCAATTCGCGCGACATCACGGTCACCGACACCACGTTGTGGGCCGACGTGGCGCACGCGATCATGATCGGCATCCACGGCAACACGCCGACGTCGGCCCACCCCGAGCCGGAAGTCCTGGAGCGCATCCGCTTCAGCAATATCGATATCCTCGAACACGACGAGGATGAAACCGAGTACGAAGGCGCCATCGGCATCATGGCCGGCGACGACAACCTGGTGCGCGACGTGATGTTTGAAAACATCCGTGTCGACCGCATCGAAGAGGGCAAGCTGTTCAACCTGCATATTGCCTATACACCCAAGTACAACACCAGCCCCGGGCGCGGCATCGAGAACATCACGCTGCGCAACATCAGCTACACCGGCAAGGGTTCGCCCAGTGCATCCGTTATCTACGGCCACGACGCCAACCGCCAGGTGCGCAACATCGTCATCGACAACGTGACGGTTGCCGGCAAACGCCTAACCGGCGCGGCTCCCAATTTGCTCGAAATCGGTCAATACGTCAGCGGAGTGACCTTCCGCTAGCAGTCTTCGCAGTACTCAAAAAAATACCTGGAGGAGATGGAGCATGAACAAGCAAGCCAAGATGACACTGCAACTGTCCGTCGTTGCGCTGGCCGTGACGCAGGCCTTTGCGCCGCACGCCATGGCGCAGGAACAGCAAGCCGATTCGGCGACCGTGGTGGTGAGCGGTATCCGCGCCAGCGCCCGCTCGTCGGTGGCGATCAAGCGCGATACCCTGGAAGTGGTCGATTCGATCACGGCGGAAGATATCGGCAAGCTGCCCGACAACAACGTGGCCGAGACCCTGACCCGCATTCCGGGCGTGCAGGGCTACCGCTACGGCGGTCAGGGCGCTTCGCCGGTCGGCGCAGGTTCCGGCCTGACCATCCGCGGCTTGAGCAACCAGACCGCATCGCAAATCAACGGCCGTGCATTCAATACTGCCGGCGGCCGCGAATTCAATATCGAAAGCGCGATTCCGGGCATGATCGCCGGCGTCGACGTGTACAAGAACCCGTCGGCGGAACATATCGAAGGCGGCATTGGCGGCCTGGTCAACATCCGCAACCGCAATCCGAGCGATTTCAAAGGCCCGACTTTTGCGGCATCGCTCAACTTCCGCAATAACGACCTGGCGCATAAGACCGAGCCGGAAGCGTTCGTGATGGGCGCCAACCGCTTCGACCTCGGTGGCGGCAGCCGCCTGGGCGTGATGGGCGCAGCGGTTTACCAGAAGAGCACCGACCGTTCCGACAATAATCCGGCCAACCGCGGCGCGGCGCTCAAACGCGCGGTGCGCGCCGACAGCTCCGAGTACGCAACCCGCGCTGCGGCCAATACCGCCAACAGCCCGTTCCAGCCGATGTCGGCCTATGTGGGCCGTAGCGACGTCAGCTTCCTCGACAACGTCGGCACCCTGCCTACTTCGTCCACGGTGGGCGCCAATACGCCGAACCTGGCGGGCATGACAGCGGACCAGGTCAGCAACGTGATGTCGGCGACCGGCTTGACCAACAACGTCTTCCAGGAAACCATTATGCGCGAGCGCAAGGGGTTGAACCTGGCGGCCGACCTCCGCGTCAGCAATACCCTGCGCTTCTATACCGAAGCGAACTACCTGTACTACCTCTATCACCAGAACTATCGCGGCTTGAACTCGGTCGACGGCGCCAACGTGCAGAACCTGAAGACCACGCCGTTCAACTTCACCGAATCGCTCGCGAACCGCAACTTCAATGGCGGCAGCAACGATGTACTGGTCGACAAGCGCATCCAAAGCGGCAGCTTCCTGAATTCGGCCGTCACCAGCATGGGCGGCGATGAGCACACCCCTTACACGACCTGGGTCGGCGCGGCCGGCGCGGAATGGAGCCCGACGGCGGAGCTGTCGTTGAAGGCCGACTTCTCGTACATCAAGTCGAAGAAGACCCAGGACAACCGCTCGGTCATCATGGATTCCGCCCCTGGCAAACTGTGGTCCACGAACCGCATCGTCGATGGCGCTCCGCACCAGCTGACCTTCACCGGCCCGGACCTGGCCGATCCTGCGAACTTCGTGTTCCGCAGCTATGACAACGGCACCAACCAGAGCTGGAACGACAAGGGCAATGCCACGGTGCTGAGCGGCGCCTACAGCACCGACCTTGGCTGGATCAACAAGATCAAGTTCGGTACCCGTTACGCGAGAATGGAGAGCACCTACCGCAACTTCCGCTTCACCGGCAAGCCGCTGACCACCGACGGCAAGGCATTGGCGGCCGACCGTTCCAATGCCATCAACGCCTCGACCATGGCCAGCGTCATCCAGAACGCGCCGGCCAACTTCATGCGCGGCGATACCGGTTATTCGGGCGGTTTCGCGGTGTATGCGCCGGACGCGCTGCTGGGCAACCAGGTGGCGGCCGCATTCCCGAAGGCGGGCATCCCTGCCGATGGCAATTACCCTGAAATCGGCTCGGAACACCGCTTCGTGTCGGAAAATACCCTGGCCGGCTGGCTGGTAGGGGAATTCTCCGGGCTGGATGACCGCCTGAAAGGTAATGTCGGCGTCCGCGTGGTGCGCACCCGCGGCGAGGCCATCGCGCGTGTCCCGAATGTCACCACCGGCGCACTGGTGGACGTGGTGGGCAAGACCAGCTACACCAATGCGTTGCCAAGCCTGAACGTGACCTACGATATTACGCCCGATACGCTGGTGCGATTCGCCTACGGCAAGGGCTTGACCCGCGCCGGCCTGGGCGACCTGAACCCTTCGATCGGCGCCGTGAATACCACCCTCGGCACCGCCAGCGTCGGCAACCCTGAGCTGCGTCCGCTGACCGCCAACAGCGTCGACCTGTCGCTGGAGCGTTACTTCAGCAAGACCAACTACGCGGCGCTCGCCGTGTTCAACAAGGACATCGACGGCTTCTTCAACCGCTTGATTTCCTGCCAGACGCTGGATCCTGCCGTGGCGGGTCCTTACACCGGCAACAGCAACGGCTGCTCCGGTGGACAGTATGCCGTCAGCAAGACCGTCAATGCTGAAAAGGGCTACGCACGCGGCGCTGAAATCTCGGGCCAGTACTTCTTCGACGCCTCCGCCGGCATGCTGCAGAACTTCGGCTTCAGCGGTTCGTACACCTTCGTTAAGACGTCCAATCCGCTGAACTTCGGCACCGCTGCGGCGCCGAATGTCGTCAGCATGCCGCAGCCGTTCCAGGCCAAGCACAACTTCAGCATGGCAGCCATGTATGAAGACCAGAAGCTGTCGGGCCGTCTGGTGTACACCTGGCGTTCGATGTCGCTGTTCAATGATGTGGCACCGAACCCGATCGACAGCCGCGCCATCGACGCCTACGGAATCCTGGATGGCTCGATCAACTACGAGATCGACAAGAATCTTAGCCTGTCGTTCAACGTCAACAACATCCTCGACCGCGGTCTGCACCGTTACATCGGCGAGCCGGATTACAAGACTGGCGTCGAGCTGCAGCACTATGGCAACGGCCGCATCTTCAGCATCGGCCTGCGCTACAAGTTCGGTAACTAAAGGAGATAACGTGGCCAAGTATCGATTCGCGGGTGCTGCCGCAGCGCTCATGGTCCTGGTTCCGGTGCTGGCGCCGGCCTTGGGGGCGCCGCAGTCCGGGTCAGTGGCCGAGTGGGAGCAGCCGGGCGTGGTGGCAGTCAACCGCGAACCGATGAAGGCCACGTTCTTCAATTTTGAGTCCCGCGAGCTGGCGCTCGCGGGCGACATGGCGGCCTCGCAGTATTACCGCTCGCTGGACGGCCGCTGGTCTTTCGCCTATACCCAGGGCGTGGACCAGCGCCCCGCCGATTTCTACAAGCCGGAGTACGACGTCAGCGGCTGGAAAACCATTCAGGTGCCGGGCATGATGCAGGCGCAGGGATTCGGCAAACCGATTTTCACGAATATCAAATATCCGTTCCCGGCCAACCAGCCCTTCATTCCGCACGACCTGAATGAAGTGGGTTCCTACCGCAGGGACTTCGACGTGCCGGTCGGCTGGCAGGGGCGCGATGTATTCCTGCATATCGGCGCGGCAGGCGCGGCCTACTACATCTGGATCAACGGCGAAAAGGTCGGCTACTCGGAAGACTCCAAGCTGCCGTCCGAGTTCAATATCGGCAAGTACGTGCGGCCCGGCCGCAACACGATCGCGATCGAGCTGTATCGCTTTGCCGATGGTTCCTACCTGGAAGACCAGGATTTCTGGCGCGTGTCGGGCATTGAACGCAGCGTCTACATTTACGCCGAGCCGCGCGCACGGCTGCGCGACTTCACCGTGACCGCTGCGCTGGACAAGGCGCATTATCGCGACGGCATCTTAGCGCTGGAAGCGGCGATGGCCGGCGAAGCATCCGGCGGGCGCCTGGTCGCCACCCTCTTCGACGGCGACAAGCGCGTCCTGGCAACCGATGCGGTAATCGCTGCCGGCAAGGCGGCGCCGTTGCGCGCCATGCTGCCCAACGTCAAACCATGGTCAGCGGAAACGCCGAACCTGTACCGCCTGCTGCTCGAGTACCGCGACGCCGACGGCAAGCTGGTATCCGCAACTTCGCGCAGGATTGGCTTCCGCACCGTGGAAATCGCCGATGGCGAAGTGCGCGTAAACGGCAGGCGCGTCATGATCAAGGGCATGAACCGCCACGAGCACGACCCCGACACTTACCGCGTGATGTCGATGGCTTCGATGCGCCGCGATATGGAGTTGATGAAGCAGGCCAATATCAACGCCGTGCGTACCTCGCACTACCCGAACGATCCGCGCTGGTACGAACTGGCCGACGAATACGGCATGTACGTGATGGACGAGGCGAATATCGAGTCGCACGAATACATGGAGAAGGGCGCAGCCTCGGGAGATCCGGCGCAGCGCGCCGCCATACAGCTCGGCTACCAGGAAGCCTGGAAAGGCGCGCACCTGGACCGCATCTCGCGCATGGTGGAGCGCGACAAGAACCATCCATCCATCATCTTCTGGTCGCTGGGCAACGAAGCCGGCACTGGCATGAATTTCGAACAGGCCGCGGCATGGATCCGCCAGCGCGACCCGAGTCGCCTGATCAGCTACCTGGGTTACGGCACCCTCGGCGAAGAGCATTTGCCGAACGCCTACGTCGACATTTACGCGCCGATGTATGACGACATCGACAAAATGGCAGGCTATGCCAAGGACCCGCGCTACCAGCAGCCGATGATCCAGTGCGAGTATGCACACTCGATGGGTAATTCGCTCGGCAACTTCGAAGACTACTGGAAGGTGATCCGCGCCCA
Organism: Pseudoduganella sp. GW821-FHT11H04; assembly: GCF_058807935.1. Taxonomy (NCBI): domain Bacteria; kingdom Pseudomonadati; phylum Pseudomonadota; class Betaproteobacteria; order Burkholderiales; family Oxalobacteraceae; genus Pseudoduganella; species Pseudoduganella sp. GW821-FHT11H04. Next base: position 157,216 of record NZ_JBXARE010000006.1, on the reverse strand, counting down.
CCGCAAACTGCAGGGCGGCTTTGTGTGGGACTGGGTTGACCAGGGCGTGCGCGCCAAGGATGCGCAAGGACGCGAATACTGGGCTTCCGGCTTCGACCTCAATCCGGAGCGCGGCGACAATAGCGTGGTGGGCGATGGCGTAGTCGATTCCGACCGTACGCCGCAGCCGGAATATTATGAGCTGCAGAAAGTCTATTCGCCGGTGGTATTCGAAGGCGACCCGCGCAGCGGCACGCTGTCCGTGCTGAACCGCTATGACTTCAGCGACCTGTCGGGCTTTGATTTCGAATGGACGCTGGCGCGCGACGGTGAGCCGGTCGCCAACGGCAAACTTGAAGGCATCAATGCTCCCGCCGGCGCGAGCCGGCCGTTCCCGTTCAAGCTGCCGACTGCCGCGTCGAAGGGCGGTGAGCTGGTACTGACAGTACGCGCCAGGTCCAAGGACGGCGCCATCAAAGGCGTGGCGGCAGGCACGGTCCTCGGCTGGTCGCAATTCATCATCGCCAAAGCGCCGGCCGCCGCTACAGCGCCGGCGGGCAAGCGCGTGGCGCCGGTGCGCACGCAGGGCGTGGTCACGCTGGCTGCCGCCAACGCCAGCCTCGCTATCGACACCAGCACAGGCCTGGTGAGCTACAGCGCCAACGGCCAGTTGCTGCTGAAGGGCGGCGTGCCGAACTTCTGGCGCGGATTGACCGACAACGACGAAGGCGTGGGCGTCGAGCAAAGCCACAAGATCTGGCAGCAATTTACCGAGCAGCGCCAGTTGCGTGCGCTGGAGGTTGGGCGTGACTACGTCAAGGTGCAGTATGCGTTTGGCGCCGGTTCGGTCGAGTGGGAGACCACCTATCGCATGGGCGCCGACGGCAAGGTGCGGGTGGACGCAGTGTTCACGCCGCTGCGCGACGACCTGCCGGACCCGCTGCGCGTGGGCATGCGCTTCAACCACGCCGCTGCCCTGGATAGCCTGGCCTGGTACGGCCGCGGCCCGCAGGAATCCTATATCGATCGCATGAGTGGCGCCGCGCTTGCCCGCTACAGCGGCAAGGTGGCGGACCAGTACCACAAGGGCTATCTGCGCCCGCAGGAGAGCGGCAACAAGATCGATGTGCGCTGGATGTCGCTGACCGACGCCGGTGGAGCAGGGATCCGCGTGACAGGCGCCGCGCCGCTGGCGATGAATGCCCTGGCTTTCCCATATGAAGACTTGTACCTGCGTCCGCGCGGCACGCGTCATAACGCCGATATAGCACCGCACGGCGACGGCAGCCTGCTGGTGGACCTTGCCCAGGCCGGCGTTGGCGGCGACACGGGCTGGAGCCCGGACGGCCGGCCGCTGGTGCGCTATCGCATCGGGCTGAAGCCGGCCCGCTACAGCTTCACCATCGCGCCCACGTCCGCCAAGCCGGTGGCGGCCGCGCTGGCTTCGGACTACAGCAATCCCGTCCTGCACGCGGACTACTCCGACCCGGACGCGATCCGCGTCGGCGACACCTATTACATGACCTCGTCCAGCTTCAACAGCGCGCCGGGCTTGCCGCTGCTGGAGTCGCGCGACATGGTGCATTGGCGGCTGGTGGGCCACGCGCTGCCGCAACTGGCGCCGGCAGCGCAGTTCGAGCTCCCGGCCCACGGCAAGGGCGTTTGGGCGCCTGCGCTGCGCTACCACGACGGCAAGTTCTGGATCTTCTACCCCGATCCGGATCAGGGCGTGTATGTCATGACAGCGCGCGACTTCCGCGGCCCGTGGAGCGCGCCAACTTTGCTGCTGGCCGGCAAAGGCATCATTGACCCGGCGCCGTTCTGGGACGAAGACGGCAGCGCATGGCTGATGCACGCCTGGGCACGCAGCCGCGCCGGCTTCAATAACGTGCTGACCCTGCGCCGCATGGCGCCCGACGCCAGCCGCCTGCTGGATGACAAGGGCAGCATCGTCATCGACGGCAGCAAATACACCGGCTACCACACGGTGGAAGGCCCCAAGCTATACAAGCACCAGGGCTATTACTATGTGTTCGCCCCGGCCGGTGGGGTGGAACAGGGCTGGCAATCGGTCTTCCGCTCGCGCAGCATCGACGGGCCGTACGAAGCGAAGATCGTCCTGGCCAGGGGGCAGACCGACACCAACGGCCCGCATCAGGGGGCGTGGGTGCAGGCTGCAGACGGCAGCGACTGGTTTTATCACTTCCAGGACAAGGGCGTCTATGGCCGCATCGTCCACCTGCAGCCGATGCACTGGCAGGAAGGCTGGCCCGTAATCGGCGAACAGCGCGATGGCAAGGGCACCGGCCAGCCGGTGAGCCATTACCGCCAGCCGCTCGCAGGCAGTTCCGATGTCGTGGCGCCCGCCACCAGCGACAGCTTTGACAGCCCACAGCTTGGCCTGCAATGGCAATGGAACGCCAACTGGCGCCCCGAGTGGTACTCGCTGCGGGCGCGGCCCGGCCACTTGCGCCTGTTCAGTCAATACGATGCATTGGCGCAGCAGCAGGGCAGTCTGTGGAACCGCGCCGCCTTGCTGCTGCAAAAGCTTCCCGCCGCCGAATTTACGGCCACCGCAAGCATGGACCTGTCCGGCCTGGCCGACGGCGACAGCGCCGGCCTCCTGATGTATGGCTTCGATTACGCCTGGATCGGCGTGCAGCGCAAAGGCGGCGCCAACCGCCTGGTGCTGAACACCTGCCACAAGGCGATGGCCGGCTGCCGCGACGAGGAGCAAGCCGGTATCGCATTGACCGCCCGCAGTGTCTACCTGCGCTTGCAAGTGATGGAAGGAGGCCGCACCATCTTCAGTTATAGCCTGGATAACAAGACTTACCAGGCTTTTGGCAAACCATTCAGCGCCTCCGTTGGCCGCTGGGTCGGGGCCCGTATGGGCTTGTTCGGCACCGCATCGGAAGCCAAGGGAAGCGGCTTCGTCGACTTCGACGAATTCAAAGTGTCTCTCTGACCAGCCAGGCACTCCCATGCCAGGCTAGTTTTTTGCGGCACGGGCACACCGCCCGTGCCAATTTTTTTACACCACTACTATCCGCGCTTAACTCACCGAAAATAGGTGGCCGCTGGAATCGTTATAGCTGCCAGCAAAGTTTGCAAAGTTATGAGCGATGCCATCAGGCGCGCATCGCCTCCCAGTTGGCGCGCCATGATGTAGGCATTGGGAGCGGTCGGCAGCGCGCAGTAAAAGCACGCTGCCAGCGCCACCGGTTCCGATACCCCGAACGCGACGCATACGCGCGAAGCCACCAGCGGCAGCACGAGCAATTTGAGAAAGGATGTCAGGATAAGCGCCGCAGGCCGCAATCCATCCAGCGAAAATACCAGCCCGCTGCCCACGCATACCAGCCCGAGCGCGAGCGCCGATTTGGCGAGGATGTCGAGGGTATTCATCAATGGCGCCGGAAACGCCAGGCCAAGCAGGCTGGCAGCGATGCCAGCCAACGTGGAGACGATGATGGGATTGGTGACCAGGGTCTTAGCGACTGTGGTCAGGTCGGCCTTCCTACCGCTCCACCAGGAAAGCGCCAGGACCGACAGCATGTTTACCACCGGCAGGCAAAGCGCCAGCGCCAGCATCACTAGCGCGGCCGTCTGCTGCGGGAAGAAGAGGGCGGAAACAGCAATGCCAAAGTAGCTGTTGGGGCGCATCGCCCCTTGCACGACGGACGACCGGCTGGTATCGGGCAGTCCGTGCCAGAACAAGAGCACGAGCAGGGCAAGCCCCACGACGATGAAAGTCGGCAGCAGCGTGGCCAGCGCCAGCTCGCCTGCCAGCCTGCCGTAGAAGTCCAGCTTTGCAATGCCGGTAAACAGCAATGCCGGAAAGGCGATGTAGTAAGAGAATTTTTCCAGCGAAGGAAAGAAGTCTTCCGGCATCCAGTGGGCACGGCGCAGCGCCACGCCCAGAATGATGAGCAGGATTACCGGAACGATGGACGCCAGCACGCTAGCGCTCCGCCAATTGGCGGTTGTGGAGGCCCGACAGCGTGAGCAGCGCGACCGTGCCGCCGATCAGCGCCATGAACATATCGGATTGCGTATCCCACGGGTCGCCCTGGGTGCCGAGGAATTCATCGGCCCCCTGGCCCATCGCCACTGCCGCCCCCCATTCGATCAGCTCATAGCCCGCGCTGATCGCCATCACGATGCAGATCACGATAAACGACAGCATCTTGCCGCGCTCCAGATAGGCGCCGCGCAGAAGGATTTCACGCGCCACCATGGCCGGCACAAAGCCCTGTGCAAAATGGCCAATCTTGTCGTAAGGATTACGCGAGAGTCCAAACCAGTGCTGCATGTCGAAGCCGAGCGGCACACGCGCATAAGTGTAGGCGCCGCCCACCATCAGGATCACGCAGTGCACCGCAATCAGCGCGTACAGCAAGTCCGTCAGGCGGAAACTGCGGTAAGTCGCCGCCATCAGCGGCAGGGCCACCAAGGCCGGCGCCACCTCCATCCACCAGGTAGCTCGGTCATATGGGGCAATGCCGGACCAGGCCAGCACAATCAGGACAATGGCGGCCAGCGCCAGGTGAAGAGGAGCGATTGTTCGGTTCATGCCCGAATATTAACGCGAAAGCTGGCGCGGTTCTTGCAACTGTGTGGGTATGAGCCGCAATTTACGCATCGTTTTGATCCACCCAGCGCACGAAAGTGAGGCACGCGCACAGGCCTTGAACGCCGGTTTGGCGGAGGCGGGGTACGAACTCGTGGCCTCGCTGGCAGCTGATTTTCACCTGCCCGAACACATCGCCCGCCTGCAACCCGACATGATTATTGTCGACGCCGAATCGGACGCGCGCGACGTGCTTGAACACATCGTGATTGCCACTCGCGACGAGCGCCGCCCCATCGTCATGTTCACCGAAGACGACAAGGCAGATTCCATGGAAGCGGCAATGGCGGCGGGGGTTTCCGCCTATGTGGTGGCGGGTTTGCAGCCCGAACGCATCAAGCCTGTACTGAACGTGGCAATGGCCCGTTTCAAGCAGGAACAGAAGCTGCTTGACGAGCTGGAAGGCACTCGCTTGAAGCTGGCCGAGCGCAAGCTGATCGACCGCGCCAAGGGCATTTTCATGGCGCGCCAGGGCCTGTCCGAAGACCAGGCTTTCCAGAAGCTGCGCACCATGGCCATGAACAAAAACCTGAAGCTGGCCGAATTGGCGCAGCGCATCCTGGACGCGGAGGATTTGCTCGGTTAATGCACCGTTGTGGTGCGTCGCCGGCAGGAGTGAAGTATGCAGATTGAAAAAGACATCGTCAGGATTGGCTTTAACCCGCTGACCGATTGCGCGTCGCTGGTGATGGCGGCTGTACTGGGCTTGGACCGCAAGCATGGCATCCGTATCGTATTAAGCAAGGAAACATCCTGGGCCGGCGTGCGCGACAAGCTGCTGACCGGCGAGCTGGATGCAGCCCACGCGCTGTATGGGCTTGTCTATGCAACTCATCTCGGCATAGGCTCGGCGCGGCGCGACTTGGCAATCTTGATGAATTTGAATCGCAACGGCCAGGCCATCACGCTATCGCGCCGCCTGGTCGACCAGGGCGTACGCGACGGTGCTGCCGTCGCCGCCCTGTCGCATCAGCGCGAACTGCGCTGGGCCCAGACTTTCCCGACCGGCACGCACGCCATGTGGCTTTACTACTGGCTGGCGGCGCACGGCGTGCATCCGCTACGCGAGGCGCGCGTGCTCACCGTGCCGCCTTCCCAGATGGCGAGCAACCTGGCAGCCGGCCACATGGACGGCTTTTGCGCCGGCGAACCTTGGAACCACCGTGCTGTGATGGACGGCGTGGGCGTGACCATCGCCACCAGCCAGCAAATCTGGCCGGACCATCCGGAAAAGGTTCTCGCAACGACTGCCGATTTCGTGCGCCGCAATCCCAATACTGCACGCGCATTGGTGGCCGCCGTGCTGGAAGCCAGCCGCTGGATCGACGCCAGCACCACCAACCGCATGGCAATGGCCGAAATCATCTCCGCCATCCAATACGTCAATACGGGCAAGGACGTCATCTGGCAGCGCATCCTCGGCCATTACGAGGATGGCATGGGCCGCAGCTGGGAGGACGCGCACAGTATGCGCTTCCACCACGAAGGCGCAGCCAATTTCCCTTACCTGTCGGATGGCATGTGGTTCATGACCCAGCAGAAGCGCTGGGGCTTGCTCAAAGCCTCGCCGGATTATCTAGGCGTGGCCCTCAAGATTCACCAGACCGCACTCTATAAAGAGGCGGCGGAAATAACGGAGACTCCAATCCCCGCCAGCACCTTGCGCAGCTCGGTGCTGATGGACGGAACCACCTGGGATGGCAAGGACCCCGAGCGCTATGCAGGGTCCTTCGACATTCACATGTAGCGAAGGAGAATCCATGCAGGAGCCGGCCAAGCCCTTGTCGGGCGAAGTATTTGGAGCATTGATCAACCTGTCCGGCCGCCGCCGTTTCACATCGCAAAGGCTGGTGCTGTACGCCGTGCTTGCGGCCCAGGGCCAGGAAGGCGCCGCCGAAACGGCGCGCGATGCGCTCAAGCTTTTCCGCGACGCTCACCACACGCTTTTGAACGGCAGTGATGCCTTGCCGGGCATCTTCTGCCCCGAGCTCCAGGACGCCTATCATGGCCGCCCCGATGGCGCGCGCCAGATTGCCGCATTCATCGAACTGGCCCAGCGCGCGCTGGACAGGGGCAAACCCGGCCCGGCGCTGGAGCAGCTGGTGGCCTCCGCCACGCCGGTGCTGTCGGTGCTCAACCAGATCACGGCCATCTACGAAGAGCAGTCCAAGAAGCACGCAATCCTGATGAAAAGGCAATTGCGCGGCGTGATCACGGAGATCGAGACCATTGCTCGCCAGGCCAAGATGGTTACCTTCAATGCCCGCGTGGTGGCGGCGCGCGCCGGTCACGCCGGACGCGAATTCGCGGTGGTGGCCGGGGTGCTGTCGAATATCACCACGGAAATCGACGACATGGTTAAAGCCGCGCTGCAGGCGGCCAACGCCTGACCCGCGCACCAAGGTGTGCACCGGTGCGTGCGCTATTGCGGTGCACCATTCTTGGGCGCGGTGCACCGCCAGATAGCGAAACCATGGTTCGCAGGCATGTTTCGAATGCGTTTGCCCCGCATTTCCCCCTCAAACAGGCTGGCACAGCTCTTGCAAAGCATAGGTAAAGGGTCGATCTAACGGAGGATCGGCAAAACCGGACAACGGCGTCCGCGCAGCGCTCCTTCGATAGGAGCGGCTGTGCGGACGCCTTTTTGTTTTCAGGGATAACGACATGGCCAAAGCGACCAGCATCAAATTGTTTTCGTTCTCAACGCCGCAGATGCGTGCCTTCCACCTCACCTGGATGGCCTTCTTCGTCTGCTTCTTCGCGTGGTTCGCCTGCGCGCCACTGATGCCGGTGATTAAGGGCGAATTCGGCCTGACTCCAGCGCAAATCGCTAACATCAATATCGCAGCGGTGGCGATCACGATCATCGTGCGCCTGGTGATTGGCCCGTTGTGCGATCGATACGGCCCGCGCAAGGCCTACACCGGCCTGCTGCTGCTTGGCGCCCTCCCTGTGCTGGGCGTTGCCGCTGCGCAGACTTATGAGAGCTTCCTGTTCTTCCGCCTCCTGATCGGTGCGGTGGGCGCCAGCTTCGTCATCACCCAGTACCATACCTCGGTCATGTTCGCGCCGAACGTGGTCGGCACCGCCAACGCGGCAGCCGCCGGCTGGGGCAATGCAGGCGGCGGCGTGGTGCAGTCCACTATGCCGATGATCATGGCCGCCATGGTCCTGTTGGGCGTGAATGAAACCTTGGGCTGGCGCGCCGCCCTGATGGTGCCGGGCGTGCTGATGCTCATCATGGCCTTCGTCTACTACCGCTTCACCCAGGACTGCCCGGAAGGTAACTATGCCGACCTGCGCGCTGCCGGCGTCGAGCTGGAAGGCGGCAAGAAGGGCGGCTGGGCGAGCTTCAAGCTGGCCGCACAAAACTACCGCGTATGGCTGCTGTTCGTCACCTACGGCGCCTGCTTCGGCGTGGAGATCTTCATCCACAACATCGCCGCAACGTATTACGTCGACACCTTCAAGCTGTCCTTGCCGCAGGCCGGCATGGCAGCGGGCAGCTTCGGCTTGCTGGCGCTGTTTGCCCGCGCCCTGGGCGGCTACGTTTCCGACAAGGCCGCCTACCGTGGCAGCCTGAATAGCCGCGTCACCCTGCTGTTCGTAATGATGCTGGGCGAGGGCATCGGCCTGCTGTTCTTCTCCAAAGCGGACAGCGTGATGTTCGCTGTGATTGCGATGCTGGTGTTCGGCCTGTTCACCCACATGGCATGCGGCGCGACTTACGCCCTGGTGCCCTTCGTCGACAAGCGCGCCCTGGGTGGCGTGGCCGGCATCATCGGCGCCGGCGGCAACGTGGGCGCGGTGGCTGCGGGCTTCCTGCTGAAAGGGGTGGGCAACACCCAGCAGACCTTGTGGATCCTCGGCGTGCTGGTTGCCATCTCCGCCCTGTGCGCACTGGCTGCCCGCTTCAGCGAATCCACCGTCAAAGAAAATGCAATCGCAGGAGCAGCAGCATGAAGAAGATCGTCGTCATCGGCCACGGCATGGTTGGCCACCAGTTCCTGAAATCGCTGCCGGCCGGCAGCGCCCAAGTGACTATCCTGTGCGAAGAACCGCGCCCGGCATATGACCGTGTGCACCTGTCCGAATTCTTCAGCGGCAAGAGCGCAGAGGAACTGTCGCTGGTGGAAGAAGGCTTCTTCGACCGCGACGATATGGTGCTCAAGCTGAATGGCCGCGCCGTTGCCATCGACCGCGTTGCGCACACCGTCACCACCAACAGCGGCGAAGTGCTCCCTTACGACAAGCTGGTGATCGCCACCGGCTCCTTCCCCTTCGTGCCACAGATCGAAGGCAAGGATCGCAAGGACTGCTTCGTCTACCGCACCATTGAAGACCTGGAAGCGATGCAGGAATGCGGCGCCCGTTCCAAGACCGGCGTGGTGATCGGCGGCGGCTTGCTCGGCCTGGAATGCGCCAAGGCGCTGAAAGACCTGGGCCTGGAAACCCACGTCGTTGAATTCGCACCGCGCCTGATGGCCGTGCAGGTCGATGATGGCGGCGGCCGCGTGCTGCGCCAGAAGATCGAAGACTTGGGCGTGACCGTCCACACCGGCAAGAACACCACCGCCATCGTGGCTGGCGAAAGCGGCGCCCATCGCATGCAGTTCGCCGACGGTTCGCACCTTGACGTCGACATGATCGTTTTCTCCGCCGGTATTCGCCCTCGCGACTACCTGGCGCGCGAATGCGGCCTGGAAGTCGGCCCGCGCGGCGGCATCTCGATCAACAACCAGTGCCAGACCAGCGACCCGGACGTGTACGCGATCGGCGAGTGCGCACTGTGGAACGGCCAGGTCTTCGGCCTGGTGGCCCCGGGCTACGACATGGCCCGCGTCACCGCGCGCCACATCAGCGGCGACACCAGCGCTGAATTCGGCGGCGCCGACATGAGCACCAAATTGAAGCTGATGGGCGTGGACGTGGCCAGCATCGGCGACCCGCACGCCAAGGCGGAAGGTGCGCGCAGCTACCAGTTCACCGATGAACGCAAGCAAGTGTACAAGAAGATCGTGGTCTCCGACTGCGGCAAGTTCCTGCTGGGCGGCGTAATGGTGGGCGATGCCGGCGAATACGGCACCCTGCTGCAGATGATGCTGAACAAGATCGAACTGCCGGAAGCGCCGGAATTCCTGATCCTGCCGCAATCGGACGGATCAGCCAAGCCAGGCCTGGGCGCTGATTCGCTGCCGGATTCGGCACAGATCTGCTCCTGCAACGACGTCACCAAGGGCGCCATCTGCGCCGCTGTCGCCGACGGCGCCACCAGCATCGGCGCCATCAAGAAGTGCTGCAACGCCGGCACTTCCTGCGGCGGCTGCGTGCCGCTGGTGACCACCATCATGAAGGCGGAGATGAAGAAGCAGGGCATGGACGTGAATAACCATGTCTGCGAACACTTCCCGCACTCGCGCCAGGAACTGTTCCACCTGATCCGCGTCGGCCAGATCAAGTCCTTCGAAGACCTGCTGCACCGTCACGGCAAGGGCTTGGGCTGCGACGTCTGCAAACCGCTGGCGGCAAGCATCTTTGCCACCTGCTGGAACGATTTCGTGCTGAAGAAGGAGCACGCCAGCCTGCAGGACTCGAACGACTACTTCCTGGGTAACATCCAGAAAGACGGCACCTACTCGGTGGTGCCGCGCATGCCGGGCGGCGAAGTAACTCCGGAAGGCCTGATCGCCGTCGGTCAGGTCGCCAAGAAGTACGGCCTGTATACCAAGATCACAGGCGGCCAGCGCGTCGACCTGTTCGGCGCCCGCGTCGAGCAGTTGCCTGAGATCTGGGAAGAACTGATCGCTGCCGGCTTTGAAACCGGCCACGCGTACGGCAAGTCGCTGCGTACCGTGAAATCCTGCGTCGGCTCCACCTGGTGCCGCTATGGCGTGGACGATTCCGTCGGCCTGGCCATCGAGCTGGAAAACCGCTACAAGGGCTTGCGCACTCCGCACAAGATCAAGTTCGGCGTTTCCGGCTGCACCCGCGAGTGCGCCGAAGCGCAGGGCAAGGACGTGGGCATTATCGCCACTGAAAAGGGCTGGAACCTGTACGTATGCGGCAACGGCGGCATGAAGCCGCGCCACGCCGAGCTGATTGCGTCGGACCTGGACAAGGCAACCCTGGTGGCCTACATCGACCGCTTCCTCATGTTCTACAGCCGCACCGCGGACCGCCTGCAGCGCACCAGCACCTGGCGTGAAAACCTGGAAGGCGGCCTGGATTACCTGAAGGACGTGATCATCCAGGACAAGCTGGGCATCAACGCCGAGATGGAAGAAGACATGCAGCGCGTGGTCGATACCTACGCCTGCGAATGGAAAGAGGCCGTCAACAATCCAGAAACGCGCGCCCGCTTCCGCCATTTCGTCAACAGCCCGGATGCAGACAGCAATGTGGTCTTCATGGAGGAGCGCGGCCAGATCCGTCCAGCCACCGTGGAAGAACGCAAGAGCATCCCAATCAAAGCCATCGCCTGAGGAGAGAGACCATGCACCGTGATACCCAAGCTTCCGCCTGGACCGCAGTCTGCGGCGTCGAAGAAATCGTCCCGAACACCGGCGTGTGCGCACTGCTGCAAGGCCAGCAAGTTGCCGTCTTCCGCATGAACGACGGCGACGATAGCCGCGTCTTCGCGATCGGCAATTACGACCCGAACTCCGAAGCATCCGTGCTGTCGCGCGGTCTGGTGGGCAACCTGGGCGAACGCCTGGTTGTCGCCTCGCCGATCTACAAGCACCACTTCGACCTGCAAACCGGCGAATGCCTGGAAGCGCCGGAGCATTCCGTGCCAACCTGGCCAGCACGCATCGAAGGCGGAAAGGTCTGGGTCGGGGCATGAAGCCCGCCCTGGTCGTCATCGGCAACGGTATGGCCGGCATGCGCACGGTCGAGGAGCTGCTCAAGCTCGATCGTGACATGTACGACATCACCGTTTTCGGTGCGGAACCGCACGGCAACTACAACCGCATCTTGCTTTCGCCGGTGCTGGCAGGCGAGAAGACGGTCGATGACATCATGCTCAATACACGCGAGTGGTACGAGAAAAACAATATCACCCTGCATGCGGGCGATCCGGTTGAATACATCGACCGCAAGCGCCGCCTGGTGCGCGCTCGCTCGGGGCTGGAAGTGCGCTATGACCGCCTGCTGATCGCTACCGGTTCGCGTCCTTTCATCATTCCTGTGCCGGGCCACCAGTTGCCGGGCGTCCTGGCATTCCGCGATATCCAGGACGTCGAATCGATGCTGGAAGCGGCGCGCAGCCATCGCCACGCCGTGGTGATTGGCGGCGGCCTGCTTGGCCTGGAAGCCGCCAACGGCTTGCAGCGCCAGGGCATGCACGTCACCGTAGTGCACGTGACCGAGACGCTGATGAACCAGCAGCTCGACAAGCCTGCGGCGCAATTGCTGCAAAAGGCGCTGGAAACCAAAGGCCTGGTCTTCCGGATGGAAGCGCAGACCAGCGAAATCGTCGGCCCCGACCGCGTGACCGCCGTGCGCTTTGCCGATGGCAGCGAGATTCCGGCCGACCTGGTGGTGATGACCGCCGGCGTGCGTCCGAACATCGAGCTGGCCCGCCGCAGCGGCCTGCATTGCGAGCGCGCCATCGTGGTGGACGATACCCTGCAAACTTTCGACCCGCGCATCTATGCTGTCGGTGAATGCGTGCAGCACCGCCGCTCCACTTTCGGTTTGGTGGCGCCGATCTGGGAGCAGGCGCGCGTGTGCGCCGCCCACCTGGCAGGTGCTGGCCACCGCCGCTACGTGCAGCAGGCAACGCCAACCCGCCTGAAGGTGACGGGTGTGGACTTGTATTCGGTTGGCGACTTTATCGGTGGCGAAGGCAGCGAAGACCTGGTGCTGCGCGATCCGCGCCGCGGCGTGTACAAGCGCCTGGTGCTGGATGGCGGCCGCGTGACCGGCGCCGTACTGTATGGCGACGTGCAGGACGGCCCATGGTACTTCGACCTGATCCAGAACCGCACCGACATCTCGTCGATGCGCAACCATCTTTTGTTTGGGCAGGCGCTTTGCGCGCAGGCTGCGTGAATTCATGATTAAGACGACGTGCGCCTATTGTGGAGTTGGTTGCGGTGTCACAGCGACACCGCGTGAGGATGGCGGGTTTGATATTGCCGGCGATGCCGCGCATCCCGCCAATCAGGGGCGTTTGTGCGTGAAAGGCTCGGCGCTGAGCGAGACGATCGGTCTCGAAGGCCGCTTGCTGTACCCGATGTTGCGCGAGCGTGGCGGCGACGGTTCGCTGCACCGCGTGGCATGGGGCGAGGCGCTAGACCACGTCGCCGACAAATGGCGCGCGATCATTGACGAGCATGGCCCGGATGCCGTGGCCTTCTACGTCTCCGGACAGTTGCTGACTGAGGACTATTACGTCGCCAATAAGCTGGTTAAAGGCTATATCGGCAGCGCCAATATCGACACCAACTCGCGCCTGTGCATGTCGTCCGCCGTGGCCGGCCACAAGCGCGCGTTCGGCGAAGACGTGGTGCCGGTCAATTACGAGGATATCGATCACGCCGACATGGTCGTGCTGGTCGGCTCCAACCTGGCCTGGTGCCACCCGATCCTGTTCCAGCGCCTGACGCGCGCGAAGGAAGCGCGTCCCGACATGAAGATCGTGGTGGTCGATCCGCGCCGTACCGCCACCTGCGAGCTGGCCGACCTGCACCTGCCGATTAAGGCGGGCACCGACGTCTGGCTGTTCAACGGCCTGCTGGCCTATCTCTCGAGCATTGGCGCCGTCGATGCCGATTTCGTCGCCGCTCACACCAATGGCCTGGACGGAGCACTGGCCGCCGCCACGTTGACGCCGGAAGAGGTGGCGCGCGCCTGCCGCCTCAACCTGCAAGACCTGATGGAATTCTACGAGTCCTTCGCTGCGACCGCGAAAGTGATCACGGGCTTCTCGATGGGCGTGAACCAGTCCAGTGCGGGCACGGACAAGGTGAACAGCATCATCAACTGCCACCTGATCGGCGGCCGTATCGGCAAGCAGGGCATGGGCCCGTTCTCGATCACCGGCCAACCGAATGCCATGGGTGGCCGCGAAGTGGGCGGCCTGGCGAACATGCTTGCTGCGCACATGGACCTGGACAACGCCACCCACCGCGACGCGGTGCAGACTTTCTGGGAATCGCCGCGCATCGCTTCGCGCCCGGGATTGAAGGCGGTCGACCTGTTCGAGGCCATCGAAGCGGGTAAGGTAAAAGCGGTGTGGGTCATCGCCACGAACCCGGTAGTCAGCTTGCCGAATGCAGACCAGGTGCGCCGCGCGCTGGAACGCTGCGAGCTGGTGGTTGTTTCCGACGTGGTGCGCGATACCGACACCAACGCCTACGCCGACGTTCTGCTGCCGGCCCTGGCCTGGGGCGAGAAGGATGGCACGGTCACCAACTCCGAGCGCCGCATTTCGCGCCAGCGCGCCTTCTTGCCCGCACCGGGCGAGGCGAGGGCGGACTGGCTGATCCTGTCGCAGTTCGCGCTGCGCATGGGCTATGACGGCTTTGGCTACGCCAGCGCCGCAGAAATCTTCACCGAACACGCGCGCCTGAGCGCCTTCCGCAACAGCGCCGCCGAACTGCCGCGCGCCTTCGATATCGGCGCCCTCGGCACGCTCGGTGAATCCGCCTACGACGCACTGCAGCCGACGCAATGGCCCGCCATCGCATCTGTCGACGCGCCAGCAGTGGAGCGCCCCTTCGCCGACGGTCGCTACTCGCACGCCGATGGCCGCGCGCGCTTCGTGGCTACTGTGCCGCGTGCTCCGGTCAACATGCCGGATGTCGAATACCCGATTACACTGAACACCGGCCGCGTACGCGACCACTGGCACACCATGACCCGCACCGGCCGTGCGCCGAAGCTGGCCGACCACATCTCCGAGTCCTTCATCGACATGCACCCGCAGGACGCGCTGCTATGCGGCGTGAAGGATGGCGAACTGGCACGCATCACCAGCCAGTGGGGCAGCATGATCGCCCGTGTGCAACACGGCGGCGGCATCGCACGCGGCAGCGCCTTCGTGCCTATCCACTGGAACAACCAGACAGCCTCGGACGCCCGTGTCGGCGCCGTGGTGAACCCGGTGGTGGACCCTGTCTCCGGCGAGCCGGAATTCAAGCACACGCCTGTAATCGTCGACCGCTTCCCGGTCAAATGGCACGGCTTTATCCTGAGCCGCGACCCGCTCCAGTTGGACGCGCTGGCCTACTGGACCAAGGTGCAAGGTAAAGACTTCCAGCGCTACGAACTGGCCGGACGAAACTCCATCGACGACTTTGGAACATGGGCGCGCAAGCTGCTCGGCATCAAAGACGACGATGCCGACTGGCTCGAATACTCCGACCGCACCTCCGGCGTATTCCGCGCCGTACACCTGGTCGACGACCGCATCGCACAATGCATCTTCCTCTCGGCCCGTCCCGACCTGCCGGCCCGCCAATGGCTGGCCAGCCTGTTCGACAAACCGAAGTTGGAAATGGCCGACCGCGCGGCCCTGCTGGCGGGCCGTCCAATCGCGGCAGGCGCCGATACCGGACCAACGGTCTGCTCCTGCTTCGGCGTTGGCCGCAACACCATCTGTAACGCCATCCGCGAACAGAACCTCACCACGCCGGCCCAGATTACGGCCTGTGTGAAAGCAGGCGGCAACTGCGGCTCCTGCGTGCCTGAGCTGAAGAAACTGCTGAGTGAAGTACGGGTGGAGGAAACCGCGTAAAACCTGCCTGTGCTAAAGTTGTCATGGGAGCGCATCATGAGCATCCGTGACAACTTTACCTACACGGACATGGACGAGTGGCTCAACGAAAAACGAGTCACCGAAATAGAATGTCTGGTGCCGGACCTAACCGGCGTCGCACGCGGCAAGATCGTGCCGAGGGCGAAATTTTCCGAAGAGCGGGGCATGCGCATCCCTGAAGCGGTGCTCGGCATGACCGTCACCGGCAACTCCCCGCAAGACGATGCCGCCTACGACCGCGCCATTTCACCGACTGACCGCGACATGGTGCTCAAGGCCGATCCCAGCACCATCACAATGGTGCCCTGGGCCACCGACCCGACCGCGCAAGTGATCCACGATTGCTATTTCGCCGACGGCCGCCTGGTCGACTTTGCGCCGCGCTCCGTGCTGCGCCGCGTACTCAAACTATATGAAGACAAAGGCTGGTGCCCCATCGTCGCACCCGAGCTGGAGTTCTACCTGACCGACAAGAATTCCGATCCGGACCTGCCGCTGAAAGCGCCCATTGGCCGCAGCGGCCGCGCCGAAACCAGCCGCCAGGTCTACAGCATCGACGCAGTCAACGAATTCGACCCGCTGTTCGAAGACATCTTCGACTATTGCGACATGATGGGCCTCGACGTCGACACCCTGATCCACGAAATCGGCGCAGGACAAATGGAGATCAACTTCCTGCACGGCGAACCGCTTGGCCTTGCCGACAACGTCTTCTACTTCAAGCGCACTTTGCGCGAAGCGGCCATCAAGCACCACATGTACGCCACCTTCATGGCCAAGCCCATGGCCGGGGAACCCGGATCGGCGATGCACGTGCACCAGAGCGTGCTCGATTGCAGCACGCGGAAGAATATTTTCAGCGATGAAGATGGCGCCCCATCCCAGCTGTTCAAGTACTACATCGGCGGCCTGCAACGCTTCATGCCTGCTGCACTGGCGATAGCAGCGCCTTACGTGAATTCCTACCGCCGACTTGTGCGCCACACGGCGGCGCCGATCAATATCCAGTGGGGGATGGACAACCGCACCGTCGGCTTCCGCGTGCCCGAATCGGGCGTGCAGGACCGCCGTATCGAGAACCGCATCATTGGCGCCGATGCCAACCCCTACCTCGCGCTGGCGGTCACGCTGGCCTGCGGTTACCTCGGCATGACTGGACAGATCGAACCCACCGGCCCCACGGCAGGCAGCGCCTACGATATGGAATACGAACTACCGCAAGGTCTTCCCGATGCACTGCGTGCGCTCAGGGCGGAAGAACAGCTGCACCAGGTGCTGGGCGAACGCTTCATCGACGTCTACGCCGCCGTGAAAGAGCTGGAGCACCGGGAATTCATGCGCGTGATCAGCCCTTGGGAACGCGAGCACCTGCTATTGCATGTCTGATATCAAAATAAAGAGCGGTTGCGTGCCTAAAAGAATTCCGTTATATTGAACGCACTGTTCTGTATATCGGACTTGTACAACAAGACGGTGTATTGACTGATTTGCATCAAGAGTCGGTTTATCCGACGCCAACCTGCCTACCCGGGCAAGGTGGAAGCCATCACGGCGATGCGGCCTATTAACGGCAACGAAGCGGGCGCACATGGATTGCTCCGAATCGAGCCAAGAGTTCAGGAGAAAACCATGAGCATTCAAGCGTCCTACACCCCAGCCCAAGACCTCAGCGCATGGCGCGACCAGTTCCGCCTCACCCATACCTTCCACCTGTCGCTGGGTTCCAATGAGCCTGTCGCCGGCCAGCTTGATTCGATCCTGAAAAACTCAAACGCGACGATCGAGAAGTGGGTTATCTCGCGCCGTGGCGGCCATTACGATCACTGTATTACCGTTGAAGGTATCGGCGACGAATCCGCGCGCGAATTACGCAAGGAACTCGCCGGCCTGAATGGCGAGATCAAGGTGCACGTGGAGCACATGGTCCACTTCGGGAATTAAATCCCGCCCATGCAGATGTATTTGATGACAAGGTAGTCCTCGATGCCGTGCGTCGAACCTTCGCGGCCCAGGCCCGATTGCTTCACGCCGCCGAACGGCGCGATCTCGGTCGAAATCAGGCCGGTGTTGACGCCCACCATGCCGCTCTCCAGTCCTTCCGCCACGCGCCAGATGCGGCCGATGTCGCGGGAGTAGAAGTACGCTGCAAGTCCAAACTCGGTATCGTTGGCCAACGCCACCGCTTCCTCATCACTCTTGAAGCGGAACAGCGGCGCCAACGGGCCAAAGGTTTCTTCGTGCGCCACCAGCATGCCGGCATTCACGTTCGCGAGAACAGTAGGCTGGAAGAAGCTGTGCCCCAGCTCATGGCGTTTGCCGCCCAAGAGCAATTGTGCGCCCTTGCCCAGAGCATCGGCGATATGCTCTTCCACTTTAACGACGGCCTTCTCTTCGATCAGCGGGCCTTGCGTCACGCCGTCGTCGGCGCCGTTGCCGACCTTGAGCTTGCGCACCGCTTCCACCAGCTTGGAGGCGAAACTGTCGTACACCCCATCCTGCACGTAGATGCGGTTCGCGCACACGCAAGTCTGGCCGGCATTGCGGTACTTGGAAGCGATCGCGCCTTCGACCGCAGCATCCAGGTCCGCATCGTCGAATACGATGAAGGGCGCATTGCCGCCCAGTTCCAGCGATAGCTTCTTGATCGTCGGTGCGCACTGTTCCATCAATAGCCGGCCAACTGCGGTGGAGCCGGTAAAACTGAGTTTGCGCACGATAGGATTGGAAGTCATCTCGCCGCCGATTTCACGCGAGGCACCGGTGATTACGCTGAACACGCCCGCGGGCACGCCTGCACGTTCCGCCAGCACGGCCAGCGCCAGCGCCGAAAACGGTGTGAGCTCCGCAGGCTTGACCACCATCGGACACCCCGCTGCCAATGCAGGACCGGCTTTACGCGTGATCATCGCGGAAGGAAAATTCCACGGCGTGATAGCCGCGCTCACGCCAATCGGCTCGCGCGTTACGACGACACGCTTATCGGGCCACGGCGACGTCAGGGTTTCGCCGGCAATGCGCTTGGCTTCTTCACCAAACCATTCGATGAACGATGCGGCGTAAGTGATTTCGCCTTTGGATTCGGCCAGCGGCTTGCCTTGTTCCGCCGTCATCAGCGCCGCCAGGTCGTCGGCATTCGCGAGGATCAGGTCATTCCATTTGCGCAGGATGGCAGCGCGCACCTTGGCCGGTTTTTTGCGCCATTCAGGCCATGCGGCATTCGCCGCTTCGATGGCGCGGCGGGTTTCGGCGGCGCCCATTTTCGGCACAGTACCAAGGGATTCGCCCGTCGCAGGATTGGTGACGTTGATCGTTGCGCCCCCGTCGGCATCGCACCATTGGCCAGCGATAAAACACTGTTGGCGCAGAAGGCTTGGATCTTTCAGGGTCAGCATGATTCACCTCCAAAGTAAAAATCCAGTATAACGGGTATCACCCCGCACGGTTGCCACATTCGCAAATTGGGAATAAGATCAAACTGCACACTGATAGTTACCGAAGACTAAAATGCGCCGCCCCATCGTACTGGTCCCCGCCTGCAGCCATAAAATAGGCTCACATCCCAGCTACGCCGCACAAAACAAATACGTTGATGCGGTGGCTGTGGGAGCACGCTGTCAGCCGCTGCTGATCCCTCCATTGGGGGAGAACACGGATATTGAAAGCCTGCTCGCAATTGCCGACGGCATTATGCTGACCGGCGCCGCCTCCAATGTGCAGGCGCGCCTGTATGGGCAGGACACGCTTGATCCATCGCTGCCGCAAGATCCCGCGCGCGATGCGACCACTTTGCCATTGATCCGCGCCGCGCTGGCCCACGGCATTCCGCTGCTGGCGATTTGCCGCGGCTTCCAGGAAGTGAATGTGGCGCTGGGCGGCACACTGCACCAGGCCTTGCATACGGTGCCCGGCTACTTTGATCATCGCGAAGACAAAGCGCAGACATTGGAGCAGCAATACGGCGCCGCCCACCGCATCAAACTCGAAGCGGGAGGTTTGCTGGTGCATATCCTGGATGGTGCTAGCGAAATACAAGTGAACTCCCTGCACGGGCAGGGCATCGATCGCCTCGCACCAGGCCTGCACGTCGAGGCGCGCTCAGACGACGGCGTGATCGAGGCTTATTCCATCACGGGTTCTCCCGCATTTTCGCTAGCGGTTCAATGGCATCCGGAATGGCGCGTGGAAGAGAATCACGATTCCATGCGCCTGTTCAGCGCCTTTGGCCTTGCTTGCCGCGTTCATAGGGACCGCATCCCTTAGGTAGCTTTCCTTCAGTAGTGCATTTTCTAAACTACCTGAGAGGAAGCGATGGCAATTCGCGAAAATTTTAGTTATACCGATATGGACGAGTGGCTCAATGAAAAGCGAGTCACCGAGATCGAGTGCCTGGTCCCTGACCTTACGGGCGTCGCTCGCGGCAAAATTCTCCCACGCGGTAAATTCACCCAGGAGCGCGGCATGCGCATTCCTGAAGCGGTGCTCGGCATGACCGTCACCGGCAATTATCCAACAGAGGATGATGCCTATGATCGCGCCATTTCCAGCACCGACAGAGACATGATCCTGAAGGCCGACCCCACCACCATCACCATGGTGCCGTGGGCGGCCGACCCAACTGCGCAAGTGATCCACGACTGCTATTTCAGCGATGGCAGGCTGGTTGATTTCGCGCCGCGCTCAGTGCTGCGCCGGGTGCTCAAGCTGTATGAAGACAAGGGCTGGTGCCCAATCGTTGCGCCGGAACTTGAGTTCTACCTGACCGACAAAAACTCCGATCCCGATTTGCCGCTGAAGGCGCCAATCGGCCGCAGCGGCCGCGCCGAAACCAGCCGCCAGGTGTACAGCATCGATGCGGTGAACGAGTTCGATCCGCTGTTCGAGGACATCTACGATTACTGCGACATGATGGGCCTGGACGTGGATACCCTGATCCACGAAATCGGCGCCGGGCAAATGGAGATCAACTTCCTGCACGGCGAGCCGCTTGGCCTGGCCGACAAGGTGTTCTTCTTCAAGCGCACCTTGCGCGAAGCAGCGCTGAAGCACCATATGTACGCCACCTTCATGGCCAAGCCCATGGCGGGCGAGCCGGGATCGGCAATGCACATCCACCAGAGCGTGGTCGATGCGCGCAGCGGCTGGAATATCTTCAGCAACCAGGATGGCTCGCCATCGCAATTGTTCAAGGCCTATATCGGCGGCCTGCAACGCTATATGCCTAGCGCCCTGGCGATTGTGGCGCCGTATGTGAATTCCTATCGCCGCCTCGTGCGTCATACGGCAGCGCCGATCAATATCCAGTGGGGCATGGACAACCGCACCGTCGGTTTCCGTGTGCCGGAAGCGGGTGTGCAGGACCGGCGGGTAGAGAACCGCATCATTGGCGCGGACGCCAATCCTTACCTGGCATTGGCGGTTACCTTGGCCTGCGGCTATCTCGGCATGACCGAAGGGCTGGAGCCGACTGCGCCGACCATGGGCAGCGCCTACGACATGAAGTACGAGCTGCCGCAAGGCTTGCCGGAAGCTTTGAGCATCCTGCGCGCAGAAGACAAGCTGCGCTTCGTGCTGGGCGAACGTTTCATCGACGTCTACGCCGCCATCAAGGACCTGGAACACCAGGAGTTCATGACCGTCATCAGCCCGTGGGAGCGCGAGCACCTGCTGCTGCACGTCTGAGGAGGCGATCATGGACGATACAAAGACGATCCAGGCGCGAGACCACGCCCATTACCTGCATCCTTTCACCGACCATAAGGCGCTCGGCGAGCGCGGCGTGCGCGTGATGGTGCGCGGCGAAGGCATCTACCTGTGGGATTCGGAAGGCAAGAAGATTTTGGACGGCATGTCCGGCCTTTGGTGCGTCAATCTTGGCTATGGGCGGCACAGCATTTCCAAGGCGGTGTTCGAGCAGATGGAGACGCTGCCCTTCTATAACAGCTTCTTCAACACCACTAATGTGCCGGCGGTGCAGCTGGCCGCCAAGCTGGCCGAGATCGCGCCGCCGGGATTCCGGCATGTGTTCTTCACCGGCTCCGGCTCGGAGGCGAACGACACCAATGTGCGCATGGTGCGCCGCTATTGGGACTTGAAAGGGCAGCCGGGCCGCCACACCATCATCAGCCGCTTTAACGCTTACCATGGCAGCACCATGGCCGGTGCTTCGCTGGGCGGCATGGAGGGCATGCATGCACAGGGCGGCCTGCCGATCCCCGGCATCGTGCATATCCGTCAGCCGAACTACCTGGAAGCGGGGCGCGGCATGACGGAGGACGAATTCGGCATCGAGGCTGCCTCGTGGCTGGAGCAGAAAATCCTCGACGTCGGCCCGGAAAAGGTAGCGGCCTTCATCGGCGAACCAATCCAGGGTGCGGGCGGCGTAGTGATCCCGCCGGGCACCTACTGGCCGGAGATCCAGCGCATCTGCGACAAGTACGGCATCCTTATCATCGCCGATGAAGTCATCACGGGCTTTGGCCGCACCGGGCAAATGTTCGCGAGTGAGCTGTTCGGCATCAAACCGGACCTGATCACCTTCGCGAAAGGCGTCACCTCGGGCTATATCCCGCTAGGCGGCGTGCTGGTTGGCGAACGCGTGGCGGAGGTTCTCATCGGTCAGGGCGGCGAGTTCACGCACGGCTTCACATACTCCGGCCACCCGGTCGCTTGCGCGGCCGCGCTGGAGTCTATCCGCATCCTTGAGGAAGAGCAGTTGGTACAGCGTGTGCGGGAAGACACCGGGCCATACCTGGCCCAGCGCTTCGCCACCCTCGCTGACCACCCTCTGGTGGGCTATGCCAATAGCTGCGGCTTTGTGGCCGGCCTTAACCTGGTGCGGCGCAAGGGGCCAACCATCCACGGCCACGAATACTTCGACCCCAAGCTGGAAGTGGGCATGGTGTGCCGCGGCTATATGTTCAACAACGGCATGATCATGCGCGCCGTGGGCGACCGCATGATCATTGCGCCGCCGCTGGTGATGACACGCAAGCAGATCGACGAAATGGTGGCCCTGATCCGGCGCTGCCTTGACGATACCTATGCGGACTTGCAGCAGAGAGGATGGATGTAAGCCATGGCGAAAGAAACGATCAACTGGCACGAACGCGCCAAGGCGCTGACCCTCGACGGCCGCGCCTTCATCAACGGCGAGCGTACGTGGGCCCGCGGCGAGCGCAAGTTCGACAATCTGTCGCCCATCGATGGCCGCTACCTGTCGCAGACGGCGCGCTGTGACGCAGCTGATGTCGATCACGCCGTTGCCATGGCGCGCCGCGCTTTCGAGAGCGGGCGCTGGGCAAGCCAGGCGCCTGCGCAGCGCAAGCGCGTGCTGCAAAAATTCGCCGACCTGATGATGCAGAACAAGGATGAACTGGCGCTGCTGGAAACGCTCGACATGGGCAAGCCGATCAAATACAGCCTGGTGGTGGACGTTTCGCTGGCGGCCAACTGCATCCGTTGGTACGGCGAGGCGATCGACAAGGTGTATGGCGAGATCGCGCCGACCCCGGCCAATTCGCTGGCCCTGATCACGCGCGAGCCGGTCGGCGTAGTGGCGGCCATCGTGCCGTGGAATTATCCGCTGCTCATGGCAGCGTGGAAGATCGCTCCCGCGCTTGCCGCAGGCAATAGCGTGATACTCAAGCCTTCCGAAAAATCGCCGCTGTCGGCGCTGCGCCTGGCGGAGCTGGCGACGGAGGCGGGCATTCCTGCTGGCGTGTTCAATGTATTGCCCGGCTACGGCAACGAGGCTGGCGCGGCGCTGGCAATGCATATGGACGTGGACTGCATCGGCTTCACCGGTTCTACCCGCACGGGCAAGCAGATTATCCAGATGGCCGGGCAGTCGAACCTGAAGCATGCATGGACGGAACTGGGTGGCAAGTCGGCAAATATCGTTTGCGCCGATTGTCCTGACCTTGATGCCGCCGTTGCGGCAGCGGTGGGCTCGATCTACTTCAACCAGGGCGAGAGCTGCAACGCGCCATCGCGCCTGTTTGTGGAAGAGTCGATCAAGGACAAATTCCTGGAAAAGGCGCTGAAGATGGTGCCCGATTATGCGCCCGGAGATCCGCTCGACGAGAAGACCGTCATGGGAGCGATCGTCGATTCAATCCAGATGAAGACCGTGATGGGCTATATCGATGCGGGCCGCGAGGAGGGCGCCAGGCTGCTCGCCGGCGGCAATGCCGTGCGCAAGGAGACCGGCGGTTTCTATGTCGAGCCGACGCTGTTCGACGGCGTGCAGAACACCATGAAGATTGCCCGCGAAGAGATCTTCGGCCCGGTGCTGTCGGTGCTGTCGTTCGCGGACCTGGACGAAGCGGTGAAGCAGGCGAACGACACGCCTTACGGCTTGCACGCTGCGGTATGGACTTCGGATATTTCGAAAGCGATTCGCACATCGCGCGCACTGAAGGCGGGCACCGTGCACGTCAACCAGTACGATGGCGACGATATCACGGTGCCGTTTGGCGGCTACAAGCAGTCAGGCAACGGCCGGGACAAATCGCTGCACGCCTTCGACAAATACACAGAGTTGAAGACGACCTGGATCCAGGTGTAAGCGCTTAAGCGCCGCAGCACTTCTTGAACTTCTTGCCGCTGCCGCAAGGGCAAGGGTCGTTGCGGCCGGCTTTTTCCACCTTGGGTTGCGGCGCGTGGAAGAAGGCGTTGATCTTGATGACGGACGGCGTCACTTTGGCCGCATTGACGGGAGCCTGGAAAGGCACCAGCAAAGCCGGCTGCTGCGCGCGCAGCGGCGCCCAGGCGTCCGGCGCAAGGGACACGCCGGCCATAAAGCCCGCGCACCATGCCTCCGCAGTCCAGGTGCCGCCGCAATCGAAGATAGGTTCAAAGCTACCGGGATCCTTCTGCATCCACACGCGCATGTAGTCGTGGTGACGCAAGACCAGCGCGGCCGCCTCGTCGTTGCCGGACGCGCCGCCCCAGACCGCAGGCAGCCACGTTTCCTGCGCCGCGTCGGCGGGGCCGATCACGAGAGCAGTCAGGAAACCTTCGAGCTTGGCGACATCCATGCTCTGCGGGCCCATCTCGGCCAGCAGGTCATCGAGCCGCTCGTACTCGTCGTCGTTCAGCGGGTTCAGAAGCAGTGCTCCACTGCAGGGAAGGTGCCGCCCTTGACCGCGTCAACGTAGGCCGACACCGCAGCCTGGATCGAAGTCTGGCCTTCCATGAAGTTCTTCACGAAGCGCGCTTTACGGCCTGGGAACACGCCCAGCATATCGTGCATGACCAGCACTTGGCCCGAGCAGTCAGGACCTGCGCCAATGCCGATGGTCGGCATCGACAGCATATCGGTCACTTCCTTGCCCAGAGCAGTTGGAATCGCTTCCAGCACCACCATCGCAGCGCCGGCGGCTTGCAGTTTCAGCGCGTCCTGCTTCAGCAGCTCAGCGCTTTCCACGGTCTTGCCCTGCACCTTGTAGCCGCCCAGGGTGTGAACAGATTGCGGGGTCAGGCCGAGGTGGGCGCAGACCGGAATCGAACGTTCAACCAGGAAGCGCACCGTCTCAGCAACCCAGGCGCCGCCTTCGATCTTCACCATATGCGCGCCGGCCTGGATCAGCTGCACCGCATTGTTGAAGGCCGATTCCGGCGTGGCGTAGGAGCCGAACGGCATGTCGGCCAGGATCAGCGCATTCTTCGCACCGCGTGCTACGGCAGCGGTGTGGTATGCCACTTCCTGCACGGTGACCGGCAGGGTGGATTGGTGGCCGTTGCACACCATGCCCAGGGAATCGCCGATCAGCAGCACTTCCACGCCGCAGCTGTCCATCATGGACGCGAAGCTGGCGTCGTAGCAGGTCAGCATGGTGATTTTCTCGCCGGCTGCCTTCAGGGCGTTGATCGATGGGATCGTGACGGCCTTAGTCGGTACGGCACGGGTAGGCGCCGGGTAGGGGTTTTGCATGGAGCCAGACATGGTATGTCCTTAAATTCGAAAAACGTTATTCTAACTGCGGTTTGCTAGAGAGGTTCTTCGGATGTGAACCGGTAAACCTGGGTCTGACCCGCAGGGTCAGACCCCCAACGGTACCGCGGTCAACGGTTTGGGTTCGAGGTCTTTGACTTTCGAAAAAGATCAAAAGCATAGAACCAACCCCGGGGCGGTTGCGTTGACGGGGTCTGACCCTGCGGGTCTGACCCAGGTTTACCGGGGTTAAAGGCGGATGATACCCTGGTCAGAAACCGAAGGCGCGAAATCGACGGCTGGGCCTAGCCCTGGCAGTACGACCTCCGGCGCCAGTTCCAGCAACGGCATCAGCACGAACGCGCGCTGGTGCATGCGCGGGTGCGGAACGGTCAGCGTGGCCGTGGCAATCTGCTCGTCGCCATACAGCAGCAAATCCAGGTCCAGCGTACGTGGTGCGTTGTAGTAGGGGCGCTCGCGGCCATGTGCCTGCTCGATATCGAACAAGGCCTCAAGCAGCTGCTGCGCGGGGAGGCTAGTGCTCAGGCGTGCAACGGCGTTGATGTAATCGTCGCCCGACGAGTCGATCGGCGCCGTGCGGTACAGCGAGGACACCGCCGCCAGCGTCGCCCCCGGCAGCTTGCGCAGGCGCTCGACGGCATCGAGCACATTGGCGCGCGCATCGCCGAGGTTGGCGCCGATGCCGATATAGGCGGTAACCGCCATCAAGCCTCGCCGGCCGGCGCGTCGCCGCCGCCACCGCTGCGGCGGCCACGGCGTGGACGGCGGCGGCGTTTGCGCGCCGGCGCTTCGCCTTCCGGACGCGGATTCAGGAATTCGTCGTCGTCGGACTCGTCGCCTTCATCGGCGTCGTGATTCGCGGCTGCCAGCTCGGCGCCGCCTTCGGCACCAGCGTCGGCTTCCTTGCGGCCACGGCGTGGTGCAGCTTTCTTCTTTTTGCCGCCGGACGATGCGGACGACACCAGCTCGGAGCGCATGGATTCGTCGCCCTCATAGAAGGCCGTCCACCAGTCGCCCAGCTCGCGGTCGATCTCGCCGGAAGCGCAGCGGAGCAGCAGGAAGTCGTAGCCGGCGCGGAAGCGCACGTGTTCCAGCAGCTTGTAAGGGTTCTTGCCATTGCGGCGCTCAAAGCGCGGCTGCATGGCCCAGATGTCGCGCATGTCGGAACCGATCTTGCGCTGGATGGCCAGCTTCTCGGTCTGCGACTCCAGCACTTCGTCAGCAGCCAGGTGCAGCGCGGGAATCGGGAATTCGCCCGATGCCTGGTAAGCCTGCCACTTCTCCAGCACCTGGTGCCACAGCAGGGAAGCGAACAGGAAGCCTGGCGATACGGTCTTGCCGGCCATGACGCGCTTGTCGGTGGAGTCCAGCGCCAGGGTTACGAACTTGGTGCCCATAGGCTGTTCCAGCACCACGTCCAGCATCGGCAGCAGGCCATGGTGCAAACCTTCCTTGCGTAGCTGCTGCAGGCAGGCCAGGGCCTGGCCGGAGGTCAGCAGCTTGAGCATCTCGTCGAACACACGCGCGGCAGGCACGTTGTCGATCAGGGGCGCCATCACGCCGATCGGCGCGGCGGTCGAACGCTCGATGGAAAAATTCAGCTTGGCGGCAAAGCGCACCACGCGCAGCATGCGCACAGGGTCTTCGCGGTAGCGCGCTTCCGGCTGGCCGATGATGCGCAGCGTCTTGGCGCGGATGTCTTCGATACCGCCGTGGTAGTCCAGCACTTCCTGCGTGGCAGGGTTGTAGTACATGGCGTTGATGGTGAAGTCGCGGCGCTCCGCATCTTCCGCCTGGGAGCCGAAAGTGTTATCGCGCAGCACGCGGCCATGCTCGTCCTTCGGCGCATTTTCCGACGTGGTGCCGCGGAAGGTGGTCACCTCCAGCAGGTCCTGGCCGAACATCACGTGCACGATCTGGAAGCGGCGGCCGATGATGAAGGCGCGGCGGAACAGGCGCTTGACCTGCTCCGGTGTGGCGTTGGTGGCGACGTCGAAATCCTTCGGTTTCACCCCCAGCAGCAAGTCGCGCACGGCGCCGCCGACCACGAAGGCCTCGAACCCGGCTTCCTGCAAGGTGCTGGTCACGCGGATGGCGTTGTTGGACACCATGCGCGGGTCGATGCCGTGCTCCTTCGCGCCCAGCACGACGAGTTCGTTATTGGGCTTCTTGACGCCCAGGATCTTGCGGATGAATTTCTTAATCATTGAACAGGTGAATTAGTGGCCAGCCTTGCGCGGTCGCGTGTTCGGACAGCTTGGCGTTCGGGTTGGTCGCAATCGGATGGCTGACGATCGACAGCAGCGGCAGGTCGTTATGGGAATCGCTGTAGAAGTGGACGCTTTCGAAGCTGCCCAGCGAATGTCCCAATTTCTCGAGCCACGCCTTGGTGTGCACGATCTTGCCTTCGCCCTGGGTCGGAGTGCCGAGCAGCTTGCCGGTGATGCGGCCGGCGGCATCGCGCTCCGGCATCGCGGCAATCAAGTGCTCCACGCCGAAGGCTTTGGCGATCGGCGCCACCACGAAATGGTTGGTCGCCGTGACGATCGCCACCAGGTCGCCTGCGTCGAGGTGCTTTTGCAGCAGCGCGCGTGCGGCAGGCAGGATATTCGGCATCACCACTTCGGTCATGTACTGCTGCTGCAGTTCGGCCAGGCGTTCAGGCTCGAACGAAGCCAGGGTTCCGAGCGAAAATTCCAGGTATTCCACCGGGTCCAGGGTGCCCGCCTGATACTGCGCGAAGAATTCTTCATTGCGGCGCTTGAATTGCGCGGCATCGACGGCGCCCACGCGGCACAGGAACTCGCCCCACTCGAAATCGGAATCGATCGGCAGCAGGGTATGGTCAAGGTCGAACAGGGCAAGTTTCATCATTCTTTCGCTTCCTCCTGCAGCCATTCGCGCAGCAGGGGCAGGGTAATCGGGCGTTTGGTTTCCAGGGAATACTGGTCGAGCGAGTCGAGCATCGAAGACAGCGATACCATGTCGCGCTGGAAGTGCGACAGCAGGTAAGGTAGCACACCGGGCGAGAGGATCAAGCCGCGCGCTTCCGCCATTTGCGTCAGCGTTGCAAGCTTCTCGTCGTCGGTCAGGCCATGGATCTGGTACACCAGGCCCCAGCCCATGCGCGTCCGTAAATCTTCGCGCACCGGCAGCACGGCCGGGGCGACCGAGCCCGCGCTCACCATGAAGGCGTTATTGGCGCGGATCTCGTTGAACAGGGCAAAGGCATCGATCTGGGCCACCGGCGACAGCTTTTCGCAGTCGTCCAGCAGGTACAGGTCCACGTCCGGCGAATACAGGAACTCGGTTTCAATCGAAAACGGCGAAATATAGCGGGCGCGTTCGCTCGAGGCGAGCGCCTTCAGCAGGTGCGACTTGCCTGCGCCAATTTCCCCCCACAGGTAGGCGAAATGCTCGCGGGAGCTGCGTTCGGCGAACTGGCGCATCAGCGCCGCCACCTCGGCATTGCGGCCCACCTCGAAGGATTCGAGGGTGCACACCGGCTCCGCACCCAGGTCAAGCACCAGCTGTTTCATTGGACTTGTCCCGGCATTGTGGACTTTTTGCTAACGTAATCGATCTTCACACTACGCATTATAAAAGCTGCTGCGCAGGTAGTGTCGGCGCAAGTGCCTAAATCCCACCATCAACAGGGCCGAAGCGGGTAAAGCCAGTAGAACGCCGACGAATCCGAACAGCTGGCCGAAGGCCATCAGGGCGAAAATAACGGCCAGCGGATCGAGGCCGATACGCTCGCCCACCAGGCGCGGCGTGAGGAAGAAACCCTCCAGCACCTGGCCGACGCCGTAGATCACGGCCACGGCCACCAGGCCGCTCCAGTCGGAGAATTGCAGCACCGCCGCCATCAGCGCCAGCAGCAGGCCCAGTCCAAAGCCGAGGTAGGGGATGAAAACCAGCACCCCGGTCAGGATGCCGACCGGCAGCGCCACGTCGAAGCCGGCCACCGTCAGGGCGGAGGAATAATAAATTGCCAACACCAGCATCACCAGCAGCTGGCCGCGCAGGTATTGGGCCAGCAGCTGGTCGGCCTCGGTGGCCATGGACATGGTGGAGTCGATATAGCGGCGCGGCACGGCGCCGGCGATATGGGCCAGCAGCTTATGCCAGTCCAGCAGCACGTAGAACAGCACCACCGGGATCAGCACCAGCGTGGCCACCCAGCCAATGACGGCGCTGCCGCCGGTACGTACGGAATTGAGGACGGCGGCCCAGATCTGGTCGCCGCTTTCGGCCATTTTCTCCGCCGCCATCGCCTTGATGGTGGCGCCATCCAGGGTGAACTCCACGCCCATCTGGTGCAGGCGCGGGCTCAAGGTGTCATTCAGCTTGGCCAGGAAGGCGGGAATCGCCGCCTGCAGCAGCGGGATTTCCTTCTGCAGCACCGGCACCACGATCAGCAGCAGGGCCGCCGCCGCCGCGCCAAACAGCACGATGACGACGGTGACCGCCAGGGCGCGCGACATTTTCCAGCGCCGGAACAGGCGCATGCGGCAAAGCTTGTCGACCGCCGGGTTGAGGGCGTAAGCGATGATGGCCGCCGCCATGAAGGGCGTCAGCACCGGCCCCAAGGCCCAGAGCAGGAAGAAAAACGCCGCCCATACCGATACCCAGAACAGGGTTTGTTTTTGGTCTGCCGAGAGTGGGAAGGGCATCTGTGGGTGCTTTTTGCGGTGAAAAACGGCGGTTGGGAGGTCAAAACTGCTAAAATAGCGGACTTGCCGTAAAAACGGCCACCGCTTTCTATTCTACCGCCTGTTGCGTTAAACACCATGAGCCAACCTTCGAATGTTTCCCTGTCCTACCGTGACGCAGGTGTCGATATCGACGCCGGCGACGCCCTAGTTGAAGCGATCAAGCCATTCGCCAAGCGCACCATGCGCGAAGGCGTCATGGGCGGCATCGGCGGCTTCGGCGCGCTGTTCGAGATCAGCAAGAAATACAAGGAGCCGGTCCTGGTCTCCGGTACCGACGGCGTCGGCACCAAGCTGAAGCTGGCCTTTGAGCTGAACCGCCATGACACCGTGGGCATCGACCTGGTGGCCATGAGCGTGAACGACATCCTGGTGCAAGGCGCCGAGCCGCTGTTCTTCCTCGACTACTTCGCCTGCGGCAAGCTGAATGTTGCTACCGCCACCGACGTGATCAAGGGCATCGCCCAAGGTTGCGAACAGGCTGGCTGCGCGCTGATCGGCGGCGAAACCGCTGAAATGCCTTCCATGTACCCGGACGGCGAATACGACCTGGCCGGCTTCGCAGTTGGCGCGGTTGAAAAATCCAAGCTGATCGACGGTTCCAAGATCGCCCCGGGCGACGTGGTGCTGGGCCTGGCCTCCTCGGGCGCCCACTCCAACGGTTACTCCCTGGTGCGCAAGATCATCGAAGTGGCCAAGCCAGACCTGGAAGCCGACTTCCACGGCCGCAAGCTGGCCGACGTGCTGATGGCCCCGACCCGCATCTACGTCAAGCCGCTGCTGGCGCTGATGGAATCGATGGAAGTCAAAGGCCTGGTGCACATCACCGGCGGCGGCCTGGTCGAAAACATCCCGCGCGTGCTGGCCGATAACCTGACCGCCGAACTGGATGGCAAGTCCTGGACCATGCCACCGTTGTTCCAGTGGCTGCAGCAGCATGGCGGCGTGGCCGACTCGGAAATGCACCGCGTGTTCAACTGCGGTATCGGCATGACCGTGATCGTGTCCGCTGAAAACGCCGACGCAGCGGTTGCCCAGCTGACCGCAGCCGGCGAGAGCGTGACCCGCATCGGCAAAATCCGCGCCCGCGCGGAAGGCGAACACCAGACCATCGTCGTCTAAGAAAAAGGGGACGTACCCCTTTTCCCAAGAACGGGGCCCCAGCGGCTCCGTTTTTTTTGTCCACCTTGGGGTCAGGAACAGAAGTGGACATTTCCCAGGGAAATGTCCACTTCTGTTCCTGACCCCAAGGTGGACATTTGATATTTCTCAAGCACGATTGAAACGCAATTGAGAATCATTCGCGTTTACGCTAGGATGCGGTTCCCTTAACCAAGAGGACCAACCATGAATGCGCGACTGAAACCGCTCGCCGCTGACCCTACCCAGCTTAATGCCAGGCAGCGTGGTTTGCAGCGCACTCTCCAAGCCCTGTTCCGCGAACAATTGCTGGAACCGGGACATCTGATCCACGATAGCCACGCCAGCTGGCTGCCCCTGTGGGGCCAGCGCGCCATGCTGCGCTTTGAAGGCTTGCGCCTGGGCCGCATCGGCAACCTGCAACTGGATGGCGCCATCTCTTTGATGCAGCCGGGCCGTCCGCCGCAGCTGCTGGATACGCCGGCCGCACTGCTGGCGGGCGTGGCGCCATCGCTGCCCGGTCCACCCGCCGCCGAAGAGATACAGCGCCTGGCCGTCGAACTGGAAAACAGCACCACCAACGACGCCCTGTGCCTTGCCTATCGCGACGGCTGGGCGGAGGAGCTCTCCGCCAACCTGCGCGAGCGCCACCCGCACTTCCTGGCCGCGCTGCGCTCGTCCCGCTCCGCCAATGCGCCGCTGCTGCTGGAACAGTGGGGTACCCTCGGCCACCCCTGGCATCCCAACTACAAGACCAAGCTTGGACTGGACCCGGCTGACGTGATGGCGCTGTCGCCTGAATTCCAGGCGCAGTTGCGCGTGCCGCTGGCCGCACTGCGCGCCGATAAAGCCCACGTGGCCTTCGCCGCGGAAGGCGAGGACTATCGCAGCTGGTTCGGCCGCACCTACCCGCAAGCCTGGCAGGCATGGCTCGCCGCCATGCAGGCGCGTGGCATTCCGCACGAAGGATGGATGCCGCTGCCGCTTCATCCCTACCAGGCCAGCCGGCAGCTGCCGCAGCTCTTCGCGCGGGAGATTGCGGACGGCGAGCTGCTGATGCTGGACGCCGAAATGCCCGCCACACCGACCATGTCCTTCCGCACCGTGGTGCCGTATGGCTCGTCGCAGCTGCCGCATATCAAGCTGCCGGTCTCGCTTCGGCTGACCAGCGTGCAGCGTACGGTCTCGCCCAAATCGGCGGTGATGGGGCCGCGCGTTTCGCGCCTTCTGTCGGCCATCATTGCCAGCGAAGGCGGCTTCGGCGGCGCACTGGCCATCGTGCCCGAGCAATGCGGCATCCACTTGCTGGATGCGGACGATGACCGCGCCCGCCATCTCGCCGCACTGTACCGAGGCAACCCCGCAGCTTGCGTGGCGCCGGGCGCCATGGCCGTCCCCGTCGGCGCGCTGTTCGCGGAATCGCCTTTCAGTGGACGCCCATTGGTGACCGAGGCGGTCGCCTTGTGCAGCAGCGACGATGCCGCGGGCGCCCAGGAATTCTTCCGCCAGTACGCCGCCACGGTGCTGCGTGCCGTGCTGTCAGCCTACATGCTGTACGGCGTGGCGTTCGAAGCGCACCAGCAGAACAGCTTCATCGTGCTGGACCAGCAATACCGCCCGGCGCAACTGCTGGTGCGCGACTTCGGCGATATTCGCATCCACCGCCCAACGCTTGAACGAGCCGGCCACACGCTGCATGCGCATCGCCCGGGTCACACCCTGTTCGACGACGAGGACATCGTGCGCGACAAGCTGCTGCACGCGGTGCTGCTATGCCATGTGTCCGAGCTGGCGCTGCTCCTGGCGCGCAGCTACGCCAGCGATGAGGACATATTCTGGCGCATCTTCGCGCGCGAACTTGCAACTGCCTTCGATGGCCTGCGCGGCCACGCCGACCCAGTCCGTTGGGCGCAAGAACGCGCGGCCTTGCTGGAATGCGACTGGCCTGCCAAGTCCTTCCTGCGCATGCGCCTGAGCGACAGCTCGGACGATGCCCTGGGCAGCATGCCGAACCCGCTGCGCGAGGCAATGCGCTGATGGCGACGCTGCGTTGGCTGTTCGCGATCCAGCTGCTGTCGATGGGCGCGATGGAGATGAGCGGCCCATTCTGGCCGCTGCAATTGCGCGCCCTTGGCGACGCGCCCGGCGGTCTCGCGGTGGCCAGCGCGGTAGCATACGCCGGGCCTCTGGTGACGGCGATGCTGTTCACGCCTTTTTGGGGCCGCATCGGCGACCGCGTCGGCCACAAGCCGATGCTGCTGCGCGCCTTGCTGGCGCTGGCGGCCACCCAGCTCTGGCTCGCCTTCGCCAGCAGCGGCGCCGTGATATTGGCGGTGCGCTTGCTGCAAGGCGCGCTGGCCGGCTTCATCGCCGCCGCGCAAGCTTACGGCGCGGGTATCGTCCCTCGCTCGGAACGCGGCGCCTTGATGGCGCGCTTGCAGGTCGCCACCGCGCTCGGGTCCATGCTTGGGCCGCTGGCCGGAGGCCTGGTTTTCTCCGCGCTCGGCTTCGGCGCAGTCAACGCCATCGCCGCCGCCATATGCCTCGCCTGCGCAGCGTGCGCCGCCAGCGTTCTTCCCTCTCCGCAGCCGCGCGGCGCGGCGGCGATGGTCGCGTCACCAGCCGCTTCGCGCGCCGCGGCAGGCCTGGTGCTGCAGGCGCCGACAGCGCCGCACGACGTAGTCGCCGGCCTGCTGGCCGGCATCGTCCTCGTCCAGGCAGGCAAGATGATGCCGCAAGGCTTCTTCAGCCTCTACGCCGAGCAAGTCCTGCACGCGCCTCCCTGGCTGACAGGCCTGTGCTACGGCGCCACCGCGCTGGGCCTATGTCTATTCGCGCCATTCTGGGCGAAGCAATTCAAGGACAAGCCGCGTGAATGGATCATGCAAAGTATCGAATGGATATGCTGGTCATGCGTGGTCATCGTTGCCGTGCAGGCGGTCGGCCGCAGCATCGCATTGGTGCTGGCCGCAAGGCTTGCATGGGGTATCGCCATGGCGGCATTGCTGCCTGTGTTTTACGGACTGCTATCCCAGGAGGTATGCGAGGCGCAGCAGGGCCGCATCCTCGGCGTCGGCAACAGCGCCGCCAAAGCCGGTGCGCTGCTCGGTGCCGCAGCAGGCGGCCTCGCCATGGCATGGCTGCCGCTGCAGCACATCTTCTGGAGCGTCGCCGCTCTATACATCATTGCGGCGCTCGGCTTGCGCATGTGGCGCACACATGCGGCGGGGAGGCCTATTTCCGCGTGAAGTCCATAATCCAGTTTGTGTGCCAGCTGGTGCCATCGTCCCAGGAATAGGCTTGCTCCCAGCGGGCCTGGCGCTCGCCGTTGCGGGTCCAGGTGAAGCGCACGCGGGCCGTGCGGCCTTTGTAGACTTCTTCGCCTTCAAAGCGGCCCACGCCGTCGGCATCAAAGCGGCCCACTACCGGCGGTAGCAGCGTGCCGGTAGTGGGATCGAGGCCGCCGTCGCGATTGGTCAACCAGTAGATGCTCCAGCGGCCGGTGGCCGGATCGAAAACGCGCAAAGTCATCGCCACAAAGCCGGGACGCCAGTCGCCCAGCGGGCGGTATTCGTCGTAATTGCCTATACCCGCCGGCAGCGCGTGCACCAGGTTGCTGGCGCTGAAGTTCTCCCAGGGGCTGTCAGGATTCGCGTAGTCGGATTGCTTCCTGTTCTGCACCGTCCAGTCTCCATGCAGGAAGTCGAATGCGTGCCGCGCACGCTCGATGTCGGCCGGCGCCGGCGCCGCGCCTGCTGTCCCCGCTGCGCCACTTGCCGCCAGAACCAATGCCCCAATCAGTTTTTTCATGTTCGTCTCCTTGTTGAAAGAGCCGCCATGCTAGGCCGCTAACAGGCGAGAATCCGCCCTATATACGGCCAGTCTCGAAATTTGATACTGCGCTGGATATTATTAGGGCCGCGCGAAGGCGCGGCACGAAGATGGCCGCCTCTCAAGAAAACGGAGGCCATCATGCTGCCCATCATATTTGCCGTATTTGCCGGATGTTTTATGTTGGAGCGCCTGCGCCCCGGCTGGACGCTACCCCATGTCCGCACCTGGCCGGTGCGCGTGCTCGCCATCAACGCAGTGCAGCTAGGCGTTGTCCCGCTGGCGGGTATCACCTGGGAGCGCTGGGCCTCGCAAGCGTCGCTGCTGCACCTGTCTGACTACTTGGGCGCCACGGCTGGCGGCCTGCTTGCCTATTTCATCGCCACTTTCGTTTTCTACTGGTGGCACCGCGTGCGCCACGAATCGGACCTGCTATGGCGCCTTTTCCACCAGATCCACCACAGCCCGCAGCGCATTGAGGTCATCACGTCCTTCTACAAGCATCCGGGCGAAATGGTAGTCAACTCGATCATCGGCAGCCTGCTGGTCTATGCCTTCCTCGGCCTGTCGCCGGAAGCGGGAGCGGTCTACACCTTGTGCACCGCCTTGGGCGAATTCTTCTACCACACCAGCGTGACCACGCCGCGCTGGGTCGGCTGGTTCTTCCAGCGCCCGGAGATGCACCGCATCCACCACCAGCATGGCCGGCACAAGAACAACTACGGCGACATCGTGTGGTGGGACATCCTGTTCGGAACCTATGAAAACCCGGAAAAATTTGAATCGACGTGCGGCTTCGACGCCGACAAGGAGGAGAGGTTGGCGGACATGCTGGCCTACCGCGATGTCCACCAGGAACGCTGAAATTATCCGACAGCCGGCGGCAATGCCGGCCCTGTTCTAGCGCTTGAGGATCTTCGGCACCGGCGCCGGCCGCAGGCGGTAAGCATCGGGCATGCCGGAACCGAGCAAGGGGCGCAGGTACATGCGGAAGGCATCGGTCACGCCGGTGCCTTTTTCGTCGATGAATTCATCTTCCATAGTGCGCGTCTTCCCCGCCACTGCTTCCAGCGGCAGCAGCTCGTAGTCGACCGAATAGAAGCCGGTGCGCTTGATCGCCACCGAACCATCGCGCTCACCCCACATGGCGAATTGCACGGCCTTCTCGCCCACTTCGCGCGCCTCGCGCTGGTCCACGTCCGACACGCAGCCAATGAAGGAGCGCTGCAAATAGCCGAAGGTATCGCCGCGTACACGCTTGATGCCCAGCTTGTCCTTGATTTCGTCGCACAGCAGGTCGGCCAGTGCGCCGGTGCCGGACAGCTGCAAATTGCCGTGCGCGTCGCGTTCCACTTCCTTGGCCAGAAGCGTGGCGATCGGTTCGCCGGAAGCATCGTGGATGCCTTCGGATACAGCCACTACGCAGCGCCCGTAGCGTGCGTAAGTGTCCTTTACGTCGGCCAGGAATTGCTCGATGGAGAATACGCGTTCCGGCAGGTAGATCAGGTGCGGTCCGTCCTCCGGGAATTTCTTGCCCAGGGCCGAAGCGGCGGTCAGGAAACCCGCATGGCGCCCCATCACCACGCCCACATACACGCCCGGCAGCGAAGCGTTATCGAGGTTGGCCCCGGCAAAGGCCTGCGCCACAAAGCGCGCGGCGGAAGGGAAGCCCGGCGTGTGGTCATTGCCCACCAGGTCATTGTCGATGGTCTTGGGGATGTGGATGGCGCGTAGCGGATAGCCTGCGGCGCGCGCCTGTTCGGACACGATGCGCACCGTATCCGAGGAGTCGTTGCCGCCGATGTAGAAGAAGTGCTCGATCTCGTGCGCGCGCAGCACCTTGAAGATCTCTTCGCAGTACTTCAGGTCCGGCTTGTCGCGCGTGGAGCCGAGGGCGGAGGAGGGCGTGGCGGCGACCAGCTCCAGGTTATGGCTGGTCTCCTGCGTCAGGTCGACGAAGTTCTCGTCGACGATGCCGCGCACGCCGTGCAGCGCACCGTAGATGCGCGTGACGTTGCGGAAGCGGCGCGCTTCCAGCACCACGCCCACCAGCGACTGGTTGATCACGGCGGTCGGACCGCCCCCTTGTGCAACCAGGATCTTGCCAGACGACATGGCGCTGCCTCCTTCCAGTAAGTGAACGGACGAGCCGCCAGCTTACTCCGTTTTTGCCCCCGCGCCGATATGCTTGTCGAGGAATTTTTCGACCCGGTTCCAGAAGTCGAAACGGTGCTCGCTGGTGCTCCAGCCGTGGCCCTCGCCGCTGTACTCGATGAATTCAGCGTCGGCGTGGTTCGCTTCCAGCGCCTTGCGCATCTTCGTGTAGTGGGCAAGCGGCACGCGGCGGTCGTCGCTGCCATGCGCCAGCAGGAGCGGGCGCTTGATGCGCGCGGCTTGCTTCAGCGGCGAAGTGGCGTCAAAGCGTTCCGCATCCGTCTTCACATCGCCCAGCAGGACAGGGGCGCCGAACTTGCGGTAATCGTCGGGCAGGTCAGAAGCCCAGGACATGCCGTTATCCAGCAGAAGCGGGATATCGGTCACCGCCGCATAGGCCACGCCGCAGCGGTACAGTTCCGGATCCTTGACCAGCCCCATTAGCGTGGCATAACCACCGTAGCTGCCGCCCAGCAGGCACACCCGGCGCGCATCGGCATAACCCTGCGCCACTGCCCATTTCACGCTGTCGGCGATATCGTCCTGCATCGATAAGCCCCACTGCTTCATGCCCGCCCGGAACAGGGCATTGCCATACCCGGTGCTGCCGCGGAATTCCGGCTCCAGCACTGCATAGCCGCGCGAGGCCAGGAACTGGCTGACCGGCGACCAGCCCCATTCGGCGCCGCGGACGTATGGGCCGCCGTGGATCACCACGACCAGCGGCAGCTGCTTGCCGCCCTTGGCCGGCAATGTGAGCCAGGCCGGCAGTTGCAGGCCATCGCGCGCCTTGATTTTCACGAACTCCTGGTTGCCCATTTCGGCCGGTTTGATGTCCGGGTGGCTGATGCCGATCCCCTTCAGTTCCTTGGTCTTGCTGTTGAACAGCGAGTAGGTTCGCGGCTGGCGGTCGGAATAGCTTTCCACCAGCAGCCACGGCGCTTCCGGTGCGACCGGCGGCGTGATCAGGTTGACCAGCTGCGGCAGCTTCCGGTCGACTTCGGCCTGGACAGTTTTCATGCCCTCGTCGAACCATATGCTGCCGCGCGCATCGCCCAGGTAGTGCAGGCCCAGCAGCCGCTTGCCGGAGTACACCATCGTTCCGTTGAAATCGAAGTCGCCCAGCGATACCAGCGGTTCGGGATCGACCTTGCCGGTGCTAAGGTCCAGCACGTGCAGCGTCGCCCTGTCACCCTTCAGGTGCGCCTTGACCAGCATGCGCTTGGCGTCGATAAAGCCGACCGGGGCAATGCCGCTGCCATCGCCGCCATAGGCCTTAAAGCTCGCCAGGTCGCGCCATTCGCCATTGGCCGGATCGCGGTAGTGCACAGTCTCCCTGCCTTCCTTCTCCGATACCATGATGCTCGGCTGGCCTTGCTGGTCCAGCATCCAGTGGTTCGGCGCGGCCGGGCGGGGGACGTAGCGCGATTGTCCGTTTGCGGTGTTCAGCTGGACCAGGTCCGTACGCAGCAGGGCATAACTGCGTTCGTCAAACACGGGGCGGCGCAGGTAAATGGATTCAGAATCCTGGGCCCCCAGCTCATTCATCAAATAGGTGTTCCACGGCTCGATGCGGTGGTTGATCTGTGTTCCCGTGGTAAAAACGAAAGCAGTATGCTGCACCAGCTGGCGCCGATTCTTGCCGTCGCGGTCAATGGCATACAAGCCTGGGGCAAAGCGCACATCGCCTGGGCCCGCCTTATGGTCCACCACGTTGTACACCAGGCGGTTGTCGTTGACCCAGCGGATATCTCCGATGTCGTAGTTTTCGATGCGCGCACCGCCCACTACTGCGGATGTTTCGCTGTCGAGAACGACCATGCTGTCGCGCATGCCGTTATCCCCGATGCGCAGCGCCAGGTAACGGCCGCTCGGTGAGATTTCGGCTTCCTTGAACTGGGCTGGTTCGAAGAAGTCTTTCAGCGGCGGCGCCGCGTGGGCCAGGCCGCTGACGGCTGCCAGGGACAGGAGGAAATGCTTGATCATTGTTGCTCTTTTCCGATATGTCGTTGCAGGAAGGCTTCCACCTTGGTCCAGAAATCGATACGGTTGGCCGGGAGGTACCAGCCATGGCCTTCCTGTTCGTATTCGATCCATTCCACTTGCTTGTTATTACGCTGCACCGCGTCGCGCAGCTTGAGGCCGTGCACCAGCGGCACGCGCAGGTCGGCGCCGCCATAGGCCATGAGAAGCGGCTGCGTAATGCGGCCGGCCTGTTCGATGGGCGAGGTGGCCGTGAAGCGCTCCGCATCTTTTTCCGGATCGCCCACCATCACCGGCATGCCGTAGCGGCGGAAGCTATCGCTGAAGTCGTCGCGGTACATCCAGTGTCCGGTGAACAGCAGCTTGATGTCGGATACGCCGGCCCACTCAACGCCGCAGCGGTACAGGTCCGGATCGTTCACTAGCCCCATCAGGGTTGCGTAGCCGCCGTAGCTGGCGCCAGCGATGCAAATGCGTTTTGGATCGGCATAGCCTTGGGCGATGGCCCACTTGGCGGCATCGGCAATATCGTCCTGCATTTTCAGGCCCCATTGCTTCCAGCCGGCGACGAACAGGCGCTGGCCGTAGCCGGCGCTGCCGCGGAACTCCGGCTGCAGCACGGCGTAGCCGCGCGACGCGAGGAATTGCACGTCAGGGCTCCAGCCCCAGCTTGTGCCGCGCAGGTAAGGACCGCCATGCACCAGCACCACCATCGGCAGGTTTTTCGCTTCTTTTTGCGGCGGCAGGGTCAGCATCACCGGAACTTCCAGGCCGTCGCGCGCCTTAATGCGCACTTGTTCCTGGCGGCCCATCTGTTCTGGCACGATGCCGGGACGAGTATCGCCCACCTTGTTCAGCGTCTTTGCGTTGCGGTCGTAGATGTAATAGCTGGAAGGACGCACGTCGGAGAATGCGCGCACCAGCACATTGGGAGCTTGCAGGTCGGCGGGCAGCTCGAGCATGTTGACGGTCTGCGGCAGCAGCTTGTCGATGTCTGCCTGCAGCGCCTGCAGGGCGGTATCGAACCATTGCGAACCTTCACCGTCCTGGAGGTAATGCACGCCTACCAGCTTGCCGCCGCGGATCACCAGGCGACCCGTGAAGTCGTAGCCTTCCAGCGTGATGAGGGGTTTGTCGTCCATCTTGCCGCTGGCAAGGTCAACACGGTAGATGGATGCCTTGTCGGCGCCATGGTGGGCTTCGACATATAAAGTGTTGTCCGGGCCGAAGGCAACGGCCTTCATGACATTGTGGGTCAGCCCATAGGCCTTGAAGCTGGCGAGGGTACGCCACGGCGCGCTTTCAGCATCGCGGACCATGATGCTGGTTTCGTTCTTCTCGGTCATGTAAGCAAGGCGCGGCGTGCCTTGCTGGTCCAGCAGCCAGGACTGGACGTCGCCCGGACGGTCGACCGCCTGGAAGCGGCCAGTGACCGTATTCACGCGCTGCAGCTTGACGCTGTCGATGGTGTTGCGGCGGCTAACCTCTAGGTCGTCGACGTAAACCCAGTCGGAATCCTGCGGGCCGGCTTGCCTGCGCAACGCGGTATGCCAAGGCAGCATGTCGCGCTGCGCCGAGCTTTGTTTGACGCCCTGGCTGTAGCGCGAGGCCAGCTGTTTGAAGCGCCCGCCGTCGTGGTCAACTGCATACAGGCCGGGTGCGAAGCTGACATCGCCCTGGGCGGCTTTCTGGTCTTGGGTATCGAATACCAGGCGTTGGCTGTTGACCCATTGCACGTTGCCGATGTCGGTGTCGCTGAAGTGGGCCACGATCTGCGTCTTCTGCGTGGCCAGGTCGACCACGGCCAGCATATTGCGCTTGCCCTTGGCGCCGATCTTGGCGGCCAGGCGCTTGCCGTCCGGGGAAATGACGGCGCCGCTGAATACCGGGTTTTCAAAAAAGGCTTCCACCGATGGCGGCGCCACTGCCGCGTTGGCGGCCGGCGCAGCGGCCAGCCCCAGCGCGATTGCGAGGGTAAGGGAAAGGGTTTTCATAGGGCAAGCATGTTACTGCATTGACAATCTTAGGAAAGTCACCAAAAGTAACTTCCGCCGATTCTCGCTGCTTCCTGCTTGCCGGCGTGGCGCCGCAACGACACGTTGCGCGCCTTCACCGCAGGCGTCATCAGGCTGACATGCGCGGCTGCTATTGGCTTGACGGCAGCAGTGCGTCGCGGCGGCGCTTCTCATCCTGTTGGCGTTGTTGCGCGGCGCGCTCCAGCTCCTGCCTGGTCGGCGCGGACAATGTTGTCTGTTTGGGGTCGACGGGTTTCGGCTGCGGCTTGTACCTATCCAGTATGTTACCCCTGCGGATCATCGCGGCACGCTCCTCTTCTGCCGCTTCGGCTTCTTCGCGTTTCCTGCGGCGCTCCTGGAAATCCGCTTCGGCCCGTTTGAGCCTTTCCGACTCAGTCTCCCTCGGCTTACGCGCTTGCAGCGAGACGCCCTGGTCGTCCTCGTCCGCGCCAGCGGTTGGGCGTTGGGGCGCGACCACATTCAGCGTGGCCGCCTTGTTTTTCCCGGAGCATGGCTGGTCGGAGTAGCTGACCTTGCCGCTCGGGTCGGTGCATTTGTACATCGTATCGGCACTGGCATTGCCGGCCACCGCTGCCGCGGCGACAAGGATTTTCAAGGTTTTTTTCATGGCTGCCAATCTTACTGGAGCGGCAGGCCGTCAATCCTCGCGGATTGTCACGTTTCCTGCTCGGGCGTGCGGATATGCTGCACCAGCGACCTGGTGCGCGCGTCGGGAGCGGGTGTCAGCAGGCTGGCGGCCACCAGCGCCGCCAGCCCGGCCGGCACGCCGAACACGCCGGCCGAATTGGCGGCGATGCCGAACCACTGGCCGCTTACGCTGCCGCCCAATATCGGGTTGGTGTGCAGCATGTAGTACAGGCAGGTGAAGAAGCCTGCCACCATGGCCGCCATCGCCCCCTGGTGGTTGGCGCGCTGCCAGAACACGCCTGCCACCAGCGAGGGGAACAGCGTCGATGCGGCCAGCGAAAAGGCGGCGCCCACCAGCGACAGGATGTCGCCCGGCTTGGTGGAGGCGGCGTAGGCCGCGATAAAGGCCACCGCCAGCAGCAGCAGCTTGGAGATCGTTACGCGCTTCTGGGTGGAGGCGGTCGGGTCGACGATCTTGTAGTACACGTCATGCGACAGCGCATTGGAAATCGCCAGCAGCAGGCCGTCGGCGGTGGACAGCGCCGCGGCCAAGCCGCCGGCCGCCACCAGTCCCGACACCACGTACGGCAGCCCGGCGATTTCAGGCGTGGCCAGCACCAGCACGTCGCCGTCGATCTGGATCTCGGCCAATTGCACAATGCCGTCCAGGTTGATGTCGCTGATCGATAGCAGCGGGTTGGCCTTGTCCACATTGGCCCAATAGGAGACCCAGGTCGGCAGGTGCGCGAAGTCGCTGCCCACCAGGGAGCTGTAGATATCGTATTTGACCAGCACCGCCAGCGCGGGAATGGTCAGGTACACCAGCAGGATGAAGAACAGGGTCCAGAACACCGAGTTGCGCGTCTCGCGCACCGACGGCGTGGTGTAGGAGCGCATCAGGATATGCGGCAGGGCGGCCGTGCCCACCATCAGGCAAAACACCAGCGCCAGGAAGTTGTTGCGCTTCTGGTTCGACTGCGCGCGGTCCTCGCCGGGGAAAGGCTCGGCGTGCCGCACCAGCACGCGCCCGCGCGCCAGGTTCAGGTCGCGCTGCGCCGTCCACAGGGCCGCCGCGTCTTCCACGGTCTTGGGATAGTCGGCCAGCGCCCTTTCGGCGGCGCGGATTTGCAGCAGCGAACCATTGCGCGCCTTGACCATGTCCAGGTTGTGCTGCGCTTCGGCACGGCCGGAATCCCAGGATGCGGGCAAGCCGTGCAGGCGCACGCCGAAATCCTCGGCGCGCTGCAGGTAGGCTTCGCGCACCTCGGCTTCCTTCTCGTCCTGCGCCAGCTGCGTTTCGCGCGCGGAAAGTTTGGGCAGCAGCTTCCCGTAGGCCACTTGCGGCACCGGGTTGCCGCCATGCTTGACCGCCAGCCACATGGCTGGCATCAGGAAGGCCACCAGGATGATGATGTACTGCGCCACCTGGGTCCAGGTGATCGCACGCATTCCGCCCAGGAAGGAGCACACCAGGATGGACGCCAGACCGAGGAAAATACCGACCGAAAAATCGACACCTGTAAAGCGTGAGGCAATCAGCCCCACTGCATAAATCTGCGCTACAACGTAAGTGAAGGAAACGATGATGGTGGCGATGACTGCCATCAACCGTACCGCCCGCCCATTGAATCCGCCGCCATAGCGCGCCGCGAAAAAATCCGGAATGGTGTATTGGCCGAATTTGCGCAGGTAGGGCCCGATCAGCAGCGCCACCAGGCAGTATCCGCCGGTCCAGCCCATGATATAGGCCAGACCGTCGAAACCGTGCAGGTACAGGCCGCCTGCCAGCGAAATGAAGGACGCTGCGGAGATCCAGTCCGCCGCCGTCGCCATGCCGTTGAATAGCGAAGGCACGCGCCGCCCCGCCACGTAATACTCCGCCACATTCGAGGTGCGGCTGATCACGCCGATCGCCGCATACAGGATGATGGTGGCGAACATGAACAGGTAGCCGATCCACAGGCGCGGCATGCCTTCCTTCTCCAGCATCGCCAGCGCGAGCAGGAACATGGCGAAGCAGGCGGTGAAGATGGTGTAATAGCGCTGCAGTTTTTTGAAGAAAGGAGTCCTCACACCGGCTCCTCTTCAATGCGAT
This sequence comes from Pseudoduganella sp. GW821-FHT11H04, assembly GCF_058807935.1. Classification (NCBI taxonomy): domain Bacteria; kingdom Pseudomonadati; phylum Pseudomonadota; class Betaproteobacteria; order Burkholderiales; family Oxalobacteraceae; genus Pseudoduganella; species Pseudoduganella sp. GW821-FHT11H04. The sequence continues at coordinate 113,303 of NZ_JBXARE010000006.1, read as the reverse complement.
AGCGCCGCTCCAGCGCGCGCATGCGCCAGGCGTAGAAAGCAATGATCGCCAGGTAGATAAGTGAGGCGCCTTGCGCGGCAAGGTAGAAGGACAGCGGCCAGCCGAAGATGGTCAGCCCGCTTAATTCGCGTGCAAAGAAAATGATGCAGAACGTCGACAGCAGCCAGATTGCCAGCAGCCAGCCGGTCATGCGGCGCACGCGGCGCCAGTGGCGCTCCAGCTTATCCAAAATGCGGTACCTCTTCTTCTTCGGGCGGACGGTCCGGCACGCGCAGCGGCAAGCTGACGCGGAACAGGCAGCCCGGATGTTTCGGGTCGGTGGCGCGCGGATTGGCGAACAGGTCGACTTCCGCGCCGTGCTGCTGCGCGACTTCGCGCACGATGGCCAGGCCCAGGCCCGAACCCTCGGTATTGCTGCCAAGGATGCGGTAGAAGCGCTCGAACACCTGGCCGCGCTCCGCCGCCGGGATGCCGGGGCCGTTGTCTTCCACTTCCAGCAAGGCCAGGTCCCCGCTGCTGCGCACGCGCACCGTGACGGCGCCGCCGCGCGGCGTGTAGCGCAGCGCATTGTCGATCAGGTTGGACAGCATTTCGCGCAACATCACGGCATTGCCGGCAATCGGTACGTCAAAGGCGGCCGGCTCGTAGCCCAGGTCGATGCCGGCGCTGAACGATGCCTGCACCCAGTCATGCACCGTGCCGCGCGCCAGCTCGCCCAGTTCCAGCGGCTGCATGGCGGCGCCGGCCTGCGGCTGATTTTCCGCGCGCGCCAAGGCCAGTAGCTGGTTGACCAGGCGTGTTGCCGCTTCCGAGGACTTGGCCAACTGCTCCAGCGAGCGGTGCACTTCGGCCTGGTCGGTCTGGCGCAGCGCCAGTTCCGATTGAGTGCGCATGCCGGCCAGCGGGGTCTTCATCTGGTGCGCCGCGTCGGCAATGAAGCGCTTCTGCATATCGATCGACAGCTTCAGGCGCTCCAGCATTTCATTGAGCGACTTGACCAGGGGCGTGATTTCTTCCGGCACCTGGCGCGGCGGAATCGGGCTCAAATCGTCGGAAGGGCGGGCGCGGATACGCTCCTGCAGCTCGCGCAGCGGCAGCAGGCCGCGCGACAGCGCAAACCACACCAGCGCCAGCACGATGGGCAGGATGATGAACTGCGGCAGGATCACGCCCTTGATGATTTCATTGGCCAGCTTGGCGCGCTTCTCCAGCGTTTCCGCCACCTGCACCTGGGCCCAGCGCTGCGGAAGATCCTTTTCCTCTTCCAGGTTGACCCAGGTGTAGGCGATGCGGATCGGCGTGCCGTGCAGGGATGAATTTCGGAACAGCACTGCGCCGGAGCGGATTTCTTGGGTCTCCGGGTCCGGCCTGGCGGGCGCAGGCAAGTCGCGGTCGCCGTCCACATGGAAGCCGGCCGGACTGGTGATCTGGTAATAGATGCTGTCCACATCGTCGGCGCGCAGGATATCGCGCGCCGCGCCGGGCAGGCGCGGAATGGCGCCGCCCACTTCGCGCACCTGCTGCGTAAGGACGGTGACGGTGTCTTCCAGCGCGTGGTCGAAAGGCTGGTTGGCGATCGACTTCGCCACCAGGTAGGTGATGGCGATACTCATTGGCCACAACAGCAGCAGGGGAGCCAGCATCCAGTCGAGGATCTCGCCAAACAGCGAGTGCTGGATTTCGGTCTCTTCGGCGGCCGGGGCGTGGTCCCAGCCGGCAGCCTGCTGCTCGCCGTTCACTTGGCGGCCGGCGGGGCGGGCGGGTTGAACTTCTCGAGGCAGTAGCCCAGGCCGCGCACGGTGGCAATTCGGATGCCGCCCACTTCAATCTTCTTGCGCAGGCGGTGCACGTAGACCTCGATGGCGTTGTTGCTCACTTCCTCGCCCCATTCGCACAGGTGGTCCACCAGCTGTTCCTTCGATACCAGGCGACCGGTGCGGGCCAGCAGGATTTCCAGCAAGCCCAGTTCGCGCGCCGACAAATCCAGCATCTGCTCATTTATATAGGCGCTGCGTCCCACCTGGTCATAAGTAAGGGGGCCGTGCTTGACGACAGTGGAGCCGCCGCCCTGGCCGCGCCGGGTCAGCGCCCGCACCCGCGCTTCCAGTTCGGACAGCGCGAAAGGCTTGGCCATGTAGTCGTCGGCGCCCAGGTCGAGGCCGTTCACGCGCTGCTCGACCGAGTCGGCGGCAGTCAGGATCAGCACCGGCAGCAGGGAGCTGCGCGCACGCAGGCGGCGCAGCACTTCCAGGCCGGACATCTTGGGCAGGCCCAGGTCCAGGATCAGCAGGTCGAATTCTTGTGTGGACAGGGCAGTGTCCGCCTCCTGCCCGTTTTTTACGCAGTCGATCGCATAGCCGGACTGGCGCAAGGAGCGCGTCAGGCCGTCCGCGAGGACGCTGTCATCTTCGGCTAATAGGATACGCATAAGCTAACTTTACTCTACAAGTTTGAGAAATCGCAAAGTTTGCAAAAAGGGGCTTGTCAAAAGCACTGTAATTTTATACAGTATCACCTGTACACCGTAGTGACCCAACTTATTCAGCCGCGAAAGAACATCATGGACGACAAAAAAGGCGCAGTACCTGCATCGGAAAAAGCCAAGGCCCTGGCGGCCGCACTGGCCCAGATTGAAAAGCAGTTTGGTAAAGGCTCCGTGATGCGCATGGACGCATCGGCCCCGATCGAGGAAGTGCAGACTGTCTCCACCGGTTCCCTCGGCCTGGATATCGCGCTGGGCGTAGGCGGCCTGCCACGCGGCCGCGTTGTGGAAATCTACGGTCCTGAATCCTCCGGTAAAACCACCCTGACCCTGCAATCGATCGCTGAAATGCAGAAGCTGGGCGGCACTTGCGCCTTCATCGACGCTGAACACGCGCTGGACGTGACCTATGCCCAGAAGCTGGGCGTCAACCTGCACGAGCTGCTGATCTCCCAGCCGGATACCGGCGAACAAGCCCTGGAAATCTGCGACGCGCTGGTGCGCTCCGGTTCCGTGGACCTGATCGTGGTCGACTCGGTTGCCGCGCTGACCCCAAAAGCTGAAATCGAAGGCGATATGGGCGACTCCCTGCCAGGCTTGCAGGCCCGCCTGATGTCCCAGGCGCTGCGCAAGCTGACCGGCACTATCAACCGCACCAACACCCTGGTGATCTTCATTAACCAGATCCGTATGAAGATCGGCGTGATGTTCGGCTCGCCAGAAACCACCACCGGCGGTAACGCGCTGAAGTTCTACGCCTCCGTGCGCCTGGACATCCGCCGCACCGGCTCGATCAAGTCGGGCGACGAGGTGATCGGTAACGAGACCAAGGTCAAGGTTGTGAAGAACAAGATTGCGCCGCCATTCAAGGAAGCCCACTTCGACATCCTGTATGGCGAAGGCACTTCCCGCGAAGGCGAAATCATCGACCTGGGCGTGGACGCCAAGATTGTTGAGAAGTCGGGTTCCTGGTACAGCTACGGCGGCGACCGTATCGGCCAGGGCAAGGACAATGCCCGTACCTACCTCAAAGAACGCCCGGCACTGGCGCGCGAAATCGAGAACAAGGTGCGTGCAGCGCTGGGCGTGCGTGAGCTGCCAGCGGTGAGCGCTGATGGCGAAGAAGCGCCGAAGCTGCGGGCGGTCGAATAAAACCGGTGAAGCGGCCGGATGGCCGTCCCGCCTGACCCGCAGGGTCAGGCACCGGCCTGCGGCCGCCGCGTGTCAGGTGTCGGACCCTGCGGGTCAGACACCGGTTTGCCGGTTTAAAAGATGCCCCTCCCCAAACCCACCCTAAAAGCCCGCGCCCTCCGCCTGCTCAGCCAGCGCGAGCACAGCCGCCTCGAACTCGCCCGCAAGCTGCAACGCCACGCGGAAGAGGGCGACGACGTCGAAGCCCTGCTCAACTTTCTCGAGCAAAACAAATGGCTCTCTGAAGAGCGCTTCTCCGAAAACCTGGTCCACCGCCGCGCCGCGCGTTACGGCAACAGCCGCATCGTAGCCGAGCTGCAGCACCACGGCATCGGCGGCGAGATGCTGGCCGAAGTCAAAGAGAGCCTGAAAGAAGACGAGGTCGAACGCTGCTGCGAAGTCTGGCGCCGCAAATTCGGCGAAGTGGCTGCAGACCCCGAAGGCCGCCAGAAACAGCTGCGCTTCCTCATGTCGCGCGGCTTCTCGCAAAAAGCCATCCGCACCGCCATGAAAGGCACCATGCCCGACGAGGAATTCTGATGCCGGGGCAGGTATGCTACACTTCGATAGTTTTATGCAGCACCGCGGGTGCGGTGGTTGTCCGTAGAAGCTGCGGCGTACTGATTAGCTGCTTATAATTTTGGCCACTTTTGAGTGGCATCGGTCTTATGTCCCTGTCAAATCCTGTCTCCCGACGAGCGCTGCGGCACACGCGCGCCATAGACATCCAGGCGTATTCGCGCGAGGATGGACTGTGGGATCTTGACGCCCATATCACGGACATCAAAACATTCGACACCATGCTGGCATCTGGCCCGCGCAAGGGCAATGAAGCCCTGCACGACCTATGGCTGCGCGTGACTGTCGATAAGCAGCTGACCATCGTCGATGCCGAAGCAAGTTCGGACGCCGTTCCTTATCCTGGCCATTGCAACACGATTGGTCCAGCCTACAAAGCCTTGATCGGCCTGAACCTGATGAAGGGTTTTCGCCACGCAGTCAAGGAAAGGCTGGCCGGTGTACAAGGCTGTACCCACCTGACAGAATTGGCCCTGGTGCTGCCGACGGCAGCCGTGCAAGCCTTTGCCAACGATGTCTGGCCAGTGAACGAGCGATCCAGCACTGCGACAGAAAAACCGTTCCAACTTGACAAGTGCCACGCCCTCAGGACCGATGGCGGGGCAGTTGCCGAGTTCTATCCACGCTGGTACGTCAACAAGACGGACGCAGCATAGGTGCTGTACAAAATACATCTAAACCAACAAACAGGTATTCGAAAGAAGGGAAAGCCAGCATGAAAATCCATGAGTATCAAGGCAAAGAAATCCTCCGAAAATTCGGAGTGACCGTACCGCGCGGCATTCCGTGCATGACCGTGGAAGAGGCAGTGAAAGCTGCTGAAACCCTGGGCGGCCCAGTGTGGGTCGTTAAGGCACAGATCCATGCTGGTGGCCGTGGTAAAGGCGGCGGCGTGAAAGTAGCCAAGTCGATGGAACAGGTTAAAGAATACGCCGACCAGATCATGGGTATGCAGCTGGTGACCCACCAGACCAGCCCTGAAGGCCAGAAAGTTCGCCGCCTGCTGATCGAAGAAGGCGCCGACATCAAGAAGGAACTGTACGTTTCCCTGGTGACCGACCGCGTGACCCAGAAAGTCGTCCTGATGGCTTCCTCCGAAGGCGGCATGGACATCGAAGAAGTCGCTGAATCGCACCCGGAAAAAATCCACTCGATCGCTATCGATCCAGCCGTTGGCCTGACCGACGCGGAAGCCGCCGGCATCGCCGCCAAGATCGGCGTGCCTGAAGGCTCGATCGCCGACGCGGTCACCAACCTGAAAGGCCTGTACCAGGCTTACTGGGATACCGACGCATCGCTGGCTGAAATCAACCCACTGATCCTGACCGGCTCCGGCAAGGTCATCGCACTGGACGCCAAGTTCAACTTCGACGCCAACGCCCTGTTCCGTCACCCAGAGATCGTTGCTTACCGCGACCTGGACGAAGAAGATCCAGCTGAAGTCGAAGCTTCGAAATTCGACCTGGCCTACATCTCCCTCGACGGCAACATCGGCTGCCTGGTGAACGGCGCCGGCCTGGCCATGGCAACCATGGACACCATCAAGCTGTTCGGCGGCGAGCCAGCCAACTTCCTGGACGTGGGCGGCGGCGCAACTGCAGAAAAAGTAACCGAAGCGTTCAAGATCATGCTGAAGAACCCAGGCCTGAAAGCCATCCTGGTGAACATCTTCGGCGGCATCATGCGCTGCGACGTGATCGCCGAAGGCGTGATCACCGCATCCAAAGCCGTGTCCCTGCAAGTTCCGCTGGTCGTCCGCATGAAGGGCACCAACGAAGACCTGGGCAAGAAGATGCTGGCCGAATCCGGCCTGCCAATCATCGCCGCTGACACCATGGAAGATGCAGCCAAGAGCGTTGTCGCTGCCGCTGCCGGTAAATAATTAAGGAATCAATATGTCTATCCTGATCAATAAAGACACCAAAGTCATCACCCAGGGCATCACCGGCAAAACCGGCCAGTTCCACACCCGCATGTGCCGCGACTACGCGAACGGCCGCGAAGCATTCGTTGCTGGCGTGAACCCTAAGAAAGCCGGCGAAGATTTCGAAGGCATCCCAATCTACGCATCCGTCAAGGAAGCAGCGTCGGAAACCGGCGCGACCGTTTCCGTGATCTACGTTCCACCAGCAGGCGCAGCCGCTGCAATCTGGGAAGCCGTAGAAGCTGAACTGGACCTGGCCATCTGCATTACCGAAGGCATCCCAGTGCGCGACATGATGGAAATCAAAGACCGCATGGCTAAAGCTGGTTCCAAGACCCTGCTGCTGGGCCCTAACTGCCCAGGCCTGATCACCCCAGACGAAATCAAGATCGGCATCATGCCTGGCCACATCCACAAGAAGGGTCGTATCGGCGTGGTTTCCCGCTCCGGCACCCTGACCTATGAAGCAGTCGGCCAGCTGACCGCTCTGGGCCTGGGCCAGTCTTCGGCAGTTGGTATCGGCGGCGACCCGATCAACGGCCTGAAGCACATCGACGTGATGCGCATGTTCAACGACGATCCTGACACCGACGCTGTGATCATGATCGGCGAAATCGGCGGTCCAGACGAAGCCAACGCAGCCCGTTGGATCAAGGACAATATGAAGAAGCCAGTGGTTGGCTTCATCGCTGGTGTCACCGCTCCTCCAGGCAAGCGCATGGGCCACGCCGGCGCGCTGATCTCTGGCGGTGCTGATACTGCACAAGCCAAGCTGGAAATCATGGAAGCCTGCGGTATCAAGGTTACCAAGAACCCATCCGAAATGGCTCGCCTGCTGAAGGCAATGCTGTAATATTAGCCGTAAGCTAACGGGGAGCCTCGGCTCCCCGTTTTTGTTTCAACTGGAGATAACGATTTGGCAAAACTACTCGTCATGCGTGAAGGCGTCATCGAGCAAACGGTGCAGCTCACCAAGGAGCGCATGACCGTTGGCCGCCATAAGCATAACGATATTGTGCTGAATCACGCCGCAGTGAGCGGCGAGCACGCCATTGTCACCACCATCCTGGACGACTCCTTCCTGGAAGACCTCCAAAGCACCAACGGTACCTTTGTTAACGGCCACCGCATCGGTAAGCACTTCCTGCAGAATAAGGATGTGATCAAGATGGCCAAGTACCACCTCGAATTCGTCACGGACGGCATCCGCCCTTTGGCCGCAGCCGCCGCAACTGTCCCGGCCATGCCGGTGCCGCCGCAGCGCCCTCGGCCACCGCAGTCTGTACAAGCAGCCCAGCCTGCCCAAGCCGCACCGGCCACCCAGTTCGCCGCAATCGCACCGGCGGTGGAGTTGCCGCTTGGCCATATTGAAGTCCTCAACGGCACCAATGCCGGCAAAACCCTCAGCCTGACCAAGGCCGTCACCAGCCTCGGCCGCCCTGGTGTGCAGGTGGTGGTGATCGCTCGCGCCGCCGATGGCTATTCCGCCGCCCATGTGGAAGGCGACAAGTCTCCACTGCTGAACGGCGACCCAATGCCGCGCCAGCCACAGCGCCTGAAGACCGGCGACATCCTTGATCTCAGCGGAATTTTGATGGCTTTCCGCCTCCCAGCCTGACACTTATTGTCAGCCCCACCTTCGCAACTGATAATTTTCGTCACTTGCCGAGCAGAAATTGTCAGTCAAAATCAGAATTTTGCTTATAAATTAGGCAAAATGATGCTTTTTGCTTAATTATTAAGCTGGCATGCCAATTGCTCAATGGAATCTGCGAGACTTTAACAACCCTTGTTTTGGAAACTACAAAATGAAATCGATGAAGCAAATCAAGCAACAAGCGCAAGCTGGCTTTACCCTGATCGAACTGATGATCGTTGTGGCGATCATCGGTGTTCTGGCTGCTGTAGCAATCCCAGCCTACTCCGAGTACACCCTGAAGGCCAAAGCTGCCGCAGCGATCTCTGCTGCTGACTCCCTGAAAACCGCCATCGGAGTTTGCGTTCAGGAATCGGGTGGCGACTACAATAAGTGCGACATCGGCGACACCGCTGGCGGCTCCCCAGTGAAGCCATTCGCCAAGACCAAAGAAGTGTCGTCGATCACCTTCAACAAGACCTCCGGCGTCCTGACCCTGACCCTGACCGACCTGGGCAAGAACGTTGGTGCTGGCTCCACTATCACCATGGAGCCTACCGGCCTGGATGGTTCCAAAGCGAACGTAACCTGGAAGAACGCAACCACCGCGACCAACCCAGTGTTCATCACCGCTGTTGAGAAGAACAACCCAGCTACCTAATCTAATTAGAGTATCTGAAGGAAAAAAACCGGGCCGTTGGTCCGGTTTTTTTTTGCTAGTGACGAAAAAAGGCAGACGACGCACGTGTAAACTGACAAAAATGTAGAGGGCTTGACTAAAATCGTCATCTCAACCGGCCAAAAGTGACAATTTGCGACAATTTTGGGCCGTTTTTGTTGTCAAAAAAAGATGGCACGGCCGTTGCTCATATCCAGGTGTGGCACCAAATTCTTAGTCCCCTACCTGAAGGAGTAGCAAAATGAAATCGATGAAACAGATCAAGCAGCAAGCACAAGCCGGCTTCACCCTGATCGAACTGATGATCGTTGTGGCAATTATCGGTATTCTGGCAGCAGTTGCTATCCCTGCCTATTCGGAGTACACCCTGAAAGCCAAAGCTGCTGCAGCGATTTCCGCAGCTGATTCCATCAAAACCGCAATCGGTGTTTGCGTTCAGGAATCCGGCGGCGACTACAACAAGTGCGACATTGGTGATACCGCTGGTGGCAGCCCAGTCAAGCCATTCACCCCAACCAAAGAAGTTTCGGGTATTACCTTCGACAAGACCAGCGGTGTCCTGACCCTGACCCTGACCGACCTGGGCAAGAACGTAACTGCAGGTTCCAACATCACCATGACCCCAACCGGCCTGGATGGTTCCAAAGCTAACGTAACCTGGAAGAACGCAACCACCGCGACCAACCCAGTGTTCATCACCGCTGTTGAGAAGAACAACCCAGCTACTTAATACCCTGGCAGTAGTACCAAAGCAAAAACCGGGCTTCGGCCCGGTTTTTTATTGGTGCAAACGATTTAGACGATTTTTTGCCGGTCGGCCAGCATGGCCTCGTAAGTCAGGTTTTGCAGCAGGGTGAAGTGGGCCGGGTCAAGACCGGTGAACTGCACACCATAGCTGAACACATCTTTCCCTTCCGTCTGCGACTGCGCCATGCTGGCATTCCGTACCAGCACCGGCGTATGGATGCGCACTTGCCGGTTGTCCGGCGGAGCCAGCAGCGTGAAGTCCAGCTGTACCGTTTCACCTTCTCGTCCCAGGGGCTGTTCGGATTCGATCAGTGCGCCCGATACGCTCAGGTTCACGATGAAGACAGAGGCATGATGACCATCGTCGCGCACCATCTTGGCCGGAATCTCGACCTTCACCCGCATTGCCGCGCGCAGGCTCGTGCCCTGGATCTCGGTGGGGAAGCCGACGTGGGCATACATCAGCGGACGCAGGAAAACGCGCTGTACGACAGTCGAGAACGAGCAGACGTTCACGCCCGAGAATACGCGGACTGTCAGTTTGTCGCCTTCGGTGATGGCGATCGGGCCGTTGTTCTCCATCGGGATCTTGACGATCATATACTCGTCTTTCACCCAACCGATCACGGTCGAAAAATGCTGCATGGGGCGCAAGGTGCGATGGGTGATCAGCTGGATACGCCCGCCCACCTGCAGGTTCATCTGTTCAAACGCATATTCCTGCAATTTGCTTTCGCCCGCCATTTTTCGTTATTGTCTATTTATGAGCAATTGCTCATTGTACATAATTCGGGCACCAGGAATCACTTTGCCGACAATGCCAGCCAGTCCAGGCCGACCAGGTGGTAGGGATCGGGCTGCTGGCCGGTGCAGCCGCCGTGAGCGCAAGTCTCTTTGGCGCCAGATAGCCAGCCGCCGTTTTCGCGATCGAGGAATTCCTTGTCCACCAGTTCCAGCGTGTCCCGATAGCGGCGCGCCATTTCCGGCCGCTGCGCCACGGCCAGGAAGGCCTTCATGCCTTCCGCCTGCTGCCACCAGTATTTGTTGCGGTCTACTTTGCCGTCGACCGACATGCGATTGAGTACGCCGCCATCCTGCTCATCGTAGCCAGTGGCCACGGCGAATTTCAGCAAGCGGTCCGCCACGCCGGAATACACGGGCGGCAAGCCGCGCTTTTCCGCGCTGCGCAGCAAGTGGCTCCATTCGAACTGGTGCCCCAGGTCGGTGTAGCCATCATCAGTTTTCAGCGGCTTCCATTGTTCGTCGTACCACTCCGGGATATAGGCGCCGCCATCGGGCAGGCCGACCATCAACTGGTTCAATACAAAGTCGCCCATGTCGCGCGCATCGGCCAGCACCTCCCGATCGCCGGTAGCGTCGTACAGGGCCAGAAGGGCTTCGAACATGTGCATCACCGGATTTTGCGAATGCATGCCGGGCGTGGTGGATGGCGCAAAATCGCGCGGCGCCGAACCGCGCAAGCCGCCACCCGTTTCTCGCAGTCCGCGCCGGATATCCTGCCAGGCTTGCAGCGCAGCGGCCTTGTATTTCTGGTCGCCCGTTACGCGCGCCGCGTGCGAGAGCGCGAGCAGGGCGAAGGCGTGGCCGTAAGAGTTCTTGTTGGCGCTGACCATCTTGCCTGCCTTGTCGACGACCTGGAAAAATCCGCCATTCAGCGGGTCGTGGAAAAATTCGAGCAGGAAGTTCGTTCCGCGTTTCGCCGCATCGAGGTAGCGCGCATCGCCCGTCGCCTCATAGCCCACCAGCATGGTGTACACCACGCGGCTATGCAGGGTAAGGTCGCCGTAGCCCTGGTTCGCCGGCCGCCAGTTGCGGTCGAATACTCCTACCATCAGGCCGGAGGAAGTGGGGGATATCTTCAGCCAGTGCGACACATGAGCATCGAGGTCCTTGCGGTGCCAGTCAGTATTCGCTACGGCCGCTACGGCGCCGCCTTCGCTGCCGCCATCTCGGTCGCAGCCCGCAAGCAGGAAGGCTAGGCACAAGGCAGCGGCCGCGCGGCGCCGCATCATGCCTTCCAGTCGCCCGACTTGCCGCCCGCTTTTTCGGTGACGCGGATATCGGTCATCACCATGCCGCGGTCCACAGCCTTGCACATGTCGAACACGGTGAGCAGGCCGACCTGCACCGCGGTCAGCGCTTCCATTTCCACGCCGGTTTTGCCATAGGTTTCCACCTGGGCGCGGCAATGGACGGTGCTGCTGGCTTCATCAGTGGTAAAGTCCACGGCGACGCGTGTCAGGGCCAGGGGATGGCACAGCGGGATCAGGTCGGCGGTGCGCTTGGACGCCATGATGGCGGCAATGCGCGCGATGCCGAGAACGTCCCCTTTCTTGGCGGTTCCCGATAGAATGAGCGCCAGCGTTTCCGGCTTCATGCGGATACTGCCAGTGGCGACGGCAATGCGGTGGGTTTCGGCCTTGGCGCCGACGTCGACCATGTGTGCCTGTCCGGCAGCGTCGAAATGTGTAAGGTGATCGGTCATCGCGTAGTCTCTTGTTGAACAGGTATGATAGCACTGTGAATGCACTACATTTTCGCCGCCCCTTGCTGGCGGCACTGGTATCGGGCCTGTTGATCGCCGCGCCGGCGGCGCCGGCAGGACCGGCAGGCCAGGCGCAACAGCCGCAACCATCCGAGCTGCCCACGCTGGGTGACGCCTCGCGCGAGGACATGTCCCCGATCATGGAAAAGCGCCTGGGCGACGAGATCATGCAAAGCCTGCGCTTTGAGCGCGACTACCTGGATGATCCGCCCATCATCGAATACCTGAACAATTTCGGCAACAAGCTGGTGGATGCGCGTCCCGGCGCGCGCGGCGACGCGAACCTTGAGTATTACTTCTTCGCTATCCGTGACAAGAACCTGAACGCGTTTGCCTTACCGGGCGGCTATATCGGCGTGCACTCCGCGCTGCTGTTGGCGGCGCAGACCGAGTCGGAACTGGCCTCCGTGCTGTCGCACGAAGTTGGACACGTGGCGCAGCGCCATATTGCGCGCCAGTTGGGGGCGCAAAAGAACGATGCACTGATTCCGTTGGCGGCAATGCTGTTGGCGGCTTTGGCGGCGAAATCCAGCCCGGACGCGGCGATCGGTGTGTTCATGGGCGGGCAGGGCCTGGCGATCCAGCGCCAGCTGAATTTTGGCCGCGATGCGGAGCGCGAGGCAGACCGCATTGGCTTCCAGATCATGAACGCCGCCGGCTATGACGCAAGCGGCATGGTGGCCTTCTTTCAGCGCATGCAGAACAGCTACCGCCTGTACAGCGACGTGGTGCCGCCATGGCTGATGTCGCACCCGCTGACGACGGAACGTATTGCAGACATCCAGGCCCGCATCCGCGAACAGAAATACACGCAGCGCGTGGACAATATGGACTTCCATCTGATCCGCGCCCGTGCCCGCGTGCTGCAGGATGAGAGCAGCCAGGGCCTGGCCGAAACGGAAGCGGTGTTCAAGAATCAGATCCAGCAACCCGGTCGGCAGAACGTGGCTGCGGGCCAGTACGGCATGGCCATGGTGTCGCTCAAACGCTCGGACTACGCTGCCGCGCAAGAGTGGCTGGATAAGGCGCGCGCCACCATCGACAAGCCTGCGCCTGCAGGCGCTTTCAGCACGCCGATCCCGCGCGGCACGACCGATTCCGCGTTGGCATACATGTCGCTGGAGATCAAGCTGGCGCAGGAGAACAAGCCGGAGGTGATCGCCGCGGCCATCGAGGAAGCAAAGCAGGCCCAGGGCCGCTACCCGCTTTCGCGCGGCCTGGTGTGGCAGTATGCGGATGCATTGATCAAGGGCGGGAAGTACGAGGAGGCCGCGCGCTTCCTGCGCGACCAGCTGCAGATGTACCGTCGCGAGCCGGAGCTGCACGATTACATGGCGCAGGCTTACGCCAAGCAGGGCAAGATCGCCTTGCAGCATATCTCGCTGGCCGAATCGTATGTGCTCCTGGGCGGAACCCTGGCAGCGCTGGACCAGCTGGCGCTGGCGCGCAAAGCGCCCGATGCGACTTACTACGACCAGTCGGTGATCGATGCCCGCGAGCGCGAGCTGCAAGCCAAGCGTCGCGAGCAGATGGGCGAGAAGAAGAAAGACTAAGGCTGCGGCAAGCGCTGGAAGCGGAAAGCATCCGGTACGCTGTCGCGCGCCATAGCCGCCAGCGGTACTGCGCGCCCGCCGACGCGCAGGGTAAGCGGCGACAGCCCCGCGGGGTCGTTGGACGCCGCATCGAGCCACGCCAGCAGCGCGTTGTCGCCCACCGGTCGCCCATTCAATTCCAGCTGCGGCAGCACCTGCGCAAAATCACGATCATCGAGCTGCGCCAGAACATCGCCACTGCGCAGCAGCAGCTCTCCCGCCTCAGTTAACCAGGCTGCATCCACTTCGCCAAGAGGCGCGCCGGTATGCAGCACAAAGCCCAGCGCAGGATCGGTGCGTGCAACGAAAGGCGTCGTCTCCAGATTCAGGTAGACGCGCTGTGGACCGTTCTGGAAATACCAGCAGCCCCGCTCATCGCTTTGGTAATTGCGCGTGATGAAACCCACCAGCGCCGGATTGGTCAGCTTGTCGCCCGCCTCATTGAAATGCTGCGCGCGCTCGTCCCGCATGCGCCAGTTGCCGCGCGCGTCGAGCGCCAGCCAGCCGTAGCAATGCGGGACGTTGGGCCATTTGGCCATGGCCTGTTTGACTATTTCATCCATCGTTCAAGCCTCGGCCATCTCAGTCATTTCTTTCGCGGTGAGGAAATTCAGCATGCGCAGCGGCAGCCAGTCCAGGCTACCCGGCATGCGGCCGGTGGCGAAGCCCACGTGGCCGCCTTCCTCCGGATAATCCAGCATCACCTGGCGCGAGGCTTTGCGCGGCAGGTATGCACCGGGCATGAAGGGATCGTTCTGCGCATTCAACACCAGGGTCGGCACCGTGATATCGCACAGCACATGTTTGGCGCTGGCGCGGTCCCAGTAATCGTCCGCATCGCGGTAGCCATGCAGCGGCGCCGTCACCACATTGTCGAAGGCGTGCAAATCCTGCGCCGCCATCAGCGCGTCGAGGTCGAACAGGCCGGGGAACTGCTGCAGCTTGGCCAGGCATTTCGGTTTCAGCGTTTGCAGGAACATGCGCGTGTACAGGCGGCTCAGGCCGCGCGACAGGGCGTTGCCGCCTTGCGCCAGGTCGAGCGGCGCGGACACCGCGCATGCTGCATCGACAAACTCGGCCTGGTGCTGCGATTCACCGAGCCAGCGCAGTAAGACATTGCCGCCCAGGGATACGCCGCAAGCGTAGAACTTGCCGCTCGCATGCGGGTGCAGGCGGCGAATGATCCAGTCCAGTTCACCGGAGTCGCCGGAGTGGTAGAAGCGCGGAGCCAGGTTAGGCTCGCCGGAGCAGCCACGGAAGTGCGGCACCGCACCGGACCAGCCGCGGCGCGTGATTTCCGCCATCAAGGCGCGTGCGTAATGGCTGTCGGACGAGCCTTCCAGCCCGTGGAACATCACGACAAAGGGCTTGCCCGGCATGCCATCAACGAAATCGACGTCGATGAAATCGGCATCCGGCGTCTGCCAGCGCTCTCGGCGGAAACGGACGTCGGGCTTGGCTATGCAGGTAGCCGGATAGATGGTCTGCAAATGGCCGCTAGGCAGCCAGAATGGTGCGATGTAGTTCATGGCGCGGCTGGGATCGACCCAGCGGGCCAGATCCCCCTTTTTTAGTGCAGTATTTGAGCGCGCGGATCGACGGGAACATGTCCCGGCGCTACAGACACATGATGCAACACAATGCGCCAACCCTTCGGTGTCTTAACGTACACATTGGTCGCAATCAGGTGCGCCGGCTCGCCGCTTGCCGCTGTGACGCCCTCAATGACAGTATGCACCGAACTCATCAGGTTGTGTGTCTCATGCAGCTGAGAAGGGCGAATTTGCAACCCGCCGTGTTCCAAAAGTGCACTCCAGGAGTCGCGGATGGCGCGATGGCCGATCAGGCGAGGGCCACCGGGGTGGACGCAGACGATTTCCTCGTCGTCCGCCCACAGCGCCATCAGGGCTTCCAGGTCGGCCCGGTTCAAGGCATCGTAAAAGGCCGTTTCGACTTCTGCCGCACTGCCATTCTGGTGTTTACGCGCTGCCATCCGGGCTCCGGGGTGATGTGATTAATGGTGGCCGACTTCGGTACCAGGCTTCAGCTGGTACTGGGTACCGCAGTATGGGCACTTCGCTTCGCCATGCTTGAAGTCCAGGAACACGCGTGGGTGCGAAGACCACAGCGGCATGGCTGGATTCGGGCAGTAGGCCGGCAGGTCTTTACCATCGAGTTCTACTGGCTGGGTGGCGTTGCTCATTTTATAACACTCCGCAAGATCAAAAACCAAGATTCTAATCCATACCGGCAACGATAAGCATTCGCCGGTAGAATGTCGGCTTTCCCATGCCGCGGCCATTGCTGCCGTGGCAAGCACACCACATGAGTCATACCGTTAGCGAACCCGACGTCGCGGCCCACCACGAACCCTCCTGGCGCGCCGGCCTCAAAGACGGCATGCCGCCGCTGTTTGGCATCGCCGCATGGGGCATGGTGGTTGGCGTGGCGATGGTCAAGTCCGGCCTGAGCGTGATGCAGGCGCTGGGCATGACGCTGGTGGTGTTTGCCGGCTCGGCCCAACTCGCCGCGCTGCCCCTGATCGCGGCTGCCGCGCCGATCTGGGTAATCTTCGTGACCTCCGTCGTGGTCAACCTGCGCTTCGTGATATTTGCCGCCTTGCTGGCGCCGCACTTTGCCAAGCTGCCGTTGCTGCGCCGCTTCCTGTATGGCTATGGCACCGGCGACCTGACCACTGCCCTTTACCTGCAGCGCTATCCGAACGAGAAGCCGGAGGCGGGCAAGCTGTCCTACTTGCGCGGCCTGCTGTACCCGAACTGGATCGCCTGGCAAGCCGGCTCGGTCGCCGGGATTTTCCTTGGCAGCGCGGTGCCGGCCGAATGGGGACTTGGCTTTGCCGGCACGCTGGCGATTGTCTGCCTCGCCGTGCCGATGGTCGCGACCCGCCCCGCCCTGGTCGGCGCGCTGGTGGCCGCCGTGACTGCCGTTCTGGCGCATGCCTTGCCGTACAAGCTTGGCCTGCTGGCGGGCGTCGTTGTCGGCATGGTCACCGCCATGGTGGTGGAAGGACAAATCGAACGACGAAAGGCCGCCAATGTCTGATCTCGAAATCTGGCTGACCATCCTGGCCATGGCTTGCGCCACCGCGCTCACGCGTTCCTCGTTCTGGGTGATCGGCGGGCATATTACGATCCCGACCCGCGTGCAGGGCATGCTGCGCTACGCGCCAGTGTGTGCACTCGCCGCCATCATCGGTCCGGACCTGTTGATGAACCCGCAGGGCAGCGTCGAATTCAGCTTCCACAACTACAAGCTGATCGCCGGCGCCGCATCGATTGCCTATTACCTCGCACGCCGTAGCATGCTGGAGACCATTGTGTTCGGCATGGCATGTTTTACTGCGTTGCGCTTACTTCTTTCCTGAAGATCGACAGCTTGGTTCGCCGATCGGCTGTAATGAGATTCTGCACTGACGGGTCGGTGTAGACCTGGTCTCCGTTTCCTGTGACAACGATCAAATAATCAGAAGCGGGCCTCCAGGCGCCTATCCAGTTCTTCCACAAAGTATTGGCCTGGCTAGCATCGTCGCTATATTTGACCTTTAATGAATGGGGCGTGTTTGTGCCGTTGATAACGACAAAATCGACGGCTCCGACATGACTTTCGTTCGGAGAAAAGTCGAATTTTGTGCCTGAACGTTGCAGCATGTCGGCCACCACGTAGCCGGCAAATCGCAACTCAACTTCTTTGCGTTTTGCTGTCTTCATTTCCGTTCTTAAAATTCGAGTTACCTCATCGAAGAGTGCTATTTTTATCCTCGACTTGGCAAGATCATATTTGCGCGGAAGATTCCGAAATCCGGTAATTCGTTTTGAGTCTACTCCGATGATGAAAATTTGGCCTGATCGGCGAGCGGATAGGTCAACCAGGCGCCGGCGGAATTGATGAGGAAGACCATGTAGTCGGCAGTCGGCTCTTTGCGTGAGATTTCCCATCTGTGAAATGTACGTCCTCGCGATTCGCGGTACATTGAGCGGTCACAAACATTTGGCCCGGCAGAGTGGGGATTGCGATGGCAGAACTTGACCATATGATTTTGCGGGTAAGCGACCCGGTGAAGTCGATTCGGTTTTATGAGGAAGTGCTGGGCCTTAAGCACGAGGGCCGGGTGGGGCCGTTTGAGGTGGTGCGGGTGAATGAGGGCTTTACGCTCGATTTGCTGGCGGAGCCGCCGCGCGAGCAGCTGCACCTGGCCTTCCGTGTCGACCCGCAGCATTTCGAGCGCGTGATGGTGCAGCTGCGCGAACGTCGCATTCCTTTCGGCGGCAACCATATGGACCGCAGCAGCGGCCAGGCCCAGCCCCAATACGGCGCACGCGGGCTCGCGCTGGCTTGTTATTTCGAGGACCCGGACGGGCATAACCTCGAAATACGCTACTAGACCTCCCACAACTTGCGGGCTTCCTCGGCAATGATGTCGGGGAATTCTTCCTGGAAGAACAGTTTGCCCTCGGGGATTTCGCGGATGCCTTGCGAGCGTGGGAATAGCTGGTCGAGGTAGCGCGCGTCGGCGATGGTGAAGATGGTGTCGCTGGCACCCCAGACCATGCGTACCGGCACCGTGCTGCGCCGCAGTTGCGCTTCGATCCCTGCCAGCGGATTAGGCGATAGCGCGTTATGGAATTCATGGTACTGCGTGCGCCGCAGCGGCGAGCTGACCAGCGGCGCGGCATAGTATTCGATGATGTCGTCCGTCAGCTGCGCAGGGTTATGGAAGACTGCGGCGCCAAACGTGGCGCGGGCCATGGCTTTGTCTGTCAGCCATTTGGCTGTGTCGTCGGCCAGTGTGCCTTTGCGGGCCATCTCCAGGACAGGTGCGATTTCGGCGGGCGGGCTGTGCGGCTCGATGTCGCAGTTGGTCAGCATCATGCTGCGCACGCGTTGCGGGTAGCGCAGCAGGAAGAGCTGGGCGACTGCGCCGCCACTATCGCTGGCGATGATGTCGACCGCGCCGGCGCCAAGCTTGTCGAGCAGGGCGGCCAACATCACGGCTTGCGCGCTGGCCGAAAGCGATTGGCCGGCCGGGACTTCCGAATATCCCAGGCCCATGAAGTCGGGCGCGATGCAGCGGCGGTAGGGCGACAGGCGCTCGATTGCGCCGCGCCACTGGAAGCTGTTCAGGGGCGCACCGTGCAGAAAGAGCGCTGCCTTCGGGCCGTTGCCGCGCTCGACGTAGGCGATCCGGCCAAAAGGCAGGTTGGCGAAACGGCGTGCCGCGCGGAAGGCGGCCACTTCGGTGGTCGCGGCTGCGTTGGAGGCAGGCGTGGCTGCAAGCAGGGTAGGTGCGGCGCTGGCGGCGAATGCTGCGCCCGTCAAGGTGAGGAAGTTTCGGCGTTTCAATGCGATCTCCATTTGGTGGCATTTGGTGAGACCGATGCTATCGGCGCCAGTACAGGGACGCGCGCACAGACAGCCGGTGGCGAGCACAATCGGCTGATTTTTTTGATTGCGCCGGAGCATAAATTGGCGCACCCTTCCTGCCATGACAACCAGACCTTCGTGTTACCCGTTGCGGGACGCGGTACCGCAACTGGATGTATTGACCTCGCCCGTACCGGAAGGGCGCTTCGACTCGCCGGTCGATGGCCGCCATGTGCTGTGCTTGCACCTTGGCGCACCGGTGCCGGTTAGCTACCGCGCCGGTCGCTTCGAACGGCAAGGTACGCGCATGCATGGCCAGTTCTGCGTCGTCCCCGGCGGCTCCAGCACGCGCTGGACCCTGACGGCGCCCGCCACCTCCTTGCTGCTGCGCCTGAACCCGGTCCTGATGCAGGACACTGCCGAACACATGCGGCTCCAGGCCGAGCTGGCGCCAGCCATCCACATCCGCGACCCGCAAATCGAGCGCATCGGCTGGATGATGCAAGCAGAGGAGCATGACGGCCACCCAGGCGGCCGCATCTTCGCCGACAGCCTGGCCAGCGCACTCGCAGCGCGTTTGCTGGCGCTGCAAACATTGACCGCACGAAGGCCGGCCACAGCGCCCGTCCGCGCCCTGCCTGCCTGGCAGTTGCGCGCCGTGCAGGACTACATCGAGGCCAACCTCGACCAGGACCTGACGCTGGCGGAGCTGGCCGCCGTCGCAGGTTACAGTGTCTCCCACTTCAAGGAGCTGTTCCGCCAGGCGGCCGGCATGCCCGTCCATCGCTTCGTCCTGGCCCGCCGCGTCGAACGCGCCCGCCAACTGCTACTGGAAGGCAAACTCACCAACACCGAGGTCGCCCTGGAAGCCGGCTTCGCCCACCCCAGCCATATGGCTCGCTGCCTGCGTCAATTCCTGGGCGCGACGCCGGCGCAGCTCCGTGCAGGCGGCACGGCAGCAGAAACATAGCCATTTAGGCAATTAAATATCAGTCCTGCCGCGGCTTAACAAGCGGCTAAGGGGCCTCGGCTTAAGGTAAAATAGCGCTCTTTCCAACTGTGACCCCTGAGTAACCATGCTGAAATTCAACCGCCTGGAAGACCTCGTAGCGCAAAATGCTCTGCAAGGTAAGCGCGTATTTATCCGTGCAGATCTGAACGTGCCGCAGGATGATGCGGGCAATATCACCGAAGATACCCGCATTCGTGCTTCGATTCCAGCGATCAAAATGGCCCTGCAAGCGGGCGCCAAAGTCATGGTTACCTCCCACCTGGGCCGTCCAACCGAAGGCGAATTCAAAGCTGAAGACAGCCTGGCGCCGATCGCCAAGCGCATGTCCGAGCTGCTGGGCCAGCCGGTTGAACTGAAACAGAACTGGGTGGACGGCGTGGAAGTGGCCGCCGGCCAGGTCGTTCTGCTGGAAAACTGCCGCGTCAACAAGGGCGAAAAGAAGAATTCCGACGAGCTGGCCGAAAAAATGGCAAAGCTGTGCGACGTGTACGTGAACGACGCTTTCGGCACCGCACACCGCGCCGAAGCCACCACCCACGGCATCGCCAAGTTCGCACCGATCGCTTGCGCCGGCCCGCTGCTGGCCGCTGAGCTGGATGCGCTGGGCAAAGCCTTGGGCGCCCCAGCCCGTCCGCTGCTGGCCATCGTTGCCGGCTCCAAAGTATCGACCAAGCTGTCGATCCTGAAATCGCTGGCCGACAAGGTGGACAACCTGATCGTCGGCGGCGGCATCGCCAACACCTTCATGCTGGCTGCCGGCCTGAAGATCGGCAAGTCGCTGGCGGAAGCCGACCTGGTGGCCGACGCCAAGGCCATCATCGAAATGATGTCCGCCCGCGGCGCCACCGTGCCGATTCCGGAAGACGTGGTGTGCGCGAAAGAATTTTCGCCAACCGCCGTCGCTACCGTGAAGGCCGTGGCTGACGTGGCCGACGATGACATGATCCTGGACATCGGCCCTAAGACTTCGGCCAAGCTGGCTGCCCAGATCGCCGAAGCCGGCACCATCGTCTGGAACGGCCCGGTCGGCGTATTCGAATTCGACCAATTCGGCGAGGGCACCAAGACCCTGGCCATGGCTATCGCCAACTCCAAAGGTTTTTCGATTGCGGGCGGTGGCGACACCCTGGCCGCGATTGCGAAATACCAGATCACCGACAAAATCGGGTACATCTCTACCGGCGGCGGCGCCTTCCTGGAATTCCTGGAAGGTAAGACCCTGCCGGCAGTGGAGATCCTGGCGCAACGCGCCCAGTAACACGGTAAAAGGCGCCCGCAAGGCGCCTTTTGAACTTTTTAAAGCTCACACGAAGGAATCTTCATGGCACGTGGTACCAAGATTGTCGCAACTATCGGCCCAGCATCGACCGACCTCAGCATCCTGATCCAGATGATCAAGGCGGGCGTCGACGTGGTCCGCCTGAACTTCTCCCACGGCAAGGCGCAAGACCATATCGACCGCGCAGCCCTGGTGCGGAAGGCCGCAGCGGAATGCGGCAAGGAAGTGGCAATCATGGCCGACATGCAAGGTCCCAAGATCCGTATCGGCAAGTTCGAGAACAACAAGATCGAACTGGCCAAGGGCGACAAGTTCATCCTGGACGCCAAATGGGGCGAGAACGGTGAACTGGGCAACCAGGAGCGCGTGGGCCTGGACTACAAGAGCCTGCCGACCGACGTCAAACCGGGCGACGTGCTGCTGCTGAACGATGGCCTGATCGTGCTGACCGTGGACAAGATTTCCGGCAGCGAAATCTACACCACCACCAAGATCGGCGGCGAGCTGTCCAATAACAAGGGCATCAACCGCCAAGGCGGCGGCCTGACCGCACCGGCGCTGACCGCCAAGGACATGGAAGACATCAAGACCGCGATGTCCTTCCAGGCGGACTACCTGGCAATCTCTTTCCCGAAAAACGCCACCGATATGGAAATGGCGCGCCAGCTGGCCAATATCGCCGGTGAGCCGTTCAACTTCAAACCGATGATGATCGCCAAGATCGAGCGCGCCGAAGCGATTCCTGCCCTGCAGGAAATCCTGAACGCCTCCGACGGCATCATGGTTGCCCGCGGCGACCTGGCTGTCGAGGTAGGCAATGCCGCCGTGCCTGCGCTGCAAAAGCGCATGATCCGCATGGCGCGCGAATCGAACAAGATCGCGATCACCGCGACCCAGATGATGGAGTCGATGATCTTCAACGCCGTGCCGACCCGCGCCGAAGTGTCCGACGTGGCCAACGCGGTGCTGGACGGTACCGATGCCGTCATGACTTCGGCCGAAACCGCCTCCGGTAAGTACCCAGTGGAAACTGTGGAAATGATGGCGGCCATCTGTACCGAAGCCGAGCAATCCGAATACAACAAACTCGATGCGGACTTCCTGAACGCCCGCTTCACCCGCATCGACCAGTCGATCGCCTATGGCGCCCTGTTTACCGCGCACCACCTGCGCGTGAAAGCGATTGTGGCCCTGACCGAATCCGGCTCCACCGCGCTGTGGATGAGCCGCCACAACATCGACACCCCGATTATTGCGCTCACGCCGAGCACTGGCACCCAGCGCAAGCTGGCCTTGTACCGTAACGTTTTCACCCACATGCTGAAGCAGGACGGCCCGACCGACGTTGTGCTGCGCGGCGCCGAAGACCTCCTCGTAAAACAGGGTATTGCCCAGAAGGGCGATATGATTGTGGTTACCTGGGGTGCGCCGATGGGCAAAGTGGGCGGCACGAACGCACTGCGTATCGTGAAAGTGGGTGAGTTCACCCACCGCGCAGATTCGGCTCGATAACGAACGCTAACGATTTCTTTATTGTTTGGAGTAATACCATGTCCCTCGTATCCATGCGCCAACTGCTGGACCACGCCGCTGAACACGGCTACGGCATCCCAGCTTTCAACGTCAACAACCTGGAACAAGTGCAGGCCATCATGGCTGCCGCCGATGCCGTCAACGCACCGGTGATCATGCAAGCTTCCGCAGGCGCACGTAAGTACGCTGGCGAAGCCTTCCTGCGCCACCTGATCGACGCAGCGATCGAAGCCTACCCGCACATTCCAGTCGTGATGCACCAGGACCACGGCCAGTCGCCGGCAGTCTGCATGGCTGCGATCAAATCCGGCTTCTCCTCCGTGATGATGGACGGTTCCCTGATGGCTGACGGCAAGTCTGTCGCTTCCTACGAATACAACGTCGAAGTGTCGAAAGAAGTGGTGAAGTTCTCCCACTCCATCGGCGTGACCGTGGAAGCGGAACTGGGCGTGCTGGGCTCCCTGGAAACCATGAAGGGCGACAAGGAAGATGGCCACGGCGCGGAAGGCACCATGACCCGCGAACAGCTGCTGACCGACGTGGCGCAAGCTGCCGACTTCGTGCAGAAGACCCAGTGCGACGCGCTGGCAATCGCTATCGGCACTTCCCACGGCGCTTACAAGTTCACCCGCAAGCCAACCGGCGACATCCTGGCGATCGACCGCATCAAGGAAATCCACGCCCGCATACCTAACACCCACCTGGTGATGCACGGTTCCTCCTCCGTGCCGCAGGAACTGCTGGCCATCATCCGCGAATTCGGCGGTGACATGAAGGAAACCTACGGCGTGCCTGTGGAAGAAATCCAGGAAGGTATCCGTCACGGCGTGCGCAAGATCAACATCGACACCGACATCCGCCTGGCCATGACCGCTGCCGTGCGTAAGTTCATGTTCGAGAATCCATCGAAGTTCGACCCACGCGACTTCCTGAAGCCAGCCCGCGCTGCTGCTGAAGAAGTTGTGAAGGCGCGCTTCCTGTCGTTCGGCTGCGAAGGCCGCGCGTCGCTGATCAAGCCAATCTCGCTGGAGAAGATGGCTGAGCGTTACAAGGCCGGTGAGCTGGCCCAGATCGTCAAGTAAAACCGGCAGTGCAGTGTCTGACCCGCAGGGTCAGACACTGGTACATCGCCGCCGCGTGAACTTGCCTGGTGTCTGACCCCGTGGGTCAGACACCGGTTTACCGGTTTAAAAATCTCAGATAGTCCCCGCCATGAACAGCCTGTACAAATCCTCCATCAAATCCCTCCCCCTGCTGGGCCACGGTAAAGTGCGCGACAACTACGCCGTCGGCACCGACAAGATCCTGATCGTCACCACCGACCGCCTGTCCGCGTTCGACGTCGTGATGAACGAACCGATCCCTGGCAAAGGCATGGTCCTGAACCAGATGTCCGACTTCTGGTTCGAAAAACTGGGTCACATCGTCCCTAACCACCTGACCGGCGTCACCCCGGAATCGATCGTGGCGCAAGACGAAGTCGAACAGGTCAAAGGCCGCAGCGTTGTGGCGAAGCGCCTGAAGCCAATCCTGGTGGAAGCGGTGGTACGCGGCTACATCATCGGCTCCGGCTGGAAAGACTACCAGGCCACCGGCTCCATCTGCGGCATCAAGCTGCCGGAAGGCCTGCAGCAAGCCGACAAGCTGCCAGAACCAATCTTCACCCCGGCCGCCAAAGCCGACCTGGGCGAACACGATGAAAACATCTCCTTCGAAGAGATGGAAAAGAAAATCGGCGCCGAACTGGCCGCCAAGATCCGCGAAGTTGCGATCAAGCTGTACACCACCGCTGCCGACTACGCAGCGACCAAGGGCATCATCATCGCCGACACCAAGTTCGAATTCGGCCTGGACGACAACGGCGTCCTGCACCTGATGGACGAAGTGCTGACCGCCGATTCCTCGCGCTTCTGGCCAGCCGACTCCTACCGTCCAGGCATCTCGCCACCGTCCTACGACAAGCAGTTCGTGCGCGACTACCTGGAAACCCTGACCGACTGGCAAAAGACCCCGCCGGCGCCAGCCCTGCCAGCGGAAGTGATCGAAAAGACCCAGGCCAAATACTTCGAAGCTATCGAGCGCCTGACCGGCGAAAAGCTGAAGGTATAAGCCATGTCCGATAATCAGCCAATGAGCAAACCACTGGTCGGCATCATCATGGGCTCGTCCTCGGACTGGGACGTGATGAAGAACGCCGTCGACATGCTGAAGCAGTTCGGCGTGCCGTATGAAGCGCAAGTGATCTCCGCCCACCGCATGCCGGACGAGATGTACGCCTACGCCAAGAGCGCCCGCGCTCGCGGCCTGCGCGCCATCATCGCCGGCGCCGGCGGCGCGGCCCACCTGCCAGGCATGGTGGCGGCAATGACCATCGTGCCGGTGCTGGGCGTGCCTGTGCCGTCCAAGTACCTGCGCGGCGAAGACTCGCTGTTGTCCATCGTGCAGATGCCGAAGGGTGTGCCGGTGTCGACCTTCGCCATCGGCGAGGCTGGCGCTGCCAACGCGGGCCTGACCGCTGTGGCGATCATCGCCACCACGGACGACGCGCTGGCTGCCAAGCTGGAAGAATTCCGCGTGTCGCAAACCGCAGCCGCTAAAGCAATGGTATTGCCTGTATGAGTAATGTGAAGAACCCTCCAGCGTGGCTGGGCGTGATGGGCGGCGGCCAGCTTGGCCGCATGTTCGCGCACGCCGCGCAGAGCATGGGCTACAACGTCGCCGTGCTGGAGCCGGCCGCTGACTGCCCTGCGGGGCAGGCGGCCAATCGCCTGATCAACGCCGGCTACAGCGATGCCGCCGGCCTGGATGCACTGGCCGCGCAATGCGTGGCTGTCACCACCGAGTTCGAGAACGTCCCTGCCGACAGCCTGTCGCGCCTCGCGCAATCGGTCTTCGTGGCGCCGAATGCGCACGGTGTGTCCGTGGCGCAGGACCGCATTGCGGAGAAGAGCTTCTTCGTCGCCAGCGCCGCCAAGTCGGGCGTGATGCCTGCGCCGCATAAAGTCATCGCCACCGACGCCGATATCGACGCCATCAGCGACGACCTGCTGCCAGGTATCCTGAAGACTGTCCGTATGGGCTATGACGGCAAGGGCCAGGTCCGCGTGAAGTCGCGCGACGACGTGCGCGCCGCCTTCGAAGGCATGGGCAAGGTCACCTGCCTGCTGGAGAAGATGCTGCCGCTGGCATATGAAGTGTCCGTGCTCACCGCACGTGCTGCGGACGGCGCGTCCGTGGTCTACCCGATCGCCGAAAACGTGCACCGCGACGGCATCCTGTTCACCACCACCGTGCCAGGCCCGAATATCACCGCCGACTGCGCCGTCAAAGCGCAAGCAGCGGCGAAAGCCATCGTGGCGGAACTGGGCTACGTCGGCGTGCTGTGCATCGAGTTCTTCGTGCTGGCCGACGGCTCACTGGTCGTCAACGAGATGGCTCCGCGTCCGCATAACAGCGGCCACTACACCATCGACGCCTGCGTCACCAGCCAGTTCGCACAGCAGGTGCGCGCCATGGCCGGCCTGCCGCTGGGCGATGTGCGCCAGCATTCGCCGGCCGTCATGCTGAACATCCTCGGCGACATCTGGTACGAAGGCGTGGGCGACGATGTACGCGAGCCGGCGTGGGACAAGGTACTGGCCCTGCCAGGCGCCAACCTGCACCTGTACGGCAAGGAAGAACCGCGCCGTGCGCGCAAGATGGGACACCTGACCTTCGTCGCTCCGACGCTGGTGGAAGCGCAGCAGCACCTCAACGCCGCTTGCGCCATCCTCGGGATCGCGCCATGACCGACGCAGCATCCCGCGACATCGCCGGCGCCGCAGCTGCGCTGGCGAATGGCGACCTGGTCGCATTCCCCACCGAGACCGTGTACGGCCTAGGTGCGGATGCGGAGAACCCGGCCGCCGTCGCAAAGATTTATGCTGCCAAAGGCCGCCCGCAGGACCATCCGGTGATCGTGCACGTCGCCCCCGGCGCCGACATCGATTACTGGACCACCGATGTACCCGAGCAAGCGCGCCAGCTGGTGAAAGCTTTCTGGCCTGGCCCGCTGACCCTGATCCTCAAGCGCAACGCCCACATCCCGGACGCCGTTTCCGGCGGCCAGGACACGGTCGGCATCCGCTGCCCATCGCACCCTGTGGCGATGCAGCTGCTGCAAGCTTTCAAAGGCGGCAAGGGCGGCGTGGCTGCACCTTCTGCCAACAAGTTCGGCAACGTCAGCCCGACCACCGCGCAGCACGTGCGCGATGAATTCGGCGACGACCCGCGCCTGGCCGCCATCCTCGATGGCGGTTCGAGCCAGGTCGGCATTGAATCCACCATCCTCGACATGTCGCGCCTGGCCACGCACGGCCCGGTGCTGCTGCGCCCCGGCCACATCACCGCGCAGGAAATCGCCGACGTGATCGGCGCCATGCCGCGCCAGCCAGACCAGGCCGCGCCGCGCGCATCCGGCACGCTGGAATCGCACTACGCACCGAAGGCGCCGGTGGCACTGTTGCCGACTGGCGACATCGAAAAAACCCTTGCGGAGCTCAAGCTGCGAGGGCGTAGTGCAGCGCTGATCCATTACACGCCGTTTGCGCTGACGCAAGCAAATGTGGCGCTCCCTGCCGAGCCAAAGGGGTATGCTTATGGTGTGTATGCCGCGTTGCGCGCGATGGATCAGGAACAGGTTGAATTGATCCTCGTCGAAGCGCCGCCGGCCGATGATGCCTGGCTTGGCGTCAATGACCGACTGCGCCGCGCTGCCTTCGGCTCGACCGGCATTATTGAGCGTTTCCTGAAGTCGTAACCGCAGCGGGGCAGCCCGCCTCCTGCGCAAGCGAGGAGGCCGCCATGTCCCGCATCACGGCACACATCGCACGCAGCGTGGGATGGCTTGCTGTTGCCACCGCGCTGCTGTCGCAAGGCGCACTTGCCAACGACGGCGCCGAAGCGGGAGCCGTTGCCCGCACCCGTCTCTCCTCCGCTGAACGCGGCACGCTGCTCGCCGGCCCCACCCTGTCGCGCATCGACACCGGACCATTCAGCAGTTCCAAACGCATTGAACCCGCCATGCTGGCCGAAGTGCTGCAGAAAGCCGGCAGCGCGCTGGCGGAAGCCGCCGGCAAGCCGCGCTGCACCATCACCACCTACAGCCTGCGTTACAGCACCATCGGCGGCGGAGGCGAAGCGACCGACGCCAGCACCGCGCTGATCCTGCCCTCCGGCGACGACCCGCAATGCCAGGGCCCGCGACCCGTGCTGCTGTACGCCCACGGCACATCGACCGCCAAGGACCACAATATGGCCCGCCTGCGCGGCGAAGCCAAGCTGGTGGCAGCGCTGTTCACTGCGCAGGGCTATATCGTGGTGGCGCCCAACTACGCCGGCTACGACGGTTCCTCGCTGCCCTACCATCCCTACCTGAACGCCGAACAGCAATCGGCCGACATGATCGACGCTCTGCGCGCCGCCCGCGTCGCGATGGCGCGCCTGCACGCCCAGCCCGGCCCGAACCTTTTCCTGGCCGGCTACTCGCAAGGCGGCCACGTCACGCTGGCGACGCAACGCGCCATGCAGCAGGGCGATGAATTCAAAGTGACCGCGGCCGCCGGACTATCCGGCCCGTACGCCATGGCGCGCTTCTCCGACACGGTGTTTGGCGGCCAACCGAATGCCGGTATCACGATCTACCTGCCGCTGATCGCCACCTCGGCCCAGCACGCAGGCGCCGCCATCTACGCCAAGCCGGAAGAATTCTACGAAGTGCAATATGCGAGCGGCATTGAGACACTGTTCCCAACGACCATGACGCGCAAGGAACTGGTCAAGCAAGGCAAGCTGCCCAAGGCCGCCGTCTTTGCTCTCGACTCCCTGCCGCAGGGCAGCGGCAGCGCAGCCTATTTCAGCAACCCGCACCTGGTGCGCACCAGCTTCCGCAACGCCTACCTGCAGGACGTGGCCCAGCATCCCTGCGGCGATGGCGAAGACTGCACGCCCGCCAACAACCTGCGCAAATGGATGCTGAAAAACGACTTGCGCAATTACATCCCCCAAAGCCCGCTGCTGCTATGCGGCGGCAGCAAAGATCCGTCGGTCCCTTTCTTCAACGCCACCGCCGCCGCCGCATATTTCACGCGGCACGGCGTGACGCCAATCGTGGTGGACCTGGAGCAGCAGGATGATCAAGACGCGTTTACGAACGCCCGTCGCAGCTTTGTCCTGATCCGGGATGAGAGCATGAAAAAGGCGAGGGAAGAAGCGGAAAAAAGCGGTCGCAGCGCCGACGAACTGCTGATGGAAAGCTACCACGCCCGCCTGGCAGGCGCCCCCTGCCTGCTGGCCGCCCGCACCTACTTCAACGCCCTGATGCGGCAAGACGTTCTGGCCGCGCACTGACTCCCGCGCGGTTGCCGGACCACGCCTCCCTTGCCTCGCTGATGCGCCGCTGCGACAGTCACGCGCCGCAATGGTGCAAGGGTGTTGTTTTTACAAATTTCTCCTTGTATCAAACTTGCCTGAACTGGCATATTAGTTTGGCTACGAATAGCACGCGCGTTCGTAAAGCCTACAAAAATACCACCCCCTGGAGACACAATGCGTCATTTCAAACTTGCCTTGACGGTCATGGCAGCGGCCGTGATTGCCGGTTGCGGCGGCAGCGATCCGCGCCCTGGCGACCAAACCCCGAAAACCAAATATTCCGCCGAGGTGATCTTTGGCGACAGCCTGGTGGACGTCGGCACCTACAAGGTCGGCGCCGTGGCGGCCATTGGCGGCGGCCTCTTCACCATCAACGGCGACAATACCGCGGTGAATCCTGCCCTGACCGGCAAAGTCTGGCCTGAACTGATTGCAGCCCAGCTCGGCCTGCCGAAGCCATGCGCGGCCGTCACCGGCCTCGATGGCGATGCCAGCAAGGGCTTCAGCGTGCCGGCGCAAGCCCACACCGGCTGCTACGGCTATGGCCAGGGCGGTTCGCGCGTCAGCAATCCAGTCGGCATCGGCCATAAGCTCACCGGCAGCCCGCTCGGCGCATTAACCTATCCATTCACCACCCAGGTGGCGAACCACCTGGCAGCAGTCGGCGGCAAATTCAAAGGCGATGAGATCGTCTTCGTACTGACCGGTAATAACGACCTGCTCGTCGGCATGCAACAACTCGGTGACGCAGCGACTGCTGCCGGTACCGCAGCGGGCAAGACCGCCTTCGGCAACAGCCTGGTTGCCCAGCTGGCAGCCGGCGCCACGAATCCTGCTACCGCCGCCCAATCGATCGGCCTAGCCCTGGCGACCGAAGCCGCGCGTCCTGGCAGCACCGATGCCAGCATCGTGAGCGCAGCCGTTACCGCCGCCGTATTGGCCGGCAATACCGCAGCTGCCTCGCCGGCCGTGTATGGCCCGATGGTTGCCAAGGCCCAGGCGGATGCATCCGTCGCCGGCACCAAGGCCGGCACCGACTACTTCGCCGCCAATGCACCAGGCGTCGTGCAAGCTGTCGCCACCGCAGCAAGCCAGATCGTCGCAACCGTCAAGACCCAGATGATTGGCAATGGCGCCAATTTCGTCACCGTGGTTGGCATGCCGGACGTTGCTACCACGCCAGCCGGCCGCGCTACCACCGATGCTGGCCGCAGCGTGATCAATGCAGCGGTCAAGGCCTTCAACGACACGCTGACCGCAGGCCTGTCCGGCGAAAGCAAAGTGCTGCTGATCGACGCCTACACGCTGACCCATGACCAGGCAACCAACCCTGGCATCTACGGCCTGACCAACAGCTCCGATCCCGCTTGCGACTTCACCCCGGCCAAGAACCCGTTGGGCAACTCGCTGGGCTGCAACGCCAATAACCTGAAAGCTGGCGACGTCAGCCACTATGCATTCGCCGACTCCGTGCATCCGACGCCATACCTGGGCCTGCAGGCCGCCCGCTATATCTCGGAACGCCTGATCGCCAAAGGCTGGATGTAATTACAGAATAAAAGGACAAGCAATGACTAAACGACTCAACAGCGCCATCAAGCTGCTGGCCATCGCCGCCGCGCTGGGCGCCGCATCGGGCGCTTCCGCGCAATCGCAAGGTGAATGGCTGGCCAAGGTTGGCGTCAACCGCATTTCGCCGGACGTCACTTCCGGCGATGTCACCGCACCATCCAAGCCGGGCGTGAAAGCCGAAGTGGGCTCGGACACCAAGCCGATCTTCAGCGTAGGCTATATGTTCACCGACCACATCAGCGCTGAGCTGATGCTGGGCGCACCGTACAAGCACACCCTGTACGGCGCCGGCACCATCCAGGGCACCGGCAAGCTGGGCACCGCCGAAGCGCTGCCGCCGACGATCTTCGGCCAATACCGCTTCTTCGAGCCGAACGCCACCGTGCGTCCCTACGTAGGCCTGGGCTACACCTATGCCTACTTCCAGAAAGAGACCGGCTCCGCGCAGCTGACCGCGATCCTGAACACGGGCGGCTCCCCGGTGACGTACTCGCTGGATTCCAAGTCCGCCATCAGCGGCGTGCTGGGCGCCACCGCCAAGCTGTCCGAGCGCTTTTATGCCGACGTGAATGTGGTCAAGACCAAGCTCAAGACCCGCGCCCACTTCTCCACCGGCCAGACGCTGGACATCAAGCTCGACCCACTGGCAGTCAGCCTCTCCGTAGGCTACCGCTTCTGACGTAGCCCCCGCGAAATGTCCACCTTGGGGTCAGGAACAGAGGTGGACATTTTCCAGAAAATGTCCACTTTCGTTCCTGACCCCAAGGTGGACATTTCGCGCCATCCGGCTAAGGAATATACGGCCCCTTGACCTCACCCCAGCCCCACTTGGGCATAGGTTGTTCTTCTTCGACGATAGCGCCGGGCTGGGAGTTGATCACCGCCAGGCGCGAACCCCATTCCAGGTAGCCCACCAGGGCCGAGCGGAATTCGGGGTCGTCCGGCATCCCTAATTCATCGGCCGTATCGAGCAGCAGCGTCACCCAGCGGCGGCGCTGCTCCTGCGACAGGTGACGGCTCAGGTGCTGGCGAATCATGTGCGCATGGCCGCCATGCACTTCCGAATAGGCGGTCGGCCCGCCCATTACTTCTCCAAGAAATGCCGCAACATGCGCCGGATGATGGTCGCCCATGTGGGCAAAGACTGCGCCGAGCAGCGAGTCGGCTTTCACATGCTGGTAGAAACGGGTGGTGAGCTTGTTCAGCGCATCGCTGCCGCCAAGCCAATCGTACAAAGTTGGGACCATGTTGCCGCTCCTTGACGTGAGGGATCGGCAAGCATGCTAGCACGCATAAAAAAGCCCCGCTCGCGGCGGGGCTCCTGAAAAAGGGGGACGTCCCCTTTTTTACTGGAAGGCTTGGATGCCGGTCATCGCGCGGCCCAGGATCAGGGCGTGGATGTCGTGCGTGCCTTCGTAGGTGTTGACCACTTCCAGGTTCACCATGTGGCGGATGATGCCGAATTCGTCGGAGATGCCGTTGCCGCCCAGCATGTCGCGCGCCACGCGGGCGATGTCCAGCGACTTGCCGCAGGAGTTGCGCTTCATGATCGAGGTGATTTCGACGGCGGCAGTGCCTTCGTCCTTCATGCGGCCCAGGCGCAGGCAACCTTGCAGGCCGAGGGTGATTTCGGTCTGCATGTCGGCCAGCTTCTTCTGCACCAGCTGGTTCGCCGCCAGTGGGCGGCCGAATTGGTTGCGGTCCAGGGTGTACTGGCGGGCGGTGTGCCAGCAGTCTTCCGCCGCGCCCAGCGCACCCCAGGCGATACCGTAGCGTGCCGAGTTCAGGCAGGTGAACGGGCCTTTCAGGCCGCGCACGTCCGGGAAGGCGTTTTCTTCCGGGCAGAACACTTCGTCCATCACGATTTCGCCGGTGATCGAAGCGCGCAGGCCGAACTTGCCGTGGATTGCAGGTGCGGACAGGCCTTTCATGCCTTTTTCCAGCACGAAGCCGCGGATCGCGCCTTCATCATCCTTGGCCCAGACCACGAATACGTCGGCCACTGGGGAGTTGGTGATCCACATCTTGGAGCCGGTCAGGGAGTAGCCACCTGGCACCTTCTTGGCGCGGGTGATCATCGAACCTGGGTCGGAACCGTGGTTAGGCTCGGTCAGGCCGAAGCAGCCGATCCACTCGCCGGTCGCCAGCTTTGGCAGGTATTTCTGTTTCTGGGCTTCGGTACCGAATTCATAGATCGGCACCATCACCAGGGAGGACTGCACCGACATCATCGAGCGGTAGCCGGAATCGACACGTTCCACTTCGCGTGCGATCAGGCCGTAAGCCACGTAGTTCAGGCCAGGACCACCGTATTGTTCCGGGATGGTTGGACCCAGCAGGCCCAGTTCGCCCATTTCGCGGAAGATGGAGGTGTCCATCTGCTCATGGCGGAAAGCTTCCAGGATGCGTGGCTGCAGCTTGTCCTGGCAGTAAGCCGCGGCGGCGTCGCGCACCATGCGCTCTTCGTCGGTCAGCTGGTCGTTCAGCAGCAGGGGATCGTCCCAGTGGAATGCGGCTTTGCTCATGTTGCTTCCTGTCTCTCTCTGTTTGTACAACAATTATAAAAAACCAATCATTTCAACAGGTCGCGGAACTGGCCGCCGTGGAAAACCAGCGGTGCATTCCCCGCAAACTCGCATTGCTCAACCTCGCCCACGAAAATCACGTGGTCGCCCTCCGGGTAGCGGCTACGGTTGTGGCATTCAAACCACGCCGTGCAACCCTTCAGGATCGGCTGGCCGGTGCGCGACAGCTCAAATTCGACGGTGCCGAACGGGTCTTCCGAACGGGTCGAAAACAGCTTGGCCAAATGGGCCTGGTCTGCGCTCAGCACATTAATCACATAGTGCGAGTTGCCGCTGAAAATGGGCAGGCTATTAGCGCCCGTGCCCAGGCTCCACAGCACCAATGGCGGGTTCAGCGAGACGGAATTGAAGGAACTGGCCGTCAAGCCGCGGAAACTGCCATCAGCAAGCCGCGTAGTGATCACGGTGACACCGGTGGCAAATTGCGAGAGTGCCTGGCGAAAATGGGCACTATCGAATTCGCGCTCAGTGGCGCGTGGGGAGCTGGTATTCATGCGGTACCTGTTTGTTTCAAAGAGATTATGCCAAAGAACGATAGTCTAACCTTTGGCGAAAGCGACAGTGATTTTAGCTAAGGCGGCACTTTTTGTGCGGTGCGGGCGGATTTGCGCTACAGTAATACTTCCGGTACGTGAGGAGGGCGATATGGCTGAGGTGGCAATCCTGGGCGGTGGATGCTTCTGGTGCACGGAGGCGGTGTACCTGGAAGTCAAAGGTGTAACCAAGGTGGAATCCGGTTACACGGGGGGCGCGCAGCCCAATCCAACGTATGAACAGGTCTGTACAGGCGAAACCGGCCACGCGGAAGTGGTGCGGCTAGAGTACGACCCGGTCCAAATCAGCTACCGCGACCTGCTGGTGATCTTCTTCACCATTCACGATCCGACTACCCTGAACCGGCAAGGCAACGATGTCGGCACCCAGTACCGTTCCGTTATCTTTTACGAAACACCGGAACAGGAAGCCACTGCCCGTCAAGTGATCGGGGAAATGGCCCATGTGTGGGATGCCCCGATTGTCACCGAGCTGGCGACCGCCGCGCCGTTCTTCAAGGCCGAGGACTACCACCAGAACTACTTCGCCCAGCATCCGCTGCAAGGCTATTGCGCTTTCGTGGTAGCGCCCAAAGTAGCCAAGTTCCGCAAGACTTACGCCGACAAGCTCAAGACCTAGGGCGGTGCGCGGTCCCTTCGCCTGGCGTAATGAACAGCACTTTGGCTTGCTGTGCGACGTTGGCAGTGTGCCAGGCGCCGCGCGGCACCAGCAGGAACTGGCCCGGCTTCGATAGTGTGATTTTGCGCTCAGGCTCGAGCACGAACTCGATTTCGCCCGAGATCAGGACGACGACTTCTTCGCCAGCGGGATGCTGTTCCCAGCTTGCCCAATCGTTGGAGAAATCGTAAGTCGACACCAGCCGTCCCGGCCCAAGATGCTCAAAGCCACCGGTTGTCAGTTTTTCCCAGAACGATTCATCGACTTCGAGCGGGACCGCTGACCCTTCGGGCCCGAGGTGGAGATAAGTCTCGGTGGCCTGGAAAAGCCCAATGGATGAAGCCATGCTGCACACTCCTTTCAAACTGGACGTAACTGTTCGGCAAGGCTACGCGTTTTTTCAGTGACCTCGGTGCCGGTATGCAGCGTTGATTTGCGCTCGATCAGCATGATGTGGCACTCGTTCTCGGCGATGGGATTATGTCTGACGCCTTTCGGGACGACAAAGGCCTCGCCTTCATTGAGGACAACGGACCGGTCTTCCATCTCGATCGTCAGGGAGCCTTTGAGAATGTAGAAAAGTTCGTCCTCATGTTCATGGCTATGCCAGGCGAGCGAACCAAGGACCTTGGCGACCTTGACGTAGGAGTCGTCGACGTCCGCCACAACGCGCGGGGACCAGTGTTCACTAAGGCTGGCCGCTACTTTGCTCGGAGAAACTGCTTCGTTCATCGTAAATCCCTTCTTTAGTTCGCGGCGCCGTTCTTCTTGAACACAAACGAGACCACAAGGCTTTCCGGTTCACTCTTGAAGGAAGTTACCACCGCCTTGCGGGAAATCTTTTCAACGTCGGACAAATTCGCAGACGGAAGGGAAGAGAATTGAACCGTCGCCGCGGTGAACGAGCCGTTGTGGTAGCTGAAGCCAACCTGCGGTTTCACACCGACCTGCTTCTCGATCGTCGTCGCTACTGCTTCGGATTGCGCCATTCCTTCCTTGACCGCGTCGACCATATTGCACCCGCCCAGCATAAGGCCAAGCGTTGCGAAAGCGACGAATCTCCGAATCATCTTCATCTCCTCTATTTTGTTAAGAGTTCTTTCAATGTGGGCCGGCCATCATCGTAAGCGATATTGTCGACGCGCCACCCGGCTTTGGTTTGCACCAGCGAGTACGTTAGCTTGCTCGCGTAGGAACCCGTGCGCAGGTGCGCAACAACTGCGTTGCTTGTCGATCCTGCTTCGAAATTCACCGTGGAGCCGGAGGGATCCTGGTTGCCCCACAGAGGCACAAAATCTAGCCGGCAAATCTCATGCTTCGTTATTGTGCAGACGCGGTCGCGATGAATGAGCTCATACAGGTTTGGCGTGATGTGCCGCAGCAGGACTTCCTTGGGCTGGTCTATAAAGCCAGGTTCCAAGGGGTAGTCCACTACTGCTTCGTAGGCAAAGGCCTGGTAAAGCTTGATCACAGCCGCGACTTGCGGGGATGGCGGCTCGGCTGCGAAAGCCGCAAGGGGCAGTGCCGCAACAAGAATTGCTTTCCTCAGCATGGCGAATAGAGTTTGTCTGCGACGGCCTTGAGATCATGCCCTTGAATAAACTGGTCCGAGATCGTCAGGATTGAGAACAGGTTTCTTTTCAAGCCTTCCTCCGACAGCTCGCCATCTTTGATCGCCGTCTGCAGCAGGTGAAGCGCCATGTCGGCGAGGAGCATGCGCTGCTTCTCCGCCCAACCCGCATCCCCACGCATGGCGAGGTTTTGTTGATACGAAGTTTCGGTCAAATCGTGGGCAGTTCGGCCCAGTGACAGGATTTCTTTTCTCGTTGCGTCATCCATCTTGTGATTTTCAATGTGAGAGCTCTTGAGCGAGTCCGATGAGAATTCCTTCGGGACCTCGGATATAGCAAAGCCGATATATGTTCTGATACTGCGCCACTTCACCGACCAACTGCGCGCCGAGTTTGCCGAGCCGGGCGAGGGTATCGTCGATATCCTCCACTGCGAACATGACGCGCAAGTAGCCGAGAGAGTTCACCGGCGCTACACGGTGATCTGCCACCACGGCTGGCGCGAGGAAGCGGGACAACTCGAGCCGGCTGTGGCCATCCGGCGTGCGCATCATGGCAATCTCCACGCGCATGTCGTGCAAGCCCGTGACACCGTCGGCCCAATCGCCTTCAACCGGAGCGCGTCCTTCGAGATTGAGGCCAAGCTCGGTAAAGAACTCGATCGCCGCATCCAGGTCTTCCACCACGATGCCGACGTTGTCCATCCGCTTAACAGTCATGATGCCTCCCTGGCGTCCTGCCGTGATTCGCAATAAGCCTTCAGACCCGCGAGGCGCTTGGATACGACGCGGGAGAAATACAGCGCAGCCAACGGCTCCACCAGCAATCGCAAGGCCTTAGGCTTTGCAGTGATCGTGTAGCGGAAGCGCGCCTCGGTCAGCGATTTCGATTGGCCTTCCTGGAAAATCCACGACCCGGCAAACTTCTCCAGGAACCACGGCCCCTTGATCATTTTCACTGCCGCCCGTGTCGGCGGCATCACCTGGACAAATTCAACCAGCATATCCATGCCCAGCTTGGACTTCACCAGAACCTGATTGCCGACAGCCAGCGCGTTTGGATCGCCCGCTACGACAGAGATATTCTCGGGGAACGGATCCCAATCGTAACGCACCGCATAGTCTTGCGAGACGCGGTAGACAAAGTCGACCGGCGCCTTGATCGTGACGTGACTCTCAACGCTTGCCATATTCCATGTTGCTGCAAGTTAATAATTTTGCAAATGGTAGCACGGTCGATTCCGGCTGTGCACGGCTCTGCGTGTGGCGCAGCGATTCCGGCACACAGCTTCCATGCTGTCTACTTCTGGCGACGCCGCAAGCGAACTCTGCTTGAGCTAACCCATCAATTCCGAAATACTCGACCCTTGCAGTAGTTGCACAGTTTCGACCTCCAACAACCTTTCAAATAAATAGGCACGGAATGACTACGCATACCCCCCTGAAGCTCGCGCTCGCGAGTGCGCTGATCCTAAGCGCAGTAAACACCCTGGCAGCAGAAAATAACAGCAAACGAAACATCCCGGTGCAGGCAAGCGGCGCCTACTGGCGAGATGCCGGTCAGGCAGACGTGCAGCGCGTGCATGGCAAGAGCGCATCTGCTCCCGCGCTGCCACGCCGCTATCACGCAGCGACGCTGGACCGCGCCGGCATGGCGCAACTGCTCGCACACGCTCCGAATGAAAAATCGCAGTCGGCCAAGCATAGCGACATGATCATCGCGCTGCCGCACCCGGAAGGCGGCTACCAACGCTTCCGCGTCGTCGACTCGCCGGTGATGGAACCTGAACTGGCAGCCAAGCACCCTGAGATCCGCACGTACGCCGGCCGCGGCATCGACGATCCATCCGCCACGCTGCGCATGGATATCACGCCGCTCGGCCTGAAAGCATCCGTGCGCTCGCCGAACGGCGCCTGGTATGTGGACCCGGCAAACCACCTCGACGACAGCGTCTACACCAGCTACCACGCGCGCGACCTATCGAACCGCCACGGCGTTTTCAAGGAGGGGGAGATAAAGACGCCGCAAGTAATCCTGACGCGCAGCTTCGTCCACGCAGGTGATGAAGTGGAAGTGCGCGGAGCAGGCTTTGCTCCCGGCGCCACGATCACCGTTACGGTACGCAGTGAGGGCAACGACTTCGGCCCAGTGCACAGCATGGTGGTCTCGGCCGACAAGGAAGGCGTGCTATCCACGACCTTCGCCGCCGACCCATCGCGCGGCGAAGGCGCTTATTCCGTTACCGCCTCTGACGGTACGAACAGCACCACCAGCTCCTACCACGTAGTGAAAGACACGGTGAGCGCTGCAGCATCAGCGGGCACGCAATTGCGCACCTATCGACTGGCCTTGCTGACCGATCCTTCCTACGCTACCTACTTCGGCGGCA
This sequence comes from Pseudoduganella sp. GW821-FHT11H04, assembly GCF_058807935.1. NCBI lineage: Bacteria > Pseudomonadati > Pseudomonadota > Betaproteobacteria > Burkholderiales > Oxalobacteraceae > Pseudoduganella > Pseudoduganella sp. GW821-FHT11H04. The sequence goes on along the minus strand of NZ_JBXARE010000006.1, from coordinate 74,961 downwards.
GCGCCAACGTGACGGCAGCCAAGGTAAGCCTGATCAACCGCGTCACCCAGGTCTACGAGGACGAAACCTCGATCCGCCTGATCCTGATCAACAACACCGATGCGCTGAACCTGGACACCGACGCGCAAATGACCGGCGCCAACGGCCCATGCGGCGCCACCGCCTGCTACACGGCAGACCAGGCATCCGGGTGCAGCGGCGCCACGCTGACCCGCAACCGCACCGTGATTGGCCTGCTGGCTGGCGCTGGCAATTTCGATGTGGGCCATATCGCGCTTGGCCTGAACGGCGGCGGCATCGCCAGCCTGGGCGTGGTGGGCGGAAATTACAAGGCGCAAGGCTGCACCGGCATTCCAACGCCGGTGGGCGATTTCTACGCAGTCGATTACGTGGCTCACGAAATGGGGCACCAGTTCGCCGGCAACCACACCTTCAACGGCGTTACCGGCAGCTGCTCCGGCGGCAACCGCAATGCCGGCACGTCGGTGGAGCCGGGAAGCGGATCGTCCATCATGGCCTACGCGGGCATTTGCGGCACCGACGATTTGCAGCGGCATAGCGATGCCTATTGGTCGCAGCGCAGCTTCGACGAAATCACCGCCTATACTTCCGGCGCCGAATCCAACCTCACATCCGTGCAGATGGGCGTACTGCGTGGCTTCACCACAAACGGCCAACAATTCACGCTGTCCTACAACGGCGGTTCATCGGCGCCGATTGTGCGCGGCTCCAACTTCACAACCAATGGCATCAAAGGCGCAATCGAAGCGATCCCTGGATGGCCATCCGGCGCCAGCGTTTCCGTCAGCGCGGTCAGTGACGCCGGCTTCACCGTGACCTTCGGCGGCTCGCTGGGCAGCGTAGTGGCCGGAACACTGCAACTCGCAAATTGCACGGGCGGCTGCAGCGGCAGCGTCGGCGAGATCGTAGCGGGCGGCCCGACCAAGAAACGCGGCGCTGTCGCGCAGACCGGCAACAGCGTACCCGTAGTCAGTGTAGTGCCGAGCTACACCATCCCGATCCGCACCCCGTTCGCGCTGACAGGCAGCGCAAGCAATGCGGAAGGGGAGGCCATGACTTACATGTGGGAGCAGAACGACCGCGCAGGCACTGGCGGAACAGGGCTTATCAGCAACAGCAAGGCCAATGGCCCGCTGTTCCGACAGTTTGGCCAGCAAGCGATGGTCAGCGACAGCGACGCCTTGCAATACGGCTCGCCAGGCGAAAACGCCGTGAACACCAACCCAACGCGCATCTTCCCCGACATGGCGCAAATCCTGGCCAACAACACCAATGCGGAAACCGGTTCCTGCCCAGCTGCAGCATCGCCGCCAACGGTGGACAACATCGCCTGCTTCTCGGAGTACCTGCCGACGGCCAGCTACACCGGTTACAGCAAGGTGAACGCACGTCCCGCCACGCTGAACTTCCGCCTCACCGCACGCGATGGCCACGGCGGCGTGGGCAGCGCAGCCACGGCGCTGGTGCTGGCAACAGGCGCAGGCCCGTTCCTGGTTACGGCGCCCAATTCGGCGGTAACGGTGGCGCACGGATCGCAGATGAACGTGACCTGGAACGTCGCCAACACCTCGGCCGCACCGGTGAGCACAGCCAACGTCAAGATCAGCCTATCGACCGACGGCGGCCAAACCTTCCCTTATGTGCTCGCAGCCAGCACGCCGAACAACGGCAGCAAGCTCGTAACACTGCCCGCCGAAACGACGACCACTGCGCGCATCAAGGTGGAGGCGGTAGGGAATGTGTTCTTTGACGTCTCAAACGCCAACTTCATCATCAACTGATTGACGATGGATGCGGGCCTTGAGCCATTGGCCAAGGCCCGCTTATTCTTACTGACCTGCCGGTGGTTCCCACAGTTCGACTTTATTCCCCTCCGGATCCATGACCCAGGCGAACTTTCCCCACTCGGATTCTTCAATTTTCTCGAGCACATTGCAGCCTTCTTCACGCAGAGCCTTGACCAAGCCGTGGAGGTCCGCCACGCGGTAGTTCACCATGAACGAGGAGGAGCTTGGAGCAAAGTGGTCGCTTTCGCTCGAGTTGATGCACCATGCGGTGGTGCCGCCGACCGGCTTCCCTTCATCGTCGGTCCAGTCAAACGCAGCGCCACCCCAAGTTTGAACATCAACACCCAAGTGCTGCTTGTACCAAGCGCGCAGTGCCTGGGCGTCCTTGGCCTTGAAGAAAATACCGCCGATGCCGGTAACTCGTTTCATGTGATCTCCTGATAGTTATGGTTTGTTCTTTTCGCCGCGCATACTGGCTTCGACAAAAGCATAGAATCTTACGACACTATGTTCGAGGCCATCCTCATAAATGCTCTGAACTTTTACCAGTGGATTGATTACCACACCACCCGGCAGTTCAACGAAGGGACCAGGCCCCAGCTTTGGAATAACGTCCGGCTCGGGATAAATCCATTTGCCGCCCAGATTACGAATGAAAACTTCAGCGGCATAGCACCCCATGACGCGGACGTGGCCTTTAACCTTATCGGGCGGGAAATGCCGAGTATGGAAATCGTTCATCATGCCGTCGACATACGCAAGGCTGCGCGGCGAGAAGTCCAGCTTCACTTGACTCGCCCGCATCGCAAATTCGACGGCAGATGCCGCGCATTCGGCGAGCCTATCCTTTGGCACCAACGCCTCCTGACAAATGCCATTGGCCGATGCCAGGACCAAAGGAAGCGCGGCAAGCAATTTGAGAAATGCCATCTCAGTTCTCGAACAGTTTGCCCATGGCAGCCTGATCGAAGCGTATCTGCATCGGCTCTTCGCCCTTGTACGCACCCATGTGAATGTGCGGATGGCGTGAGAAGCCGTTATTCCCTACGTGAGCGATAACCTGACCGCTTTCGACTTTTTCTCCCGGTTTAACGGAAAGCTTTGTAACGTGCGCCAGGACGAAGACCACACCGTCCTCCCTTTTCAGCTGCACAAAAGCAGCAGGCGGCTTGCCCAGAACACCGGGTCGATTGATGTCTCGATTATCACCAACCTTTTCAACTTCGCAGGAGCACGGAGAAAGCACCGGTTTGTCCCAAACGTACCAGTCCTCATTGCGGCTTCCGTCCCGCTTATATGAACGCATCCAGGTGCGGCCATGGTCGCTAACCAACTGCTGAATCACGCAGTCAGTCCCCAGCGCGTCGCCAAGTTCCTTCACGTTCCCTTGCCAATGCTCGATGCAGGAAAACGGCTGCCCGAAAATCGGATGCGCCAGGACGGTAGGAATTTCGCCGGTTGCAGCGGAAGCGGCCGAAAAATGCATCGCCGCGAAGAGTATGAGGACAGTTCTCATCTTGAATTCGAGCTCACTGGTTGAGGAGTTGATAAATATACATCAATTCTCTCGTTGACCTCGGCGATCCAGAGCGTGCTGGTATTGGAGCGAATAAGGCCAATTCTCAGCGAATTGCCTTCACGTGTAAGTTCACTATCATGACGAAGGGCGCCAAGATCGGAGACGACATCGAGCGTCTTGCCCGATGTGGAGTCGATCAATACGCCGATGATTCGATCTTCCGAAGGGCGATTATCCTTCCGGATCAATAAGAGCAGATGACCCCTGTGCAGTTCGACCCCGGTGACTTCGGCGCAAGTGCTTTCGAAGTTTGACTTTAGCTTCCCTTGGACGAATAACGCGGGTGAGATGGGAACCTGCAATTCAGGTTTCTCGCCAACGCGCACATAGACACGCATATCATCGTTTGTCGGATCGCCGCTGGAAGATTTGAACTCCACGTGAAGCCGGCCAGACGCCTGTTGGCAGGATGCATTCCATCCGCTAACAAAGCGATCGACAAATTCATCGGCCAGGCTGGGGCGAGCAAGAAGCAAGAATAGTAGAAAGACGAATTGCGGCATTTCACACCTGATAGGCTTATGCGAGGATAATCCCGAGATTTTGTTTGAGTTCCTCCGCTTTCTCGGGAGAAGGTGCATTCGCTTGTGCCAATTCTGCTGCGGCTTTGGCTTCACTCTTTCGGTCAAGTGCGAAAAGCACGTGCGCTTCCATCACTCGCGTGAGCCAATTGGCTGGCGCATTTACGATGGATGGACCCAGCACTGCAAGTGCCTGTTCGGCGGAGCCGTGAAGCAGCAGTTGATTTGCCAGGAAGTAGCGAGCAATGATTAGGGCTGAAGAGCCTTCTGCATTGCCTTGCGTCAGATCGACAGCGAGCGCCTTTTCCAGTTGCGTCGTCGCTTGCTCATGTTCCCCAAGCTCGTTAAGCACGCAAGCGTATTCACCGTAGTATGAGGAGAGCCCATAGTGCATAGGGTCTGCCAAAGGAATGGCCTCTTCATACAAACGCCTGGATCGTTCACGATCACCGGCCTGCCAAAGGTCAAAACCTTCTTTCGCGAGCTTCGAAGCCTTTTTCTGGTCGATCATTTTGCCGCGATCAGCAAACGAACCCATGATCCTTCTTATAGCGGGCGACGTCGTCCGCCGGCATGGTCTTGAACAGCGCGCAAACTGTAAAGCTGCCTATTTGCTTGCCGTCCTGCTGGTAGCCCCAGTCGCTGATTTGTTCGCGCTTGAAGGCATAGACCTTACCGACGGTGACGGATTTGACGACGTAAGGCTCGTTGGCGAGGACACCCGCGAAGCCACCTTTGATTTCCTTGAAGGGCACAAACCACATGTGCTCAACACCGTGTTCGTCCGACAGCTTGACCTTCAACTTGAAGTTGCTTGCGCCGGTAGGCGGTTGCTTAGACAAGGCTAGGAAGTCATCGAGCGTTTTCCTGGCCTCTGCGATTGCCGCGTTCATGTTCTTGTCCTGATCGCGCACCATCTGTACCTTGTCGTCGATCTTTTCAGCAGAAGCTTCGATGCTTGAAAAGGCCATGAGCAGCGCTAGGCCATTTAGTATTTTCTTCGTCACTTTTTGAACCGATGAATTAGGAAGTTGAGTGTACGCCAGCACATATAAACGCTGAGCGGAATAAAAATTGGAATCCAGATGTAGGCGTTGTGGCCGCACGCATTGCTGTACTTGAGCCCTGGGATGCTACAGAATCCACCGAGCAGGAACCAGCCGAGCAATGTGCCGACGAGTAGCGCAATGGCTGCGATCAGAATCCGAATCATGCCGACGCCATCAGGCGATGCGCTCGACGCGCGCCTTGGCACACAGCGGATAGCTTTCAAGGAAAGGGGCGAGGCGAGCTTGCATCTCCTGGAATGAAGTGCCATAGATATAAAGTGCGGTCTCTGTTGGGCCTTGCCAGAAACTCAGAACACTTCCAACGCCTTCAAGAAGGCGATTGAACTCGGAGTAGACAAAGTTCGAATCGCACTCCGCGTAGACATTCTTAGGGAGTTCTGTGCCATTCAGGTGGACGCCCAATCCCTCAGCGTCGCCAAAGGGCACTTCACGGCCCTGGTCTTCGATGATCAACTTAGAGCCTTTAGGAGCGCCACTTTTCACTAGGTTCTCGATGATAATCCGCTCAACTACCGACGGATCACCAGTGACCTGGATCTCGATATCGCAGTATTCGATCTCGCCTGAGTTCATTTGCATGGTGCCGCCACCGCTTACTTCCCCGAGACCTGCAGCCAGCAGCACTTCATCCAGCGGATCCTCAAAGTACTCTCCGCGGTCCATTGGCTGAAGCCTGGCATTCAGCTGCGCGACGATGTAGGAGTTGCTCAAGATGGCACCTTCGTTGAGTTATCGTTTTCGCAAATATTAGCACGGCGCTAGATTGCGTTAGGCGAGGATCGCAATTCCACGACAATGCATGGGAAGGCCAGTTGGGCTTGTTCACGACGAGCGATTAGATCGCGATAGCCTGGCAAGCGCCGCAACCACCTGATGGCAAGCAGGCCAGCAAGAAGTGCTATGACTGCAAGTGCGAACCTGTGAGTCGCAGCGAGTGCAATAACCATCGCGATCATAGTCGTCGATGTAAGCACGGGAGCACGCCCTAGCCAACGCTCACCAGTTGTGCGCTCTACTCGGACTGCTTGCATTACAAGTTCATCGGGGAATTCTGTTTGGTATGCTGTGTATGTGTAGCGCCCTGGCGCAATCAAGCCGTCGCTTCGTATGTTGGGGTTCGGTTTGAATTCAGCATATGCGGATTCCAGGCCACCAAACGCGACACGTCCTTCGGATGTGTAAAAGGCACCGGTTAGCTTGTCGTCGTCCAGGCAGTACTGCATGGTATCGACTGGAATAGCCTCGTTCACGAACAAATGCAGTAAATAGCCGCCGTCTGCTCCAGTCGGAAATCTAAGGAGTTGATCTTGTGAGGTGAGTTGGGTGAAGTCCTCAAGGCGGCGTGGAAGCTGGCGAGGCAGCGCATCAACATCGAACAGCGCCATCTCAGCGACGTCTGTTCCGGCAGGAAGAATGGTGATTGTCATAATTTCTGTTGAGGGTAAAGAGGCTTACCCATGCATCAACGTCATACTGTACGGGTGTGGCTAAACATAGCTAGAAAAGCGATGAGCCATAGGAATGCGCCGATTAAGCCTGCAATTGCTCCAGCAATGTAAGCGCCAACGCTGGGTGAGAACAGTCCCGCTATGAACGCAATTCCGTCAAGTTGCGGTGGCATGTAAATCGGCCATTTCGCATCAAAAAATGCGTGCCACGATCCATATAGAAAATAGGCGCCAATTGCGATGCAAATTGGCGCCGTGAAGATTCCCGCGCGCGATTCGTGTTTGCTCATCTCACGCGCCGATTCGTGAATTCATTGGCCAATTCCCCACAATTGGCTTGATTGCATCCATCGATTAATTCCAGAATTTCCACCAAGGCTTAGCTGCAACTTGTTGAGCAGCGGGCTTGTCCTCGTAGGTGAAGTCAACCTTGTACGACCACGAGCCGTCATCGCGGAAGAAGTGGAGCACCGCCTTGATCCACCAATCGCCTGCTTGACGCATTTCGACGTAAAGGTCTTCGCAAAGTTGCCGAAGGTCGCCACTGATTTCGGCCTTGTCTTCGCTTGCGCCATTTTTTAGCGAGTAGTTCATATAGGAGCCATCACAGTCGATGGTCAAGTAACCTGCGTCCCAAGTCCCAGGTGAACATGTGATCGCCTCTTTCACTAAGGCGATAAGGCGCGGGGAATAACGGGCGTAACGATCAGTCAAGGGAGGCTCCTGGATAGTTGGGTTGGCATTTTCGGTTTGTCTCCACTCTTTAACTGCAGTGATGACGCGCTCTGAGTATTCTGCTGAACGATCGCGACCTTTGTATGGCGAATTGCTTGCTGCGACGATAGGTGCTGAATAGTGGATGTCCTGAGCCAGCCGCGAAAGGTATGCCCGTCCTTCACTACGGAATCTGGCGGCTTCCTGTGCGTCCAGCTGGATCAGAAAGTCATAGCCGATGAAGCTGTGGTTGCAGTTCGCATCAAGGTACAGCGTGCCATCGTCCTCCAATAGGAACCAACTTTGAGGCTCGTGATCCAGTACTTTCATCACTTATTCCTTGCCTTTATCAGGCCCAATGACTTCTTCGCACCGAGAAGAGCGATTACAACGCAAGCACCTGCCAATAGATAGTGGATTAGGAAGCCCAGCAGGCCATCACGCAGTTCCGATACCTGGTCAACATCTCCCGCCTGCGACCAGACATAGTAGAACGCGCCTGCCAAGATCACGGTGACGATCGTCTTTATAAGCCCTACTCGGAAAAGCGAGCCCGCGATAAGTGCCACAACAAAACCGGAAAGCCCTAACAAGATTTCGTGATTCCGCACCTGAATAAAGTAGGCTTCGTTGGCTATGTTGACTGAAGGAAGATGACTCAATGGTCCAACAGAGGTGGCAGCGAACAAGGTCACCGTGGTGAGCAAGGTCAAAGCAATGAATTTTGCGATCCGTTGACGTGATCGGTTCGACCTAGTCATCAAGATCTCCAATGGACAAGTCTTCTCCAAGCAACCCTAGTCCACTGCGAACGCTTTCCATTCGAGCGCCGTCGCGAAGTATATAAGCAGAGATGAAAGCTCCCAGGAAAGCTATCCCACCTGCGGAGTAGCACCAGATGGCCTCGTTGCCGCTTGGCGCTCGCAGCATATGGTCGAGTAGGGCGCCTGCGAAAATGGCGGCAAAGAACGCGAAAATAGACTTCCAGCCCAGTTCGAAGCGACCGAAGTCATTCAGATATTTATATCGTTCCACAGTATCGCCGCGTTATGAGTGGCCAACATGAAATTCTCCCTTCGCGGGTGACGTTGGATCATCCAGTTCATTTCTTAGGCTGTCGAAAATTTCCACGAGTGTTTGCTCCGACGGCGTTCCCTTGCTTTCACCAATTGCATTCGAAATATGGCGAACCATGTCGGCCAGCAGAATGCCCCACGCCTTAGGCTCGTCATGGCCGGCACTATCCCACATCCCAACGTTCAGAGTGCAGTGGAGACCTTGTTCTGCAATCCATGCACTGAGCATTTGTATGGCGTTTTCATCTCGCTGCGCGGCCGGAGGTATTATCAATGGTTTCATAGGGTTCCTTGGGCGGCTTGGCTTTAAAAAATCAAACTGTACGTCGGATGCTTCAATGAGCCAGCGGCCACCGCTTGCCCCCTCCTTGTAAGCCCATTCGATCTTGTGTGGGAGATGTCCATTCGGCGATTAGCGGTTAGCCGTCTCGGTGAGTAGGCCGCTACGCGTTGCGATAAAGAGAGCCACCAGAGGCGAGTGTGCGTCGCACTTCGGGGGTAAAGGGGACTGCGAGATAGCGGCTCGGGTGCACAAGCAAGGCTGCCTCCGGCGGCGCAAGCTTTGCGAGCGCCGCGCTGACAAAGCGGTAACCGTCTTGATCGGTCGTATGGAGGTGCATGAGGTCGACAGACATCCAACACGGTTGCTTGGCTGCCAACTCCCTCAGTTCCGAATTCGCCAGGTGCGAGAGAAGATCCGAGCACTCGCTATACGGCCCGGGGACGTTGTGCATGAGGAACATGCCAGCGTGCTCAGGAACGTTGCACTGAATTAGAAAGCTGGCGCCGGGGACCGGGCCGTCAATGACGAAGTTGCCTTGCTCGCGAGGTGGAAGAAACTCACCTGGAAAGAGAGCATCAAGCGCCTCGCGTACGTCGTCGAGACGTAGTTCGCCCCATTCGGGGAGTAGCGCCACAAGGCTGACCATGTCGGCACCACCATGGCGTACAGCTGAAGAGACGGGAGACTTTCTCCCGAACAGCTTTGATAGGAATTTCATGCGCGGATAAAGACGGCGAACGTGCGAGATCACCGGGCCGCGCGGCTCTTTGCGCGGGTCCGGTGGATTGAAAGGTTAGGATTTTAGCCAATAGCAAAGGGCCGCCCAATTCTGCTCATGTCGTGGATGCGTCGTGTCAGATTCGAAATCGTGAATCTGAACTTTCTTTTCCCACAAAGGGAACCAGAGTGGATCCTTCAGATCGTCAGCGTTAGCGGCACGGACATTCTTCATCATCTCACGACTACAGGCGCCGAACTGCACAAAATTCACTTGCGACTCGATCAGCGAATACGGATTGGGGCCGCCCGCCTTGTTCGGAAAATAAAGTTGAAAGACGTCGTCTTCCCAAAAACAAATCGGGCAAATGTCGTACGAACCAGGTCGATCACCAAAGACGTAATAGCCGCAACATGGGCAGGTGTACATGGATTCCTAACGTGGTTGCTCAGCGGCGTGCGGAAGTGGGCAAAGCCCGCTGTAGCACGTCCGCTGGAGCTGATTGTTAGCGCGAATACGTTGACTCACGGATGAACCTCCAAGTCACCCCGAAGCCCAGATACGCCCAGGGACTTTGCGAGGGTTTCGTAGTCCTCGAAGTTCGAATTAGAAATCGCAACTGGGGTTCGCCACGTAGCATCGCACTCATCACAGAGCCAAAGGTCCAAGGCAAGCGCGCGGATAGTCACGTGTTGCACGTGACCCTGACCATCGCAACGCGGACAAGTAATCGGAGTGGGCATTGGATCGCTAACAAGAAGTAGACGTCAAATTGACGTTTTTGCAAATTTTATCACGACGTCTAATGCCAAAGAGAAGCCGCTGTAATAACGACTTTTCGCGACTCACCGTAATAAAACTGCTTAATGTGTGCGAAGAAAACTCGCGTCAATTTCGGGCGACATCAGCGAGCTCGGGAGACCGTCTATTCCTCGTTCAATTTGCGCCACATGTGGATCTTGGCCTTGAAACCTGCTTGAGTGCGCATCGCCATTGGTTCGACTCCGAAGCTGCGAAAGCCAGCGGCCTCATACAGCGCAATGGCCGCTGCATTGCCTTCGGTGACCGTGAGGGTGACGACTTCGATGCCAGGTCGCTGTCTGGCGTATTGAAGTGCCAGCTTTAATAGCTTGCTGCCGAGTCCCTTGCCGCGCCAGGCTTCAAGCATATACATGCCTATGAGGTGCGCCTTGTGGCTGGTCTTGGGCCTGGTCGAAAACTCCAGTGCGACGCTTCCCACCAGTTCGCCGTCGACGAAGGTGCCGAATGCGATGGTGTTTTCCCGGGGCCCGCCAATGCGCTGCTCCCACCAGGAAAGCGGCAGGCTGGCGCGTTCGGCTGGTTCGGCGGTGAAGGCATCTGGTTCATGCTGGTAGCCGTGCAACATCAGTTCGCGGTATTGCGCGGCATGTTCGGTGCTTAACGGCTGTACGACTTTTTCCATTCTTTGAATGCGCGGTCGATGGCTAGGGGGCGTTTGTCTCCTAGTATTGTCAACACTGCGGCACGTTTCGGATAGTGGATGATGCCGACAGCGATTATCTGATTTGGGCATGCAATGGCGACAGCAGCTTTTTCATCGCAGCTGTGGACGCGGCATGCGGAAGCGAAGCGGATATTGTAGTCGAGCGGCTTGATAGGATCCGGCGGTCCGCCCAGGCCTTCGTAGACTTGGTGCAGTACCGATCCGGGATAGTAGTATTTTTCCTGAGCGTCGCCGATGAACCGGGCCAACTCATTGGTGAACTCCCGGTCGGCCATCAGCTGGTTTGTGCTCTGGTAGCGGCAGAAGTCCTGCGCATTTGCTGTACCGAGGCAGGACAACGTGATTGCTAGTAGCAGGGTTTTCACCGATGTCTGCCAAGAGGATGTTTTTTACATCCTAATGGATTATCTACTTCTTGTACATGTACTGCCGTGACCACGGTAACGAAGAAGGATGCCGTCCTGCCTTGCCGCATACAATCTGATAAAGGCTGATCCAGTCCTGGTCGAAGGCATAGGCGCAACCGGCCAAGTACACATGCCAGATGCGGAAGCGCTTGTCGCCCGCCAGCTCGCGCACCTTCTCTTCGTGGTCTTCGAAATTTTCGGTCCAGATGGTGCATGTGCGGGCGTAGTGGCGGCGCAGGTTTTCCACGTCATAGGCTTCCAGCTGCCCTTCCTGCATCGCGTGCAGCACTTGGCCGATGTGGGCCAGCTCGCCGTGCGGGAAGACGTACTTCTCGATGAATTCGCCGCCGCCGTATGGCGTTTCGCCGTTATCGGGATCGGTGGATGTGATCCCGTGGTTCATCACCAGCCCCTCGTCCGCCAGAAGCTTGTTGATAATTCCGAAGTACTCCACAAGGTGTTTCACACCCACGTGCTCAAACATGCCGACGCTGGTGATGCGGTCGAAAGTGCCGCGTACGTCGCGGTAATCCTGCAGACGGATTTCAATGAGGTGGCCGAGGCCTGCTTCGCGCACGCGCTCCTGCGCCAGTGACAGCTGGTTCTCGCTTAGCGTAATGCCTACGCAGCGCACGCCATATTTCTGCGCGGCGCGTATCACCAGCGCGCCCCAGCCGCAGCCGATATCGAGCAGGGTCTGTCCTTGCTTCAGCTGGATCTTGGCGAGGATGTGGTCGATCTTTTTGATCTGCGCGGTGGCCAAGTCCTCGTCGCCGTTTTCGAAATAGGCGCAGGAATACACCATATTCGGGTCGAGGAACTGCTGGTAGAACTCGTTGGATACGTCGTAGTGGTAGCGGATCGCTTCCGCATCGCCCTTGCGGTTATGGTGGAAGGTGCGTGCAATGCGGGCCAGGCTGCTGCTGTCTTTCAGCGAGCTGCGCGCCAGGGCGTTGACTACCTTGATCATGTCGACCGCGCGGCCGGTGACTTCAATGGCGCCTTCAACATAAGCGGTGCCAAGGCTGGAGAGGGAGGGCTTGAGCAGGTAGCGCGCCGCGGCGGGGCTGGGGACGCGTATCGTCACGCGCGGCGCTTCTGCTGGGGAGAAGTCGAAACTGCGGCCGTTCCACAGTTCTATCCTCAGGGGCAGGGCGACTTGCGGGGCAATGCTGCTTATCCAGCTGTTGATGCGGTTCTGTACAAACATGCGCCTGCCCCTTCCCTGTAACAGGTGGATCAGGGCTGGATGCGTTCCTTTTTCCAGCTAGAGTCCGCCTGCAGTTCATAGACTACTCTGTCATGGAAACGCGAGGCGCGCCCCTGCCAGAATTCCACGCGCTCCGGCACCAGGCGATAACCGCCCCAGTGCTCGGGCCTTTGCGGCTGCTCGCCGCTGGCCGCCTCCACGGCGGCATACTGCTGTTCCATCTGTTCGCGGCTGGCCACCGGGCGGCTTTGCTGTGAGGCGATAGCCGCGAGCTGGCTTTTCACCGGCCGGCTATAGAAATATTTGTCGCTGTCTTCCGCCGACGTCTTTTCCACACGGCCTTCGATCCGCACCTGGCGTTCAAGTTCTGGCCAGAAGAAGAGGATTGCCGCATGCGGGTTTTCCGCAAGTTGCTGGCCTTTTTGGCTCTGGTAATTGGTGTACCAGGTGAAGCCGCGCTCGTCGTACTGTTTGATCAGCACGATGCGCGAACTTGGGCGGCCATTATTGCCTACCGTCGCCACGCTCATCGCGTTGGGCTCGTTCACCTGCGCCTTCATGGCTTCATCGAACCACTTGGCAAACTGCGCAATCGGATCGGCCAGGGTGTCGTCTTCCGACAGGCTGGCTCGGCCGTAATCCATGCGCAGGTCCGCCAGGGCGATTCCGCCGGCGATGGCCGCCGGCAGGATGCCGCGGCGCTGCTGCATGGCCTCACCCAGAATCGTCATCTGGGCGGGACTGAGTATCCGTTTGGCCATGGGCGCGATGTGCGCCTCTTCGGTTTCCATATGCGAGGTATAGGCTTGCACGAAGCGCTCTACCTCGGCCGCATCCAGGGCTGCGCTGGAACCGTTGGCAATCTTATCAAGTTGCGAATCGAGTATAGCCCAGTCCTGATCCATCTGCTTGTGCTGAGCGAGGATCTGCGGGCCCAGCTGTGCCAGCAGGGCGGCGTCTTCGCCTTGTGCCGCGGCGGTCAGCAGTGGGAAGAGGTCGTTTTCCTCGTCCGCATGGTGCAGGTGGGCTGCCTTGTTGAAGTATTTTTGCACGGCCTGGGCGGCTTGCTGGGCGGCCGAGTCGGCGCCGTGCTGGGGCAGGTGGCTCAGCAGGTTTTGCAAGGTCTGCAGTTGCTTGCGGATCTTGTCGTGGCAGTGCTTCAAAACGGCGATCGGCTGGTCGTAGCCTGGGGCGGTATCGATCAAGGAATTGCTCATGGTGCGGGTCTGGTGAACTTGGCAAGAGAAAACATTGTAGCCCGGCTCCGGTAAAATGGCGGGATGAATTCCCCGCAAATAGTTGATCCAGTTCTGGAAGATATCGATTTTGACCGCCGTTTCGGCGGCATTGCCCGCCTGTACGGCGAAAAAGCCTTGGCACGTTTCCGTGGGGCACATGTCTGCGTGATTGGCGTGGGCGGTGTCGGCTCGTGGATTGTGGAGGCGCTGGCGCGATCGGCGATCGGCAAGCTGACTTTGATTGACCTGGATAACGTGGCTGAGTCGAATATCAATCGGCAGATCCAGGCGCTTTCCGGGACCATTGGCATGGCCAAGATTACGGCGCTGGCGGAGCGGATCAAGCAGATCAATCCGTTCTGCGAGGTGGTGCAGGTGGAGGATTTCATCACGCCCGATAACCTGGATGAGATGGTGGGGGCGCATCAGTTTGACTATGTGGTGGATGCGATTGATTCGGCGCAGTCGAAGACGGCGTTGATCCACTATTGCCGGACTAAGCAGATTCCTTTGATTGTGATCGGTAGCGCTGGCGGGCAGACGGATCCTACGCGGATTGAGGTGCGGGATTTGTCGAAGACGGAGCAGGAGCCGTTGCTGAAGAAGGTGCGGCGCAGGCTGCGCAGCCAGTTTAACTATCCGCCGAATTCAAAGAATAAGCTGGGGGTGGATGCGGTGTTTTCTATGGAACCGTTGAAATTTCCGGAGTCGGGGGAGACTTGTTCTGTTGATGGGGATGAGAAGAAGGCTGGGGTTACCGGCATTAATTGTGCTGGCTTCGGGTCTGCGATGGTGGTGACGGCGACGTTTGGGATGGTGGCGGCGGGGCATTTGCTGAGGAAGTTGGCTGAGCAAGTTGAAACCGGTAAACCAGTGTCAGACACGAGTGTCTGACACTGATACGCGGCCGCCGCAGGCAAGTGTCAGACACTTGTGTCTGACACTGGTTTACCGGTTTTGGGCGATCGGCACGTATCGCCCATCCGGCATCGATTCTACTAACGAGAGCCTGGAAACATTCCACACGACTGGCTCAACGCAGAACTCCCCAGGCGCTTCCTTCGCCTCCCGCGCGAGAGTGACATGCGGCTTGAACTCCCCGTGCGTTGCCGCGCTAAAGCCCGCGGCCTCCAGGCGCGCCATAAGATTCGCCTGTAACGTTATGAGGGCCGCCGGCGCCACACTTGGCCCAGCCCATGCAATCTGCGGCCGCTTGAAATAGCCATAACAATCCACCGTCAGCCGCATATCCGCCGCCGGCATCTCTTCCAGAATCACTAGCAAAGCCGGCAACGCATCCGCCCCCTGCATCCCCAGAAACGCCATCGTCAGGTGCAATTTATCCGGTGGAATCAGCCTCCCCCGCACTGCTTGTTGCAAACGCACCAAACCCTGCCGCGCCTCCGGGTCCGGCCAAAGCGCAAAAAACAGTTTGTGTGCGGGTTGTTTTGCTATCATGTCAGCCGCCTTAACACCACGTAAAGAATATACATGAACCGCACTTCGATCCTGTTCGCATTCCTGTGCGCTGCCGCTGGCGTGGCGCAAGCTCAAGACACCCAAGCCCCTGCCCAGGCGCAGCCAGCCGCATCGACCGAGCAGCAAGGCCCGATCGTCCCAGGCTCCGCCCAGCCGGGCCCGGCCGCTGAGAAGCTGATCGTCATCGACACTAAGGTTGGCAAGGGCACTGAAGCCAGTGTCGGTAGCACCGTCTACATGCACTACACCGGCTGGCTGTACCGCCCGCTGGCGAAGAACCAGCACGGCCGCCAGTTCGACAGCTCGATCCCGCGTGGTGAGCCGCTGGACTTCCAGATCGGTACCGGCCGCGTCATCAAAGGCTGGGACCAGGGCATCGTCGGCATGAAGGTGGGCGGCAAGCGCACCCTGATCATCCCGTCGGACATGGCTTATGGCGCGAAGGCCATGCCAGGCATCCCTGCCAACTCGGCGCTGATCTTCGACGTCGAGCTGATGGAAGTGAAGTAATTCAGCGGTAGTCTTCGGCCGCAAGGCCGTATTTCTGCATCTTGTGGTACAGGGTCTGCTTCGGCAGGCTCAGTGCGGTGCAGGCCGCGGCCACACTGCCGCCGGAAGCGCGCAGCGCCTGCTCGATCAGCATGCGCTCGAAGGCGCCGACCTGGTCCGCCAGTGTCGCTGGCGCCGCGCTCTCCGCGCTCGCGGACAATCCCAGCACGAAGCGGTCGGCGGCGTTGCGCAATTCGCGCACGTTGCCGGGCCAGTCTTGCGCCATCAGCTGCTGCATTTGCGCCGGCGGCACCAGCGGGCAAGGGCGCTTGTAGCGCGCAGCCGCATCCAGCATGAAGTGTTCGAATAGCAGCGGGATATCTTCGCGGCGCTCGCGCAACGGGGGAATGTGCAGCACGATCAGGTTCAGGCGGTAATACAGGTCGGGGCGGAACTTGCCCTCGTCCGAAAATTCCTTCAAGTCTTCTTTTGATGCGGCGATTACGCGCACATCCAATGGCACCGGGGTATTCGAGCCCAGGCGCTGGATTGAGCGTTCCTGCAGCACGCGCAGCAGCTTGACCTGCATGGCCAGCGGCAGGCTTTCAATCTCGTCCAGGAACAGTGTGCCGCGGTCGGCGTGTTCGATCTTGCCAACCTGGCGTTTGGCCGCGCCCGTAAAGGCGCCTTGCTCGTGGCCAAACAGTTCGCTCTCGAAGATCGTTTCGGGAATGGCGCCGCAATTCAAGGGCACGTAGTTGTGCTTGCTTCGACTGCTGAACTGGTGAAGGCAGCGTGCCACCAGTTCTTTGCCGGTGCCGGTTTCGCCGTAGATCAGCACGTCGGCCGGCTGGCTGGCTACGTCGAGGATGACGCGGCGCAAGGCTTGCATGGCGGGCGTGTTGCCCAGCAGGCAGGCGTCGATGCCTTCGCTATGCTCCAGCTTCTGGCGCAGGGCGCGCACTTCAAGTTGCAGGCGGCGCTTGTCGGCGGCACGCCGCACAACCTCGGCCAGTTGCTCGGAGGAGTAGGGCTTTTCCAGGAAATCGTAGGCGCCGTCGTGCATTGCCTGCACCGCCATGGAAATATCGCCGTGGCCGGTGACCAGGATCACGGGCAGCTCGGGGTCAATGGTGCGCGCAGCTTGCAGCAAATCCAGGCCGCTCATGCCTGGCAGGCGCACATCGCTCACCAGCACGGCTGCGCTGTTCGGCTTCAGCAGCTCGGCGACGGGTTCGGCGCTCTCGTAGCTGCTTACCGTGAAATCGGCCAGTTCCAGGGCCTGTGCGCTACCGGCGCGCACGGTCGGGTCGTCTTCCACCAGCAGCACTTGTATGTCGTTCATGTTGTCTCCTGCGCTGCTTTTAATTCGATGACGAAGCAGGCGCCAGCGCTGGCTTGCTCCGCTTTTAAGCTTCCGCCGAAATCGCGGATGATTTGTTCTGAAATGGCCAGGCCCAGCCCTAGGCCTTCGCCTTGCGGCTTGGACGTGTAGAAGGGCTCGAACAGGCGTTCGCGCGCTTCGTCAGTCAGGCCGGGGCCGCTGTCGGAAACGCGAATCTGCACGCGGCCTTCCTTGCTGCACACGGCCAGTTGCAGCTCGCGCACTTCGCAGCCGGCCATGGAGTCGATGGAGTTGGTCATCAGGTTAAGCAACACCTGCTCTAGGCGGTTGCTGTCGCACAAGGCGTAAATATCGGCCCGGTCGATGCGCAGCTGGAAGGTGATTTTCTCCAACTGCAGGCGGCGCTCCACCAGCACCAGGGCATTGGAAATCGAGGTGTGGATGGAGACGGGTCCCAGCTCCGCATTCGATTTGCGGGCGAAGCCTTTCAGCTTGCCGGTAATGGTACCCATGCGCGCCACCACCTGCGAGATGGTTTTCAGGTTGTTGCGCACATCGTCCATGCGGCCGCGCTCGAACAGCAGCACGGCATTGTCGGACATGGTGCGCAGCGCCGTCAGCGGCTGGTTCAGTTCGTGCGTGATGCTGGCCGACATCTGACCCAGCACCGCCAGTTTGCCTGCCTGGAACAGCTCGTTCTGCGTGATCTGCAACTGCTGCTCGGCTTGGCGCCGGACATCCACTTCCATGCTCAAGTCCTGGGTCATGCGCGCCAGGCTGGCGGTGCGTTCATCCACCATGCGCTCCAGTTCGTCCTTGGCGCGCACGCGCTGGCGCCAGTACATGAACAGCAGGATCAGGAAGCCATAGCCCAGCAGCGCGAACAGGAAGGCGATGCTGGCATTGCCGCGCGCCGCATCCAGGTCGGACAGGTAGATGAAGGTCCAGTCGCGCGGGGACAAGGAGCGGGTCTGCGCCAGCATCAGCGGCGGCATACCCTGGCGCGCGTGGCCTTCCCGGATGGCGAGCAGGCGATTGCCATTGGCCAGCGCTTCGTCATGCGCCAGCGTCAGCGCAGGCAGCGACTGGGCGAAGTACTGGCGGGTCTGCGCCAGCTCGGCGCGCGCATTGGCGCTCAGCGGCTTCAGGGCCTTGAATTTCCATTCCGGCTCGGAGCTGAGGAAGACCACGCCATTGGCATCTACCAGCGCCACCTTGTCGGCGCCCTGAGTCCAGCTCAACTGCTGGCTTTCGATGCTGACCTTGATCGCAGCGACGCCCAGCATGCGGCCATCCTTGTAGATGCCGTGGGCGTAGAAGTAGCCCGGCTCCAGGCTGGTGGTGCCCACGCCGTAGAAGCCGCCGGGACGGCCGCGCAGGGCGTTGCGAATATAGGGGCGGAAGTTGACGTCGTCACCGATAAAGCTGTCGCGCTGTCGCCAGTTGCTGGCTGCCTGGGTGCGGCCTTGCAGGTTGACGATGTAGATATTGCTCGACTCGGCCTTCTTGTTCAGGCCTTCCAGGTATTCGTTGACGCTGTTGCGGGCATCCTCGTCGCCGGGCTTTTCCAGCAGCTGGATCACGTCCTTTTCCAGCTCCAGCATGCGCGGTACAAGGTCGTATTTGTCGAGCAGGTTTTCCAGGCTGTTGGCGTAGACCTCCAGCCGCTGGGCGCCAGCCGCGCGCAGGCTTTCCGTGGTGAGCTGGTAGGCCCACCAGTAAGCCAGGTAGGGCAGGGACAGCCCCGCCAGCAGGACCAGGCCCAGCAGGGTACGGACGTGTTGGCCCGGGCGCGTTTGCGCCTGGGGTGCTGCGAGGGTGTCTGGCTGGGCTGGCATCAAGGCCAACTATATCAAACCTGGGTTACAGCAAATGGCGCAGCCCGAGATTGATGGCGGTACGGCCCTTGCCGTCGTCGGTGGCATTACCGACTGTAAAGGGGGCGCCATTGTGGCTGTTGATGTGGCCAAAGGCGGAATACAGGTCGGTGCGCTTGGACAGGCTGTAAAGGTAAGCCACGCCGAACTGGCGCGCATCCTGGTCGGCGGCGCTGCGGTCCAGGTGCCGTACCCAGGAACCGGCGAAGCTATGCGGGCCGAAGGTGGCGCACAGGCCCAGTACGAGGTCGCGGCTGGAGGCGCCGGGCAGGCCGACGGTGGCGTTGGTGACCACGCTCGATGCGCTGGCGGTGGTGATCGTGCTGGTGTTGGTGGCAGTGCCGCCGCCCAGCAGGCTGGTACCGCCGCCGCCCACCGTGCCCATGCCGCGGTTAGCTGCATAGCCGGCGTGCAGCTGGTAATTACCCACCGTGTAGCGTGCCGCCAACAGGGTGTTGTATGCATGCTGGGCGATGGTGGCGTTCTCACGGCGGAAGTGCGCCAGGCCCACGCTCAGGGGACCTTCGGCGTAGTTGATGGCGCCGCTCAGGGCACGCTTGCGGGTAGCGTCGCCCGCCACCTCGCCGGCGCTGTAGACCAGTTCGGTCGACCAGCCGCCCAGCTTGGGCGAGGCGTAGCGTACGGAATTGTCCATACGGCGGTTGGGCACCATCAGGTTGGCCGCCTGGCCCGCCAGGCCATCGGAGAACGGGTCAGCGATATCGCGCAGGAGCTTGTAGTAGGGCGAGTACTGGCGGCCGGCGCTGATCGTGCCGAGCGTGTTGCTGCTCAGGGATACGAAGGACTGGCGACCGAAGGTCAGGCCGCCCTGGCCGGAAGCGCCGGTGTCGATGCCGAAGCCGCTCTCGATGACGAAGCCGGCCGACAGGCCGTTGCCCAAGTCTTCCTTGCCCTTGAAACCGAGGCGCGAGCCGGAAGCGGCGCCGCTGCTCACATTGCTGGTATTGCCGGTTGGGGCGTCGCGTTCGAACACCAGGCCGGCGTCGACCACGCCGTAGACGGTCACGTTGGATTGGGCGTAGGCGCTGCAGCACGCCAGTGCCAGCAGGGTGGCGCTAATGGTTTTCATGAAGTTCTCCTGTGATTGTGTTTTCTTATGCGGCACGGATATAGGCGTGCTCGTCGTTTTCTGCTTCCTCGCCCAGGGCGCCTTCCCACTTCGCCACGACAGCGGTGGCGATCGCATTGCCGACGGCATTGGTGGCCGAGCGGCCCATGTCGAGGAACTGGTCCACGCCCATCAGCAGCAGCAAGCCGGCTTCGGGAATGTGGAATTGGGTCAGGGTGGCGGCGATCACCACCAGCGAGGCGCGTGGCACGCCGGCCATGCCTTTGGAGGTCAGCATCAACAGCAGCAGCATGGTGATCTGGGTGCCGAGCGACAGGTCAATGCCGTAAGCCTGGGCGATGAACAGCACGGCAAAGGTGCAATACATCATCGAGCCATCCAGGTTGAAGGAATAACCCATCGGCAGCACGAAGCTGGAGATGCGGCGCTGCACGCCGAACTTGTCCAGCGCCACCAGCAGCTTTGGATAGGCCGCTTCCGAGCTGGCGGTGGAGAAGGCCAGCAGGAATGGTTCGCGGATCAGGCCCACCAGGCGCAGCACGCGCGGACCCAGTACGGCAAAGCCTGCGCCGATCAGCATGACCCACAGGCAGAACAGGCCCAGGTAGAAGCCGCCCATGAATTTCGCGAAGGTGGCGAGGATGCCGAGGCCGTTGGTGGTGACCACCGAAGCCATGGCCGCAAACACTGCCAGCGGGGCCATGCTCATGATGGCGCCGGTCATGCGCAGCATCACTTGCGCCAGCTGGTCAACCACGTCCAGCAGCTTCTTGCCGTGCTCGCCCAGTGCGCCGAGCGCGCTGCCGAAGAAGATCGAGAACACCAGCACTTGCAGGATCTCGTTGTTGGCCATGGCTTCGATTGGCGACTTCGGTACCACGTGGGTGATGAAGTCTTTCAGCGTGAAGGCCGAGGTTTTCAGGCCGGTGCTGGCGTCGATGGCCGGCAACGGCAGGCCCAGGTGGGTACCCAGCTGCATCAGGTTCGATAGCACCATGCCCAGGGCCAGCGAACACAGCGAGGCGACTACGAACCAGGCGAAAGCCTTGGCGCCGATGCGGCCTGCGGCCTTGCCGTCGCTCAGGTTGGCGATGCCGGTGGTCAAGGTGGAGAACACCAGCAGCGCAATGATCATTTTGATCAGGCGCAGGAAGATGTCGGTCACCAGCGAGATGTGGGCCGAAATGTCGGCAGTGAGCTTTTTGTCAGGGAATACCGTGTTACAGGCGTAGCCGACCGCGATGCCAAGCAGCATCGCGAGCAGGATATAGAGGGTGAGGGGGCGCTTCTTTTGCATACCGGTCTCCGTTGTTGTCAGGCCCTCGCGCGGTTGGCGAGGTCCGGACACATCAGCAAGCCGTGTGCCTGCTGCAGGAATATCGGTAAGTGTTTGATTTATAACATGGTGGTGGCGTCAATCGATGCCAAAAAGCAACAAGGCCGTCCCATTTATTGGACGGCCTTGCGGGGTGATTATGAGTTTTTGGACTTAGTGCTTGTGGCCGTGACCGTGGTCATGGTCATGATCATGGTCATGATCGTGGCCGCATTTGCCGCCGGCCTCGCTTTCCTGCGCATGGATGTGGCCGTGCAGGCTGCACTCATGCTGCGTTGTGCCTTGCTCGGATTGCAAAGTCGTGTGCTGGATGCCGAATTGCTCCTTCAGCCCGCGCGCAATTTCATCGATCGCCACGTCACCCGGATAACCGCCCGGCATCACCAGATGGCAGGTCAGCGCGATATCGGTGGTGGACATCGACCAGATATGCAGGTCATGCACCCCGCTCACGCCAGGGCGCGCCAGCAGGAAGGCCTCCACTTCCGATGCATCGACATTGCCCGGCACCGCGCCCAGCGTCATATCGAGCGCCTCGCGCAGCAGGGACCAGGTGCTCTTCATGATCAGCACCACGATCACCAGCGACACCGCCGGATCGATCCACGCCCAGCCGGTGTAGGACACCAGCAGGCCCGCAATCAGCACGCCAAGCGAGATCGCCGCATCGGCCGCCAGGTGCAGGTAAGCGCCGCGGATATTGATGTCATCCTTGCTGCCGCTCATGAACAGCCAGGCCGAGATACCGTTGACGGCGATGCCGATACCGGCCACCACGGACACCGTAAAGCCTTGCACCGGATGCGGCTCCATCAACTGCTCCACCGCGCCCCAGGCGATTGCACCGGTCGCCGCCATCAGCAGCATGCCGTTGAACAGCGCCGCCAGGATCGAGCTGCTGCGCAGGCCGTAGGTGTAGCGGCCGGACGGTTCGCGCTTGGCCAGCATGGCCGCTCCCCAGGCCAGCATCAAGCCCAGCACGTCGGACAGGTTATGGCCCGCATCGGCCATCAGTGCGGTGGAGTTGGCGAGGAAGCCGTAGAAAAACTCGATCGCCACGAAGGCCGCGTTCAGCGTGATCGCGATGGCGAAGGCGCGGCCGTGGCCAGGATCGCCGTGATGGTGGTGGTGATGACCGTGGCCGTGATCGTGGCCATGTCCGTGATGGTGGTGCGCGCTCATTGTTCGTTACCGTTGGGTGGTTCGGCGATGTGCTCCAGCATATCGCGCAGGACACCGCTGATATGGGCATCGGCGGTGGAGTAGAAGACTTGCTTGCCCTGGCGCTCCGACTTGACGATACGCGCCCCGCGCAGCAGGCGCAAATGGTGGCTGACCAGGGATGAGCTCAATTGCAGCGAGCCCGCGATATCGCTCACCGCGATCGGCTGCTCCAGGCAGGCCAGCACGATACGCAGCCGGGTCGGATCGCCTAAAAGATGGAATAAATCAGCCAGCTCCGCGACGGAAGCATCGTTGTCAGGATAGATAGCCATAGCAAACAAGTGAATAGGTATTCATATGTTAGCATGCAAGTCGGGGTCAGGTCGAGCAAACGGACATTTGTGTCCGTTTGCTCGACCTGACCCCGACTTTTATTTCGAGAGTTCGGCTTCGAAGGCGGCGCGGGATTTGGCGTCCAGGGTCTGCAGGGCGCGCTCGAGCTTGGCCGGGGGGATGCCAGAGGGTTTGCTGAAAATGGCTTGGCCGATCAGCACCAGGGCTGCGGTCAGTACCGCTACGCCGGCTGCGGCTGCCAGCAGGCGCAGTTCGCGGCGGGAAAACGGTTCGTGAGAGGTGGGGATGGGGCGGGCGCCGGGCGGGGGCACGTAGGCGGCGCCCGGTGCTGCGGCGGGGGCGTGTGCGCCATCCAAGCGCGACAGGTGCCGCTCGACTGCTTCTTCCAGCACGGCTTCGTTCAGCGCCACCAGCGCAAAAATCGGATCATCGACATCTACCTTGATGCCGGTCTTTTCAAACACATGCAAACGCAGTTTCTGCGGGTCGAGGGCCATTACCAGTTCACCAGGTCGAGTTGTTCGAACAGGTCGCGGAATACGACCTTGATGCGCTGCTTTTCCATCACATTGAATTTATCGCTGGCCTTCACCTCGTCCACGGTCAGGCGGCCGGTGTTCATCTTCTTCACGTCGGCGCCGAAGGTGTCGGCATTGCGTGCGGCCAGCACGATGCGGCCGCGCACGCGCTGCGAGTTGTCCGAGTAGGTCTGTGATTCGAGGAAGGATTTGCCGGACGCCGATTGCAACAGCCCGAAATGCTCGTTCTCCCACAGCACCAGCGGCACCTGGGTCGATTTGGCAGTGGTCACGAAGCCCATCGCGGTGTCATGCAGCGTGTCGCCGCCGCCGACGATGGTGTGGATGTACACCTTGCGGCCCGATTCTTCCAGCAGGTTGAAGCAGTCGTTTTCAATCAGGTAGGCCATCAGCGGCGAGAAGGTGTTGGCGCCGTTGTCGATTACGCAATTGCCGTCTGCTTCCAGGATGTCGATCATCAGCGCGTCAAAGCGCTTGGGGTCGATGGTGCGCGATTCGGTCATCACCGGTACATGCTTCACGTCCAGCGCCTTGTAGCGCGAGAAGGTGGTGTTTTCCTGGTCGGTGTCGTAGCAGCGCAGCGGGGTCTCGCTCTTGGTTTGCAGCCATTGCGCGAGGATGGTCGATACATACGTCTTGCCGATACCGCCCTTGCCTTGCAGGACGAAGTGAACCGTGTTTTGCATTGATGCTCCTGTTATCAGTGGCAGTTGGCCGCGCCGCTGTCGCTGGCTTCCTGCTGCGGGTGTTCTGGCTGCGCCTTCGGTTCGACCGCCAGGAACTCCCATGCGTAGCTGTTTTCCTTCAATACCAGTTTCAGCACACCGGTGCGCCAGTTGGAGCGTACTTCGCTCTGCTCGTTCAGCCAGAGGAAGGGCGTGAGGAAGCTGCCGCCGGTGCCGACCACAAACTGGCGCACGCCATGCGCCTTATCGGGCTGGCCGTCGGCATCCATCGGCGCCAGGCGCTCGTAGTCGTGGTCATGCCCGGACAGCACCAGCTCGACGTCGGCTTCTTGCAAGGCGCGCCATACGTCCTGCATCTTCTTCGATGGGGTGTGCCCGCCAGAACTATACATGGGCGCGTGCCAGTAGGCGAGGGTGCAGCGCGCCTTGTTGGCGGCCAGGTCGTCTTTCAACCACAGGAGCTGGCGCTGGTGGTCGGCTGCGTTCATATGGCTGTTCAGGGAGATGAAGTGCCAGCCGCCCTTGTCGAAACTGTAATAGCCGCGGCCGCGCGGGCCGGCCAGTTCGCCGAAATATTCGTAGTAGCCATCGGCCTTGCCGCTGCCGTACTCGTGATTGCCGGGGGTGGGGCGGGTGCGCTCCTTGAATTGGCCCCAGGTGGGGGCGTAGCAGTCGCGGAATTCGGCTTGCGTGCCATTTGGATAAGTGTGGTCGCCCAGGGAGAGGACCAGGGCCTGCGGGTCGCCCTTGGCGATCAGGGCGGCGGTGTCGGCGGCGCCCGAGTAGGCTGCGCGGCTGTAGCGGCAGTCGGCGATGTCGCCGGCGGCGTACACGGTAAGCGGGCGTGCGGACGCTCCGCCGCCGGCGAGGGCTGCGGCTGCGGCCAGCCAAGGTAGAATGCGTCTTTTCATTGGCACCATTCGGACAGGCATGCGAGTTTCACCATCCAGCGAGCAGGAAGCGATCCTGAATTCCCGCGCCCAGACCTTGATGATCGAGGCGCGCGCCGGGACTGGCAAGACTACCACGCTGTCCATGCTGGCGGCACGGGAACCGGGAGTCGTCCTGGGTTTGTGCTTTTCGGAAGGTGCGCGCCAGCGTTTCTACGAGAAGCTGGCGCTGGAATGCCCGGACCGCAAGGTGCAGGTCCTCACGGTCGAAGCGCTGGCGCGTTCACAGCTGACCCGCATCGCGGAACACGGCAACTGGCTCGACTTGCCGGAGCGCTGGTCCAGCCTTGAGCAGATGCGCCCCATGCTGGTGGCTGCCGCCAATACGGTGTGGCAACGCCACGAAGGCCGCTACACGGAATTCGATTTCGATTTCGAGCGCAGCACCCAGCGCGTGGAAATGATGCTGCAACTGCTGGCGCAGATGAAGGCCACCCTGGCCACGCTGCGCTTTGAGGATGAAGTCTTCGACGACTTCACCTTTGATGAGATGTGCAACCAGTTCCAGCTGGAAGACCGGGAGATCGTGGAAATCTTCCACGAATTCGAACGCCGTCGCCAGCCGCAAGCCGGCCATATTCTTTGGCAGGCGCCGGTCGATTACGCGACCGACCTGGTATCCATCCTGCGCCGTTTCCCCGAAGCCGTGCACGATATGCCGCAGGCTAACCTGTTGCTGGTCGACGAATGGCATGACGTGAACGCGGCGGAATTCGAACTGCTGCAGCTGTTCCGCCGCAATGCCCGGCTGGTGGTGGTGGGCGACCGCCACCAGGTGATTAATGCTGAACGCGGCGCCGACCCGCGCTTCTCCGGTGGCGGCTTCGAACTGGCCTTCCCGGATTCAGAGCGCCTGCCGCTATCCCAGTCGCGCCGCTGCGGCGTGTCGCTGAAAAAGCTGCTGGAACGCGCATTGCCGAAGTGCGGTTTCGAGTCGCACCCGGACACGTACTCCGAAGTGCGTCACGTGGAATACGACCAGGCCGACTCGCAAGCCTGCGCGCAGGCCGTCGTCGCCAAGGCGAAGGAATTGGCGCTGGGTCCCGACCTCGCCATCATCCTGCGCGAGGTGGACCAGAGCGTGGAAATCGAAAACGCGCTGCTGGATGCAGGCTTGCCGTACAACTGCGACGGCTTCGCCTCCTACCTCAAACGCCCGGAAATCATGGCCCTGCGCGCGCTGCTGCACGTGGCCAGCGGAGATTACAGCACGCTGAAGGCCGACAAGGAGAGCTGCGAGCTGATGGTCGACGGCCTGCAAACTTATTTCGCCGTCTCCGGCGACCGCCGCGACTACGAATCCACCCACGCCATGTACGGTTCCGGCGACGCCTACCAGCAGCAGAAGGACGCCGTGGTGCGTGACCCGGAAACCCTGGAATTCATGTTCAGCGGCCTGCTATGCGCCGAACAGCATTACGACAACGGCGCCACCCGCCGTTGGAAACAGCGCCTGGCCGAGGTGCTGGCCCAGATGAAGGCGCAAGCCGCAACGGCCAGCGCAGCGGAACTGCTGCAACTGGCCAGCAATGGCCTCGACCTGCCAGCCGCCACCCGCCGCACCTTCGTCAACCGCGCCCACGCCGATTCCGTGCTGCGTACCCTGCGCGCCTTCATGGATTTCGCCATCCGCCAGGGCGAAGCGAAAGCGCCGGCCTTCCTGGAAGAGCTGCGTCGCCGCCAGGTCGCGACGCGCGGCAAGCCCACGGCACGCGGCGGCGCTGTGAAAACGCTGGCGCTGGCCACCGTGCAGTCTGCAAAGGGAAGGGAATGGCGGCACGTGCTGCTGCCGTATATGGAAGAAGGCCAGTTCCCGCGCGCCACCCGCAATGGGGAGGAATTCGCCGAGGAACGGCGCTACCTGTATGTAGCGATCAGCCGCGCCATCGCGGGGCTGACCTTGTTTGAACCGGCTGCAGCGGAGCGCCGCAGCCGTCTGCTGAACTAAGCTGGCTTAGTTAACAAAGCGCAGCAGGCCTTTCAGCGCGTGCTCGATGGTCTGGGTGCGCACCGCCTGTCGGTCGCCGCCGAACACCAGGCGTTCGGTATGCACCGTATCGCCATTGGCCCAGCCGAAGCACACCGTGCCCACCGGCTTGCCCGGCACCGCGCCGGTCGGGCCGGCAATGCCGGTCACCGAAATTGCCACATGGGCGTTGCTGGAACCCAGCGCACCCTGGCACATGGACGCCGCCACCTCTTCGCTGACGGAGCCGAATTGCGCCATCATGGCCGCCGGCACGTCCAGCATTTCAGTCTTCGATGCGTTCGAGTAGCACACGAAGCCGCAATCGAACCATCCGGTGGAACCGGCGATGTCCGTGATCGCAGTCGAGATGCCGCCGCCGGTGCACGATTCCGCGGTTGCTAACAGCAAGCCTTTGTCTTGCAGGGCCTTACCCACTTGGGCGGCCAGTTCGTTGATGTCTGTACTCACTTGTGGCTCCTTTAGCAAACAAAAGCGTTTGAGCCATTCTAGCGCGCTGCTGTGCGGATTGACCACGCTGCAGCGCAATAATGTGGTATCACGACTAACTTGCAAGCCGGGGAAGGCTGCTGTGGTGCGGAAAATCAATAATTGCGCCCTTATTTTGGGCTCAGCGATAGAATGGCCCAAATCCCCTCTTCGCGAGGCACGGTAGTGAGGACTCTCCAAGGAAGACGTCCCGGTTTCTGGGTGGCGCTGCTATTGGCTGCGCTCTGGGCAGCGCATTGGCCGCTGCTCGCCCATGCCCAGGCCAATGCCAGCCTCGAACGCCAGGTCAAGGCCGCCTATCTATACAAATTCGCTGGTTTCGTTGAATGGCCGGAGGGCAGCTTCGCCCGCGCCGACAGCCCGGTGGTGATCGGCGTAGCCGGCGCCGATGCGCTGGCCGACCAGCTGGAGCAGACGGTGGCGGGACACACCGCCAATGGCCGACCCTTGCAGGTCAAGCGCGTCAAGCGTGGCGACAGCCTGGCCGGCATCCACATGCTGTTCATCGCCTCCCAGGACAAGACACTCGCTCAGGAAATGCTGACCGCCAGCCGCGGCCAGCCCGTGCTGACGGTGACCGATGCCGACGAGACTTATGGCCTCGGCAGCATGATCAACTTCATCATCGCCGACGAGCGCCTGCGCTTTGAAGTCTCCCTGAAACATGCGGTGGCGGCGCGCCTGAAAATCAGCGCGCGCATGCTGTCGGCCGCCTATCGCGTGCAGCAGGTGGCAGGATGAACGCGCGCCGTCGCTCCCTCCCGCAAAAGCTGCTCGGCGTGGTGATGCTGGTGACGCTGGTGTCTTTGCTGGTATCGCTCGGCACCATCATCGCTTACGACTTGCGCACCTATCACCAGTCCCTGAGCTCCGACATGATTACCCAGGCCGAGCTGCTTGGGCATATGAGCGCGCCGGCGCTGACCTTCGACGATCCGCGCCTGGCCAAAGAGAACTTGGCCCTGCTGCGCCTGCGGCCCAAGGTCAATGCAGGCGCCATCTACAATTCGCGCGGCCAGCTGTTTGCCACCTATGTGGCGCCCGGCCTGGACGTCGCTGCGCCGCGCACGCCGCAAGCGGAAGGCGTGGCTTTCGAAGACGGGAAGATGATGCTGTTCCGGCGCATTCGCGACAATGGCGAGTTGCTGGGCACTGTCTACCTGCAGGCGGAATACGAAATCCTGGGACGCTTTGGCGACTATGTGGCGATCGGTATCTTCGCTACGCTGCTGGCCATGGGAATTGCCTACTTGTTGATGCGGCCTCTGAACAAGGTGGTCACCCAGCCGGTACTGGCGATTGCCGACGTGGCGCGCGAGGTGGTGGCCACCGGCGACTATTCGCGCCGCGCACCCGGCACCAGCGACGACGAGGTGGCGGACCTGGCGGCAGCCTTCAACAAGATGCTGAGCGAAATCGAGAGCCGCACGAGCGAGCTGGAAACTTCCAACAGCGAGATCGCGCGCGAGGCAGAACAGCGCAGCAAGGCGCAGCAGGAAGTCATGCGCCTGAACGAAGAGCTGGAAGAGCGCGTGCACACGCGCACCATGCAGCTGGAACAGGCCAACCACGAGCTGGCGGGGGCGATGGAGGAGGCCAAGAGCGCCAACCAGGCCAAGTCGGCCTTCCTTTCCTCCATGAGCCACGAGCTGCGCACGCCGCTGAACGCCATCCTCGGCTTCGCGCAGATCCTGACTTCGGAAAAGCTGCCTTCCACCCTGGTGCAAAAGCGCGAATTCGCCAACCATATCCTGAAGTCGGGCCGCCACCTGCTTACGCTGATTAACGAAATCCTCGACCTGGCCAAGATCGAATCGGGCGCGGTGGCGCTGTCGCTGGAGCCGGTGGCCCTCAATGAAATCCTGCAGGAGTGCGAAAGCATGGTGGCGCCGCTGGCCGCCGGGCGCGGCATCCGCCTGTTGTTCCCGGATGGATGCGCAGCCAATGTCACGGCCGACCGCACGCGCCTCAAGCAAATCGTGCTGAACTTGCTCTCCAACGCCATCAAGTACAACCGTGACGGCGGCGCCGTGGTGGTCGACTGCAGCCCGAGCGGGCAGAACCTGGTACGGGTATCGGTGCAGGATACCGGCATGGGCCTCAGGCCGGAGCAGGTCAAGCAGCTGTTCCAGCCCTTCAACCGCCTGGGCCAGGAGAGCGGGGCGGAGGAGGGGACCGGCATCGGCCTGGTGGTCACCAAGCGCCTGGTGGAGCTGATGGGCGGCACCATCGGCGTCACCAGCAGCCAGGGCGTGGGCAGCATGTTCTGGATTGAGCTGGCCACCACCGAGCCGGTGCCGTCGCGCATCGATCCGAATGCCGAACGCCCAACTGAACACCCTCGACACGTGGAAGGCGAACCGACCACGGTGCTGTATGTGGAGGACAATCCGGCCAACCTCAAGCTGGTGGAAGAGATCATCAGCTTCCGCCCCGACCTGAAACTGATCTCCGCGCCC
Source organism: Pseudoduganella sp. GW821-FHT11H04 (assembly GCF_058807935.1). NCBI lineage: Bacteria > Pseudomonadati > Pseudomonadota > Betaproteobacteria > Burkholderiales > Oxalobacteraceae > Pseudoduganella > Pseudoduganella sp. GW821-FHT11H04. The sequence continues at coordinate 45,159 of NZ_JBXARE010000006.1, read as the reverse complement.
GACGGCCACCTTGGACTGGAGCTCGCGCGAGCGCACCAGCCGGACATCATCCTGATGGACATCAACCTGCCCGGCATGAATGGCATCGACGCCGTCAAGCTGCTGGCCAATGACCCACGCACCGCGCATATCCCCGTAATCGCCCTGACCGCCAACGCCATGCCTCGCGACGTGGAAAAAGGCCTGGCGGCAGGATTCTTCCGCTACCTGATCAAGCCGATCAACATCGACGAATTCACGGAAGCGATCAACAGCACCATGGCCTTCCTGGCGCGCAGGGAGGAAGAAGGGAGTACGTCCAAGTGATCAGCCGCGACGATATCCTGAACGCCAACATCCTGATTGTGGATGACCAGCCGGTCAATGTGCAGCTGCTGGAATACCTGCTGCAAACCAGCGGTTATGTGCAGGTCAGCTCCACTACCGACCCGCGCGTGGTGGCGCCCTGGCATGAAGAGCACCGCTATGACTTGATCATCCTCGACCTGCATATGCCGGGCATGAGCGGCTTCGACGTGATGGAGGCGCTCAAGCCGCTGGAGCCGGAATACCTGCCGGTGCTGGTGGTGACGGCGCAGCCGGACCAGAAGCTGTCTGCCCTCGATGCCGGCGCGCGCGATTTCGTCAGCAAGCCTTTTGATCCCGTGGAGGTGCTGACGCGCATCCACAATATGCTGGAGGTCCGGCTGCTGCACAAACAGGCGCGCGATTACAACGAGGTGCTGGAACAGACCGTGCGCGCGCGCACGGCCGACCTGCAGCGCTTCCGTAGCGCCATGGATGCCACCGCCGACGCAATCTTCCTGATCGACACGAATACGCTGTCGCTGGTGGATGTCAACGAAGGCGCCTGCCGCATGCTGGGCCATCCGCGCGGGCAGTTGCTGACGCTGGAGCCGGGCCGGCTGGGCCTGGGCGGGCGCGAGGCCTTGTCGGAGCAGGCGGAGCGTGCTGGCGAGGCGGCAGGGCAGCTGCACCGCGCGCCGGAACTGACGGAAATCGAACTGCTGCGCAGCGACGGCGCGGCCGTGCCGGTGGAGGTCTACTGGCTGCTGCAAAGCGAAGGCGAATCGGCGCACCGCACCTTGATCTGCGTGGCGCGCGACGTCACCGAGCGCCGCCTGGCCGAAGAGCGGCTGCGCCACATGGCGCACTACGACCGCCTGACCGGCCTGCCCAACCGCACACTGTTCTTCCAGACCCTGGCCGAATCGATTGAGCTGGCGCAGGACAAGGAATGGCGCATTGTGGTGCTGTTCATCGGGCTCGATCGCTTCCGCAAGGTCAACGACTCGATGGGTGCAGCCATGGGCGACCAGCTGCTGCACGAATTTTCCAACCGCCTGGTGCAGTGCGTGCGCCTGCGCGACACGGTAGGCCGTCTGGGCGGCGACGAATTTGCGCTGATCCTGACCATGACGCGCGACCAGCAGGACGCCGTGCTGGTCGCGAACGAAGTGCGCGAAGCCCTGCGCAACCCGTTCGAACTGGACCAGCACCAGGCCACGCTGACCGCCTCCATCGGCATCGCCATGTACCCCGACGACGCCAATGACCCTGAAACCCTGGTGAAGTACGCCAACACCGCCATGGAGCGCGCCAAGGATGCGGGCGGCGACGGCTACCGCTTCTTCACCGCCGGCATGAACGTGCAGGTGCTGGCGCGGCTGGACCTGGAAATGGCGCTGCGCCGCGCCCTGGACAATAGCGAACTGGAATTGCATTACCAACCCAAGGTTAACCTGACGACGGGCCGCATCAGCGGGGCGGAAGCGCTGTTGCGCTGGAACCGTCCCGGCTACGGCCTGGTGTACCCGGCAGAATTCGTCAGCGTGCTGGAAGACACTGGACTGATCGTGCGTGTCGGCAGCTGGATCATCGACGCCGCTTGCCGCCAGATTGCATCATGGTTGCGCACGCCGGTCGGCGGTGTGCATGTTGCGGTCAACGTCGCCAGCCGCCAATTCGTCGAGGGCGACCTGGAAAAAGACGTCAAAGAAGCGCTGGAACGGCACCAGGTTCCGCCCGAATTGCTGGAGCTGGAGTTGACGGAAACGGCCCTGATGTCGAATGCCGAGCGCACCATCCAGGTACTGTCAGCGCTCAAGGAACTGGGCATCAAGGTGGCGATCGACGATTTCGGCACCGGCTATTCTTCGCTCGCTTACCTGCAACGCTTCCCGATCGATAAGCTGAAGATTGATATCGCTTTTGTGCGCGACATCACCACCAATCCCAACGACGCAGCGATTGCGCTGGCGATCATCAGCATGGCGCACAGCCTGAAGCTGCGCGTGATTGCGGAAGGCGTCGAGACGCGCCCGCAGCTGGAATACCTGCGGCGCAACCGCTGCGATGAAATCCAGGGCTACTTCTTCAGCCGCCCGCTGGCAGCCGCCGAAATGGGCGCGCTGGCAGAATCCGGCAAGAGCCTGCCGCCCGACCCCAACGTCGCCGCCGAACCGCCGCAAACCCTGCTGCTGGTGGATGACGACGTCAATGTCCTGTCCTCGCTGCACCGCCTGTTCCGGCGCGACGGCTACCGCATCCTGACGGCGGTCTCCCCAGCAGAAGGCTTCGACCTGCTCGCGCTGTACCCCGTGCAGGTGATCGTCTGCGACCAGCGCATGCCCATCCTGAGCGGCACCGAGTTCCTGGCCAAGGTCAAGGAAATGTACCCCGACACGATACGCATCATCCTCTCCGGCTACACCGGCCTGGAAGCCGTACTCGACTCGATCAACCGCGGCGCGATCTACCGCTTCTACACCAAGCCCTGGGACGACACCCAGCTGCGCGACAACATCCGACTGGCCTTTCACCACTACTGGCTAATGCACGGCACCGGCCGCCGCGCCGGCGAACCCGGCGAAGACCACACCGCCCTCACTGGTTAACAGCTTAAAAGTCGGGGTCAGGTCTGGCAAACGGACATTTTGCGCAGCAAAATGTCCGATTGCCAGACCTGACCCCGACTTTCAAAAAAAATGCCGCCCGCGCTCAACGGCGGGGGCGGCGTAAAAACATTCCACGGGAGTGATATGTTGGAGACAGGCAGGATAATAGTCGCTGCTTGTTACCGCTTCATGACATCAGTGTTGGGGTAGTTCGTAGGTGAAGGTGTAGCGGTGCTGGCCGTTGCTGATGTCGATGGTCATCGTGCCTTGCAGGCCGGTCAGCTCGCCGGTGGCGGAGTCGGGGATCACGCTGACCGTCAGCGTTGGCGTGCCTCTGTTCATCATGCCGAAGTGCTGCAAAAAGAAGCTACCTTTGCGGCCATTCAGCGTGGCAGTAACCTGTTCCAGCGCAACGTAGCCGGCGGAACCTTTGACTGCTGTGCCGGCGGCCAGCATTTCGCCGCGGCTGGTGCCGTCGAGCCCTCCGTGGAAAATCTTGGTGATGGTTTGGCGTCCCCAGGTCTGGCCATCGGCCGGTGGCTGGGGCGCAAGCTTTACGTCGAACGTGCCTTCGATTTGCATGGGTTTGTCTCCTGCGTTGGCCGCTGCGGCGGCGAATGCGAATAGTAAGGGGATCAGTGTTTTCATGCGAGCCATTGTGATAGATTCCCTTCCCTGATGATTGGAAAAACGCGACAAATCGAAACGGAGCCGCGCGGCGTCCTGGTGCCCCATTTTGCGGCGGGTTCATTCCACCACGAACGGCTGGCACCTGGCGCGGCGCTCGCCGGCCTGGTCGAGCATTACTGGTTCGTAGGATGGGATATGCAGGGCCATCCGCCGCAACAGCAGGAAACACTGCCACACCCGAACGTGCACCTGGTAGTCGAGCACGATACGGATGGCGTGTATGGCGTCCATACGGCACGCTATACCAAGCAGCTTGAAGGGCAGGGTTTTGCCTTCGGCGTTAAGTTCAGGCCGGGCGGCTTCCGGCCCTTTCTTGGCCGCGCTGTCGCGGAAATAGCGGACCAGCGCCTGCCGTTGGCGCAAGTTTTCGGCATGGCGGGCGAGGAGCTTGTGCACCAGCTGCGTGCATGTACGGCGCCGAGCGGCGGCCAGGCCGGTGCAATGGCATCGGCGGCGGAAGCATTTCTGCTGGCAATGCTGCGGCAGCCGGATGCGGACGTGGAGTGCGCGGCGGCGCTGGTGGCCGCAGTTGAGGGCGATCCGGCGCTGCTGACGGTCGATGCGCTGGCGGCGCAGGCGGGAATGGACAAGCGTGCCTTGCAGCGCTTGTTCCAGCAATACGTGGGCGTCGGCCCGAAATGGGTGATCATGCGTTATCGCATGCACGAAGCGGTGGCGCGCTTGCAGGCCGGCGAAAGCGCCTCACTGGCCCAATTGGCGCTGGACCTGGGCTACTTTGACCAGGCCCACTTCATCAAGGATTTTGCGGCTCTGGTGGGGAAACCGCCTGGGGAGTACCTGCGCCAGCTTCGGCTCGGCGCAGGACGATAGTCCCGGCAAGCATATCGCCCAGCCGCATGCGGCGTTCACCCAGGATGAACAGGCCGTCTATCACGAAGAAGAGGTGTGTCAAGTTGCGGAAGAACGAGGCCCGCAGCGTCATGCGGCGCTCGCCGGGAATCCGCACGACACGCATTTTCAGCAAGCGTTTTCCGATGCTCCCGCCTGGAATGGCGTCGCGCAGCAGCATGTATGTCCACCAAAGGATCAACAAGATTGTCTCCGCACTGCCGTTCGGCATTGGCTCAAGTATTTTCATGAGCAAGCTGAAGACCAGTGTGGATGCCCCAACATCGATGGCAAAAGCCAGCAGGCGCGCACCCTGGCTGGCCATACGCTCTTGCTGATGGAGCTCTTCCTCCTTGCGCGCCGCTTCGCTTGCCCTTACCCGCTCGATGGTTGCAGCCGACACGCCTCGCGCCGCCAGCACATCCAGGACGATCGCTTCAGCGCCTTCGACCAAGTCGAGACGCAGCAGGTTCAAGAGTTCCTCAGTTTCGAGGCCTTCGCATTTTTCGCGATATGACATAAGTTCAGTTGCTGAAGTGGTCGAAGCTGGAGAGTTCGAGCGTGAGGGGGGCGCCGTTGGCGGCGGTCCAGCGCAGGCCGGCGTTGGCGTCGATGTGGCCGATGCGCGTTACCGGGGTGTTGCATGCTTCGCCGGCGGCTAGGATGGCGTCGCGGTTGGCGGCGGGGGCGGTGAAGCAGATTTCGTAGTCATCGCCGCCGGCGGCGGTGAAGGCGCGGCGCAGGGCTTGCGGCTGGGTTGCAAGTACGGGACCGGCGGGCAGCGCGTCGGCGTTGAGCGTGGCGCCGACGTGGGATTTTTCGAGGATGTGGCCAAGGTCGCCTACGAGGCCGTCGGAGATGTCGATGGCGGCGTGGGCCAGGCCGCGCTCGGCCAGCATCACGCCCAGCGCGACGCGTGGCGTAGGGGTATGCATGCGGCTGCCGGCGGCGTTCAACGCTTCGGCTGCCAGGGTCAGTTCGCCGAGGTAGCCGGCCAGGGCCAGGCGCGCGTCGCCAAGGGTGCCGGAGACCCAGATGTCGTCGCCGGGCCGGGCGGCGCTTCGGCGCAGGGCGCGCGAGGGGGCCACCTCGCCGAATACGGTGATGCAGATGTTCAGCGGGCCTTTAGTGGTGTCGCCGCCGATCAGTTCACAGCCATGCGCGTCGGCCAGCGCGAACAGCCCGCGTGAAAATCCTTCAAGCCAGGCGCGTTCGGCTGCGGGCAGGGCAAGTGCGAGTGTGAAAGCCACCGGGCGGGCGCCCATGGCGGCCAGGTCGGACAGGTTGACTGCGAGGCTCTTGTGGCCGAGGCGCTGGGCGTCTTCGCCAGCGAAGAAGTGCCTGCCTTCGACCAGCATGTCGGAGGATATGGCAGTCTGCATGCCCGGCGCTGGGGTGAGCAGGGCGCAGTCGTCGCCGATGCCAAGGGTCGCACGGCCCGGGGTGGGCCGCACGAAGTACTGTTTGATCAGGTCGAATTCGGAAAGCATCCCGCCATTCTAACGGGGCGGGCCGGCATCGTCCTTAGTGTTTGTCGCGCAGGTAGACCCAGGTACCGCCAGATGCGAGAGCGGCCATGGCCAACATTACGACCCAGTTGGAGTCTTGCGGAGTGAAAAATAAAGCAGCTGCGCTCAGTGGAAACAGGATGCCGGACATACGGGACCAGGAATGCCAGAGTGCGTTGCGCATGGTTTTTCCCTTCGTAAAGTGCCAGTAAATTCAGTCTAAGAACAAAAGTGCCATAAGTAAAGTTGTTTGCGCCGAATATTCCAAGCAAATTCGATTTAGCGCAACAAGATTTTATAGTTTCGTGCCGCAAGTCAGCATTGTCGCCCTCGCGACATTGTATTTCGAAGGAAAATTGCGTTGCCCTAGTACAATAGTTTTCACTTGAGAAAAATTCCCCGAAACTCGATTATTCTTAAATGAAAGTCAATTGAAACCGATGATTATTTGGAATCGGTATAAATACCTACGTTAGAGCAAGCCCTCTATCTGCTAGAATCGATGGCTTTCGGACACAGGATAGAAGGGGCAGTACAGCATGGATTCGGGATCTGACAAGAAAGAAGAACTTCGCCAACAACTGCGCGCCGCGGCTCTGGAATACCACGAGTGCCCAAGGCCAGGCAAAATCAGCGTCACCCCCACCAAGCAACTGACCAACCAGCGCGACCTGGCGCTGGCCTACTCCCCGGGCGTGGCCGCGCCATGCGAAGAAATCGTCATCGACCCGGCCAACTCCTACAAATACACTGCGCGCGGCAACCTGGTGGCCGTGATCTCCAACGGTACCGCCGTTCTTGGCCTGGGCAATATCGGCCCGCTGGCATCCAAGCCTGTGATGGAAGGTAAGGGCGTGCTGTTCAAGAAGTTCGCCGGTATCGACGTCTTCGACATCGAGATCAACGAGCAAGACCCGGACAAGCTGGTCGATATCATCGCCTCGCTGGAGCCGACCTTCGGCGGCATCAACCTGGAAGACATCAAGGCGCCTGAGTGCTTCTACATCGAGCGCAAGCTGCGCGAAAAGATGAAGATCCCGGTCTTCCACGATGACCAGCACGGCACCGCCATCATCGTTGGCGCCGCCATCCTGAACGGCCTGAAATATATCGGCAAGGACATCAAGAACGTGCAACTGGTGGTCTCCGGCGCCGGCGCTGCGGCCCTGGCTTGCCTGGACCTGATCGTCGACTTGGGCTTCCCGATTGAAAACATCCTGGTCACCGACCTGGCCGGCGTGGTCTACAAGGGCCGCACCGAGCTGATGGACCCGGACAAGGAGCGCTTCGCGCGCGAGACCCCGCACCGTACCCTGGGCGAGTGCATCAAGGGCGCCGATATCTTCCTCGGCCTGTCCGCCGGCGGCGTGCTGAAACAGGATATGGTCAAGCAGATGGCGCCTAACCCGCTGATCCTGGCCCTGGCCAACCCGAATCCGGAAATCCTGCCGGAAGACGTGAAAGCGGTGCGCGGCGACGCCATCATCTGCACCGGCCGTTCGGACTACCCGAACCAGGTCAACAACGTGCTGTGCTTCCCGTACATCTTCCGCGGCGCGCTCGATAGCGGCGCTTCGACCATCACCCGCGAAATGGAAATCGCCGTGGTGCACGCGATCGCCGACCTGGCGCACGCCGAACAGTCGGACATCGTCGCCACCACCTATGGCATCGCCAACCTGGCCTTCGGTCCTGAGTACCTGATCCCGATGCCGTTCGATCCGCGCCTGCTGACCAAGATCGCGCCGGCCGTGGCCAAAGCGGCGGAAGATTCCGGCGTCGCCACCCGTCCGATCAAGGACCTGGAGGCTTACGCCGACAGCCTGCAGCAATTCGTCTACCGTTCCGGCACCTTCATGAAGCCGGTGTTCTCGGTGGCCAAGAAGACTCCGGCGGAAATGAAGCGCATCGTCTACGCCGAAGGCGAGGAAGAACGCATCCTGCGCGCGGTGCAGGTGGTGGTCGACGAAAAACTGGCGCGTCCTATCCTGGTGGGCCGTCCGGCCGTGCTGGATGCGCGCGTGCAGAAATTCGGCCTGCGCCTGAAGCAGGGCGTGGACTACGACGTGATCAACCCTGACTTCGACGAGCGTTATCGCGAATACTGGCAGGCATACTACGAGCTGACCGCTCGTAAAGGCGTGACGCAGGAATACGCAAAGCTGGAAATGCGCCGCCGCCATTCGCTGATCGGCGCCATGATGATCAAGAAGGGCGATGCCGACGGCATGATCTGCGGCACCTTCGGCACCACCCAGCTGCACCTGCACTACATTGACCAGGTGCTGGGCCGCCGCCCGGGCGCCTGCGTGTACGCGGCGATGAACATCCTGGTGCTGCCTGAGCGCCAACTGTGCATGGTCGACACCCACGTCAACGAGAATCCGAACGCCAATGAGCTGGCTGCCATCACCATCATGGCGGCGGAAGAGATGAAGCGCTTTGGCCTGGTGCCGCGCGCGGCCCTGCTGTCGCATTCGAACTTCGGTTCCTCCAACAGCGAATCGGCGCAGAAGATGCGCGCTGCGCTGGAGCTGGTGCGCCAGCGTGCGCCGGACCTGGAAGTGGACGGTGAAATGCACGGCGACACCGCGCTGGACACCAAGTTCCGCCACAAGCTGCTGCCGACCACCACCCTGAAGCAGGACGCGAACCTGCTGGTGATGCCGAACATCGACGCCGCCAATATCGCCTATAACCTGGTGAAGACCGCGGCCGGCAACGGCATCGCGATCGGCCCGATCCTGCTCGGCTGCGCCGCACCGGTGCACATCCTGACCCCGTCGGCTACCGTGCGCCGCATCGTCAATATGACGGCGCTGTGCGTGGTGGATGCTGTGTCGGAACGCGCTTAAGGAGGCCGGCCATGATGGTCGACCTGCTGCTCGCTTCCGTTCACCATCTGCTGGCTTTCGGCATCGCAGCGGCCATCACCGCCCAGCTGGTGCTGGTGCGGCCTGGCATGCAGCCGCCGGCCGTGCAGCTTGCGGCCAAGTATGATGTGGCGCTCGGCATCATGTCGGCGTCGCTCCTTCTGATCGGCTTTTCGCGTGTGTTCTTCGGCGCCAAGGGTTCGGAGTTCTACATCCACAACCACGTGTTCTGGACCAAGGTGGTGCTGTTTGCCATCGTGGGCCTGTTGTCGATCAAGCCGACCCGCGCTTTGCTGCGCTGGCGCAAGGCGCAGGCGGCTGATGCCGCTTTCGCGCCGGGCGAAGAGGAAATCCGTTCCATCCGCAAAACGCTGATGACCGAGATCCACATCTTCGCCCTGCTGCCGATCGCCGCCGCCGCCATGGCGCGCGGCTACGGTTACGCCTGAGGTTTCATCTGCAGGATGAACTGCGTGCGCACATCGCGTACGATGCTGCGCACGTCCTTCTGCATGGCCGCGAAATCATCCGGAGAGCATTTCGGGCCGCTGGCCTTCTCCATCTTCATGCTGCGCACGATACGGATGCCGTCCGCTGTGCGCTCGTAACGCGAGCGGTATTGCAGTATCGGCCCGTTCACCGTCACATCATCCGGCACCGCCAGCAGCGTCGCGCCGGACGGGAAGTGGTAGTTGGCTTCTTCCTCAAAGTCGGCGGCATAGCAGACGAAGGGCTGGGTGCGTTTGCTTTCCGACGTCATGTTGAAAGCAGTCTGAGAGATATTGGACTCCAGCCCGGTCCAGGTGCCAATGCCGACCGTACCCGGCAGGTACGTCAGGTTTTCCGTATGCCCTGAATACGAATAGCTGTAGTCGGGGGCGTTGCCGGTCAGGATGCCCAGCTCGATCTTGCCGCTCCCCTTCATGCCGGCGCCTTTCAGTAAATTCTCCACGGTGCGGGCACGGTCTTCTTCGCGCCAGCGGCTATGGCCCCAGCGCGACGGCTCGGCCCACCAGCCGGTGTCGCGCCGGGTGAATTTGAAGTCGGCGCCCCCATCGGCGTCGATGGTGACGTCGTAGCGGTTGCGCACGGTGGCAGCCTGGCTGGCCGGCGTGCGTCCCAGGGTGTGGCTGCGCGTCAGGATCACCTGCTTGCCCAGTTCGTTCGCGGGCAGGAAGCCGCCGGCGATATTTTCAGCGGTGGAGTCGAGGTAGAGGTCCAGGCTCGGGATGTAATTGATGGCGTGGTTGAAGGTGGCCAGGCTGGCCACCGGCACCAGGCGGAACGCGGCGTTGGCCGGGATCAGCACCGGCGTCGCTTCGATGCCTGCCGCGCGCAGCAGCGCTTCCATCAGCGCCGTGTGGTCCTTGCAGTCGCCATAGCGGTTGGACAGCACGCTGTCCGCGCTGTGCGGCACCACGCCACCGTTGCCCAGGTAAATGCCCACGTAGCGGATATTCTTGCGTACCCATTCATTGATGGCGATGGCGCGTGCACGGTCGCCTTCTACGCCGGCCGTGATTTCCTGCGCCTTGGCCGCAATGGCCGGCGTGACGGCAGCCGCCGGTGCGGCAGTGCGGTCATAGGCCTCGCCGAGCGTTGCGTAATCCTTCATGGTCGATACGACCAGGTGGCGGCCATAGTCCCAGTAGTCGACGGTCGCCGCTTCAATGCGCGGGTTGTTCGAAGGCGTGTAGTCCCAGCGGTAGAGCGTGCGCCCGTTGGCCGTTTGCGGCGGCTGCGCGGCAAAGCCATCCGCCTCCGAATACAGCGGCATATCGGCCGGCAGGTCGTAGGTCAGCGTGTACTGGTGGGTGGGCTTGAAGGGCGGAAAGGTGCTGTCGGCGAAGTGGCCGTCGAACTGGGCCTTCTTGCGCTTGGTGCGCACCTTGGTGTACAGCTTGTCGCCGATGGCGATGTCGGAATACACCACCACCTTCACCTGCATGTCCTGGAACATGGCTGCCCCGCGGTAGGCCGGTTCCTGCTGCAGCTTGATTTGCTCGGGCGGCACCATGATGCGGCGCCCGTTCGGCTTTTCCGTGTAGGCCTCCACGATCTCCAGTTCTTCGTGGGTGGCGTTGAAGCCGTAGCTGCGCTGGCCGGAGTTCTGCACGGCGCGTGCGTCGTTGAGCTGGGTCAGGTATTCCAGGGTGTAGATATAGCTGCCATCCTTCTGCACCAGGGCATGGTGGGTCTCGCGCAGCACGGTGATGGAACGGTCGGTGGCATCGTCATTGGCATGGGCTGGCAGGTGCAAGGCGGTGCTGAGCAGGAGGGCGAACAGGGTGGGGCGCATTGGTTTACGGCAAAAATGTTAATTCTCTGCGCAAGGTTATATTTCCGTCAACTAGGGAAACCCTCCTAATTCATTGGTTCCACACCACAATTCGATTGCCCGTTATAGCATTTATAATTTCTCCACGGTAAAATTCTGGGGTTTGCTGCTTAATTTGTGAGCAGCAACTTTCATTGATTAAATTACTGGAAGGAAGTTGTCATGGGGCAGCAACACGCCGTGATCATCGGCGCCGGTCCCGCAGGCCTGACTGCGGCTCTGGAATTGATCCGCACTACCAAGGTCCGCCCCATCGTGCTGGAGGCGAGCAATGAGGTTGGCGGCATTTCCCGTACCGTTTGCCATAACGGTAATCGCATGGACTTGGGCGGCCACCGCTTCTTTTCCAAATCCGACTGGGTCATGAACTGGTGGCAGGAAATCCTGCCGATCGATGCCGCGGCCAATGCCTCGCTCGACCTGACCTACCAAAACAAGAAAACTTCGGTGCAAGTGGCCGGCAGCGCGCTGGAAAGCGACGACGACCGCCGCATGCTGGTGCGTTCGCGCCTGTCGCGCATTTTCTTCCTGCGCCGTTTCTTCGATTACCCGATCAAGATGAACGCTTCCACCGCCAGCAAGCTGGGCCTGTGGCGGCTGACCAAGGTCGGGGTGACTTACGCCTGGATCATGATGTTTCCGCGCACCCCGGAAAAGAACCTGGAAGACTTCATGATCAACCGCTTCGGCCGCGAGTTGTATGAAACCTTCTTTAAGGATTACACCCACAAGGTGTGGGGCATCCCGTGCGACCAGATCAGCGCCGACTGGGGCGCGCAGCGCATCAAGGGCCTGAACATCAGCAAGGCGCTGTGGCACGCGGTCAAGCAAGTGTTCAAGAGCAAGGGCGGCGTGTCGCAGAAGGGCACCGAGACCAGCCTGATCGAACAGTTCCTGTACCCGAAATTCGGCCCAGGCCAGATGTGGCAGGAAGTGGCGCGCATGATCACTGAGGCTGGCGGCGAAATCCGCTACAACCAGGACGTGACCAATGTGGAAACGAAGGATGGCAAGGCGGTGGCCGTGAGCGGCACCGACAAAGCCACCGGCGAGAAGTTCCGCCTGGAGTGCGACTACGCGGTGTCGACCATGCCGGTGCGCGAACTGGTCAAGGGCATGAACGATGTGCCGGCCGAAGTGCGCAAGGTGGCCGATGGCCTGATGTACCGCGACTTCCTGACCGTTGGCCTGCTGGTGAAGAAATCCGACGTGCTGAATACCGATGGCCAGGCGCTGCCTGATAACTGGATCTACATCCAGGAAAAAGACGTGCGTATCGGCCGCCTGCAGATCTTCAACAACTGGAGCCCGCATCTGGTCAAGGATGAGGACACCATGTGGATGGGCCTGGAGTACTTCTGCAACGAAGACGACGACCTGTGGCAGATGAACGATGCCGAGCTGATCAAGTTCGGCGCCGCCGAGCTGGCCAAGATCGGCATGCTGACCGGCATCAATGTGCTGGACGGCACGGTGGTGCGCGTGCCTAAGGCTTACCCGGCCTATTTCGGTTCCTACGACCAGTTCGACGTGGTGCGCAACTATACCGACACCATTGGCAACCTGTTCCTGGTGGGCCGTAACGGCATGCACCGCTACAACAACCAGGATCACTCGATGCTGACCGCCAAGCTGGCAGTGGAAGCGATCGCCTCCGGCGCCGCCTCCAAAGACCCGCTGTGGGACGTCAATATCGATGATGAGTACCACGAAGAGAAGAAAGCGGCATGACGCAGCCGCTGCGCCAGCTCCCTGACTTTCAACCTGCCGCCCCCAAGCGGCAGGTGGAGCGGCGTGGCGCGCCTGTACCGTTGCTGCGGCGTTGGGACGGGCGTGCGGCACTGATGCTGATGGGCGTGTTGGCGCTGTGGCTGTTTGCCCGGCCATGGGATGGCCTATGGCACGACGGGCGGCTGTATGCGGTGCAAGCAATGCACTGGCTGAACCCGCTGCAATTCAGCCGCGACCTGTTCTTCCTCTACGGCTCGCAAGACTCCTTCACCATTTTCAGCCCGCTGTACGCAGGCTTCATCAAGTTCTTCGGCATCGAAGCGGGCGCGCGCCTGCTGCATGGGCTGGGTGCTGCAATGTGGCTCGGCTCGGCGGCCTTCCTGCTGTCCGCTTTCCGGCGCGGCGTCTGGCCCTGGCTCTGCCTGGGCGCCTTGCTGCTGCTGCCTTCCGATTACGATCCGGTGCGCGCCTTTGGCTTGGCCGAGCCCTTCCTGACCCCGCGCATCTTTGGCGAAGCCCTGGGCATGCTGACCATCGCCTGGCTGATGCGCGGCCAGCGCCTGCTGGCCGGCGCGGCCTTTGTGCTGGGCTTCCTGCTGCATCCGCTGATGCTGATGGGCGTTGCGCTGTTTAGCGTGCTCTATTTGTCGCGCATGCTGACCCGGCGCGAACAGGCCGCCGTGGCGGCGCTGGCGCTGACCTTTGTCGCCGTTGCCGTACTGGGCGTGAAGCCTTTCGACCGCCTGCTGCAAACCATGGACCAGCAATGGTACCGCCACGTGGTGGATATCCTGCCTATCGTGGCCTGGGACTCCTGGCGCTTTGAACAAATGGCCAGCCGCATGGCAGTCGCCTTCAGCCTGGTGCTGGCCGCGGGCTGGCTGTCGGCCGGTTGGCGTGCCCGCTTCTATTGGTGCAGCGCGCTGACCGGTGCGGCCGGCTTGCTGGCCAGCTGGCTGGGCACCAGCGTCTTCCATAATTTGCTGGTGCTGCAGCTGCAGCCCTGGCGCTCGCTGTGGCTGGTGCAACTGGCTTCGGTGATTGCGCTGGCCTGGATGGCCGCCGCTTTCTGGCGGCGCGGCCGCGTGTTCCGCGTGCTGCTGTTGACCCTGGGTGTGGCTTACCTGACGCGCGACAGCTACGGCGGCATGCTGGCAATCGTTGCGGCACTGGGACTGTGCTGGCAATCGCGCAGCGCCAAGCCGCTGGCACTGCCTAACCGCCTGTATGGGCTGGTGCTGTTGGGCGTGGCGGTTCTGGCGACCGGCTGGATCGCCAATGCCGACGGCCAGAGCATTCCGCAAGGCTTGGTCATGCCATGGAATTACGCCGATCCCGAATCGATGGACAGCATGCGCGCGTGGGCCTTGTTGCGCCTCGGCGGCGGCGCCGCCCTCGGTATGGCAATGCTGCTGGGTATCTGGTTCTGCGCCGGCCTTGGCCGTGCAGTGGGCTGGCTGGCTGCGGGTGTGCTCGCAGTGGGCGGCTTGGGCGCTTCGCTCTGCCTAAGCAGCGACTACAGCGTGAACCAGGCCAAGATGTCGCCCACAGCAAGGCTGGCCTTGAAGAAGGCTTTCCAGCCGCTGATCGCGCCGCTGGCTACTGTGTACTGGCATGGGCAGGAAGACCTCAGCTGGTTTGTGCTGGAGCGCTCCGGCTATGCCTCGCGCATGCAGGTGTTCGGCATGGTCTTCAATCGCGGCACGGCGGTGGAAGGCATGCGCCGCCTGGTGCGGCTGCAGCAGATGGGCAATGGGGATTCCCTGTTCGGCAAGGATAGGAAAGAGCGCTCGATGCTGCTGTCCAGGCTGCCGCGCCCGAGCCTGGCCGGCTTGCGTTCGGTATGCGCCGACCCTGCGCTCGACTTCGTGGTGCTGGAGCAGCGCTTTGGCGCCGGCCAGGTGGCCCATGTGGACGACCCGGAATTCGAGACAAGTTACTACCTGTACGACTGTAACCGCTTGCGCGGCCAGGTCGACTGAGATTGAAAGGAATCGCGATGTTGATGAAATTATTGGGCAAGCAGCGCAGCTCCAGCAGCCTGGTGCAATTCGTCCGTTACCTGTTCGTGGGCGGCTCGGCCTTCGTGGTGGACTTTGGCGCACTGTACGTGTTGGCCCACTTCCTGGGCTTACACTATCTGCTGGCCGCTTGCGTGTCCTATCTGCTGGGCATGATCGTCAACTACCTGATTTCGGTGAACTGGGTGTTCGATTTCCGTCGCGTCAGCAACTGGCAGCGTGAATTCGTCATCTTCTTCCTGATCGGGATTGCCGGCCTGATCCTCAATGGCTTCATCATCACTCTGCTGGTGGAAACCTTTGCCGCACCTTACCTGGCGGCCAAGCTGGTCGCTGCGGCCTTGATCCTGTTCTTCAACTTCGGCGCCCGCAAGGTGCTGCTGTTCTCGGCGGCCAGGAAAACCGCCTGATGCCGGGGCAAGGCGGGCTGTGGGACAAACGCTGGCTACCGCTGCTGCTCATGCTGGCAGCCTGTTGGCTGCTGGCGCATGCCTGGACCGGCTTCTGGCACGACGGCCGCCTTTATGCCCTGCAGGCTTTGCACCGCCTGCATCCCGATAACTACCGCAACGACCTCTTCTTCCTCTACGGTTCGCAGGACAGTTTCACCCTGTTCAGTCCTATTTACGCCGCGGTCATCAAGGTCCTGGGTTTGCCGGCTGCCGGCCTGTTGATGTATCTGCTGGGCAGCGCGCTATGGCTTGCCGCCGCCGCTTTTCTGCTGGCGCCTTTCCTGAAGGACCGCGCCTATTGGCTGGGACTGGCCGGCTTGCTCCTGCTGCCGACCGATTACAGCCCAGCCCAACACCTGCTGACCCTGGCCGAACCTTTCGTCACGCCGCGCATCTTTGCCGAAGCCCTGAGCATGCTGGCGCTGGGCTACCTGCTGCGTGGCCAATGGCGGCGCGGCGTGCTGCCGCTGGCGCTAGCCTTCCTGATGCATCCGCTGATGGCCGCCGTTGCCGCCCTGTTTGGCCTGCTCTACCTGGCCAAGGGCCGCGAACGCCGCTTTGCGCTCGTTGCCTTAGTGCTGGCCGGCGCTGTGCTGCTGGCCGCCATTGCTGGCCTTGCGCCGTTTGATCGCCTGCTGTCGAGCATGGATGATCAATGGCTGGCCCTGGTCTCGCGCCTGGCCTGGGTGCACACCTGGGACAGCTGGAAGGCGGCCAGTTGGCTTAGCCGGACCACCGTGGCATTCAGCCTGGTGCTGGCGGCGTCGCGCCTGGCGCCTGCTGTGGCGGCACGCTTCTACGGCTGCCTGGCTCTGACCGGCGCCCTGGGCTTGCTGGCCACTTGGGCCGGTACCAGCCTGGTACACAATCTGCTCCTGATCCAGGTCCAGCCTTGGCGTACCCTGTGGCTGCTGCAGCTGGGTTCCTGGATTGCGCTGGCCTGGCTGCTGTCGGCCTTCTGGCAGCGCGGCGGGGTGATTCGCTTGCTGCTGCTGGCCCTGGTCATTGCCGTGTTGATTCGCAATAGCTTTGGCGGCGCGCTGGCCATTCCGGCCGCTGCTTTGCTGTGCTGGCAGCTGGGGCGCGCGCAGCCGCTGGAATTGCCGGGCAATACCGGCAAGCTGCTCACCGGCCTGTTGCTGGCGCTGGGCAGCATGTGGCTGGCCGAGATCGTGCAGCACGCTACGGATAACGGCGCCCTGGTTGCGAAATACCTGGAAGACTCGGCCATCCGTATCTGGGGCTGGACCCTGCTCAAGACCGGCGCCTGCGCCGTGATCGGCACGGCGCTCATGTGGGCGGTCTGGGGTTTGTCGCAAGGCGCCGCGCGAGTACAACGCTGGCCGGCGTATTTGCTGGCTTGCCTGCTGGCGCTGGGCAGCCTGGGCACGGCGGCCGCGCTGAGGCTCAAGCCGCAGGACTTCGCCTATAACATGTCGGAGCAAGCGCGGCGCGACGCCAAGGCGGCCTTCCAGCCCCTGGTCCCTACCGATGCTGTCGTGTACTGGGAAAACGATGTGGGCGCCTCCTGGTTCCTGCTCGAGCGTTCCAGCTATGTCAGCAACGCCCAATTGGCCGGCCTGGCCTTTAACCGCGGCACGGCGCTGGAAGGTGCCCGTCGCCTGGAACGCCTGGAACGACTCGGCGTGCCCGACTCGGTACGCGAATACGATGCCCGCAGCGCCAAGCGCAAAATGGCGGCCTTGCCGCAACCAAGCCTGGAAGGACTGCGTTTTGTCTGCAGCGATCCGGCACTGGGTTTTGCGGTGCTGACGCAACGCTTTAAGGCCGGCATCGCGGCCCAGGTGCGCGACAGCGTCGACGGCCGCATCTACTATCTGTATGACTGCGCCTTGCTGCGCAACTATAATCCTCCGATCCCAACGAACCAAAGCTAGGCAATGCGTAAGATCCTGCTGGCTGTCGCCATCTTCTTCATTCTCTTCATCACGCTGCGCCACTTGCGGCCGCATGGCATCCTGTTCTACCAGGGTATCGGCCTGGCCGTACTGGTGGCCGCGGCCCAGTTCGCACTGGACTGGAAACGCCACACCGTCCCGCGCCCGCAAGCGCTGAAGGATTCGATGCTGGCCTTCTTGTTGATCTACTGCTTCGTGTTCACTGTCCCGACCACGGTGGACCGCGCTTATTCGGTGAAAATGCTGATGCGCATGGGTGAAGCGCCGGCCGGCATGAGCAAGGAAGAAGTCTCGCAAGTGTTCGTGAACGGCTTCCTGCAAGAGGGCGCCGTCGACAAGCGCCTGAAAGAGCAGGCTGCGACCGGTTCGATCGAAGAGCATGGCGGCCGATACTCGCTGACCGCTACCGGCCGCTTCCTGGACCGTGCCTTCCGCATTACGCAAGCTATTTTCGCCTGCGAGGAAAAGCGGTGAGCAACACGAATACCCTGGCCGTGAATGAGCATGACGGGGCTTTCACGCTGGCCTTGCTGTATGTCGCGCTGCCATGCCTGATTTTCCTGGTGGGCTTCGTGCGCCCGGTGCTCGGTTTGCCGCTGGCGGCGCTCCTGGCCTACGCCATCTGGCAGGCGGCCTTGCCGCTAAGTTGGCGCATCAACTGGCGCGAATTCGTGGCGCCCCTGCTGGCCGCCGCCGCCCTGGTGGCCTTAGTCGGCATCTTTACCGGCCACGCAGCTTACGACTGGATCAAGCACTGGGCCCTGATCAACGAGATCGCCGACAAGCCGTGGCCGGTGCAGGTCGAGCTGCAGGGTGAATCGAAATACCTGCGCTTCTACCTCGCCGCTTACCTGGTGCCGGCCCTGCTGCACAAGGTGACCGGCCTGTCCACCGCGGCTGCCACGGCGGCCTGGTATTTGCTGGGCTTTACTTTGCTTTTCCGCCTGCTGGTCAGCAGCTGGCTGCGCCGTCCGGCCTGGATTGCTTTCGCGGCCATCGTGCTGGTGTTGATGATCGGCGGCGCCGATGCGCTGGCCGAGCACAGCCTGCGTGCGCTGGACGACCGGCCTTTGCCAGTCTGGTTCGGCGTGCACTACGAAGGCTGGGTCACGCGTTCCTTCATGGTGGGCTTGCAATTCGCTTCCATCCTGACCAACCTGGCCTGGGTGCCGCACCAGTCGATTCCGGTGCTGGTGGCCGCCGCCATGCTCGTCAGCGACCGCGGCGCCCGTGCGGTGGAGCGGCTGGTGCTGGTGTATGGCTTGATGGCCCTGTGGTCTCCATATGGCATGATCGGCCTGCTGCCCCTGGTGCTGTACCGTGCGTTGCCGCACTGGCGCCACGCGTTCACGCTGCCGGCGCTGTCGGCCGTGGTTGGAGGCGGTGTCTTTGCACTGATCAGCATCTCCTACCTGGCAACTGAAATGCCGCAGGCCGGCATGTGCGTCGAATGCTTCAGCGAAAACGTCACACAGTACACCTCTTACGTACCTTTCTTCCTGGTCGAGCTGCTGCCATTCGCCCTCATCCTGCGCCGCCGGATATGGCAAGACTCATATTGCGCGGTGGCCATTGCAACGTTGCTGCTGATCCCCATGCTGCATGGCGCTACGCTCGACTTTACCGCGCGCGGCTCGATGGGACCGTTGCTCGTGCTGGCACTGCGTAGCGCACAGGCCCTGCTCGCCGCGCCGCGGACGCGCAAGCAGCTTGCGCTTGCTGCGCTGGCGTTTGCCTTATGCCTGCCGACCACGGCAAGTGAGGTGATCTACCACGCCAGCAATGGCGCAGGCCAGAAGATCGTCGACGCAGGCAAGTCGAAGCGACAGAGCTGGGCTTCGCAGTTTTCGCGCAGCGGCGATATTCATGCGCCGGAATTTTTCGATGAATGCGGGTGGGACTTTGAGTCGCAATACTTCATCACCACCAAGCCGCGGATTTTCAAATAGAGCATGGCACGCCCATCGGCCCGGGTCCTGTCCCAGTTCATCCGTTATGCCGCGGTCGGCGCGCTGGCCTTCGGCATTGACACGCTGACGCTCTACCTGCTGGTCGAGTATGCGGGCGTGTACTACCTGGTGGCGGCATGCCTGGGCTACCTGCTGGGTATCCTGTGCCATTACATCTTTTCTATCCGCTGGGTGTTCGACTTCCGCCGGCTGGCGGACTGGCGCCATGAGCTGGCGATCTTCGCCCTGGTCGGCGCGGCCGGGCTGGTCCTGAATGCCCTGGTCATTGGCTTGCTGGTTGAGCAGTTCGGACTGGGTTACCTGGCCGCCAAGATGGTAGCCGGCGCCACAATCGTGCTGTTCAATTTCGGAGCGCGCAAGCTGCTGTTGTTTACCTGAGATGGTCCTTGTAATCAGGCCTGCCTTTGCTTAAATGTTTAGGTGTGACTGAAAGAAGACCATGCTGATCGAACGTGAAGCGCCTTTAAAACGTTTGCGGGAAATGGCCAGGCAGGCAGCAGCGGGTCAAGGCGCGACTGCGCTGGTCATCGGCGAAGCCGGCATTGGCAAATCGTGTTTACTGAAGGAGTTCGCGGCAAGCCTGGACGCGGGCTATCAAGTGCTGCAAGGCGGCTGTGAAGACTTATTCACACCCCGTGCACTGGGTCCCTTGCGCGATATGGCGCCGAGCCTGGGCGCGGAATTGGCTGGCCTGCTCGACGGTGCGGCCGGCAGCGAACGCCTCTTCCCCAAGCTGCTGGCCTGGCTGGGTGCTGCGCCGGGGGCCAGCGTCCTGCTGGTGGAAGACTTGCATTGGGCCGACCAGGCCACCCTAGACTTGCTTAAATACCTGGCGCGGCGCGTGGGGGGCATGCGCGTGCTGTTGCTGGCCAGTGTGCGCAGCGATGAACTGATGGCGGGCCACGCGTTTTGGCGCTGGGTCGGCGACTTGCCGCCGTCCAGCACGCAGCGCATTGCGCTGCCGGCACTGTCGCCGCAAGCGGTGGCGCGGCTTGCTACAGCATCGGGACGTGATTCAGATGAACTGTATCGCATCACTTCCGGCAATCCTTTCTTCGTCACCGAACTGCTGGCCGCTGCTGATTCTTGCGACAGCCTGCCCTTGTCGGTGCGCGATGCGGTATGGACGCGCGTTGCGCGCCTCGATGGGGAAGAGCGCGCCCTGCTCGAAATACTCAGCGTGAGCCCGGTGCCTTGCGAAGATTGGCTGCTGGCCGGCGTGCTGGGGCCGCAAGCAATGGCGGCTTGCGACCGCTGCAGCGAACGCGGCCTGCTGCTGGCGACCGCGGCCGGTCACTTCATGTTCCGTCATGAACTCGCGCGTTTGGCGGTAGCGAGCCAGATTGCGCCGGCGCGGCTGCGCGAGCTGCACGACCGCGTCAGCGATGCCCTGAATTCGGCGCAGCGCCCGGTGGAACTGGCGCGCCTGGTACATCATGCTGCGGCCGCGCACGATCCGATCCGCGTGCTGCGCCTGGCGCCGCGCGCCGCGCGCGAGGCAGCGCGGCTGGGCGCACACCGCCAGGCCGCAGCCCATCTGGCCGCGGCGCTGCGCTTTGTCGGCGCCACCACCCCGGCGCCGGAAGCTGCGCAGCTGTATGAAGAATGGTCCTACGAGGCCGGCCTGGTGCGCATCGACGATGAGGTGATCGCGGCGCGCCACCAAGCCATTGAACTGTGGCGCAGCCTGGGCCGCGCAGACAAGGTTGGCTTCAACCTGCGCTGGCTGTCGCGCCTGCACTGGTACCGTGGCGAGTCCGAAGTGGCGGGACGCTATGGCATGGAAGCCATCGCCACGCTCGAGCAGCTGCCGCACAGCAGCGAGCTGGCCATGGCCTACAGCCTGCGCTCGCAGCACGAAATGCTGCAGGACAGGCCGCAAGGCGCCATCGCCTGGGGGGAGCGCGCACTGGCGCTGGCGGCCGAACTGGGCGATGTGGAAACGCGTATCCATGCGCTGAACAATGTGGGCACGGTGCGCCTGTTCGGCGGCGACCCGGCCGGCCAGGCGATGCTGGAAGAAAGCCTGGCATTGGCGCTGGAGCACGGCTATCACGAGCACGCGGCGCGCTGCTACACCAACCTCAGCGAATGCGCGGTGACGGCCAAACGTTTCACTCTTGCCGAACGCGTGTTGAGCGAGGGCATCGCCTTCGACACCGAACATGACCTCGACGCCTGGACCCATTACCTGGTCGGCTGGCAGGCGCAATTGCGCATGGCCCAGGGCCGCCTGCTGGAAGCGCGCGCCATCGCCGACGGCGTGCTGCAATTACCGCAGCTGACCCTGGTCATGCGCTTGCCGGCGCTGACCGTGCTAGGACGCACCTGCGCCCGCCTCGGCCAGCCGGAAGGGCGGCATTACCTGGACGAAGCCTGGCAGGGCGCGCTGGCCACCGGCGAGCCGCAGCGCATCGTGGAAGCCAGCCTGGGCCTGATCGAGGCGGCCTGGGTCGAGGGCAAGCTGGCGGCCTGCCGTACCGGCCTGAACGCACTGGCGCAACACGATATCGCCGGCGTCAATATGTGGGACCGGGGCGAGATCGTGCTCTGGCAGCACCGCGCCGGCCTCCAGGCATGGCCGGCCCTGGCCTCCGGTGAAACCTTGCAGTTGCCGGCGCCGGTCGCGGCTGAACTGGCAGGGAATGGGGAAGCGGCCAGCGCCATGTGGCGCGAGCTGGGCCTGCCGTTCGAGGCCGGCCTGGCCCTGTTGTCTGTACAAGGGGAGGGGGCCGGCGCGGCCGCCTTGCGCGCTCTCGAACTGTTTGAGGACTTGGGCGCGCGGCCGGCAGCGGCGCACGCGCGGGCCCAGGCCTCCCAGCTCGGGCAAGGCCCGCAGCTGCCCAAGGCCCGCCGCGGGCCCTATGGCGCGGCGCGCAGCCATCCCGAAGGCTTGACGCGGCGCGAGGCGCAGATCCTGGATTTGCTGCTGGCAGGGCGCAGCAATGCCGATATTGCACGCTGCCTGGTGCGTTCGCCGCGCACGGTGGAACACCATGTCTCGGCCCTGCTGGACAAACTGGGCGCGCACAGCCGCTTCGAGCTGATGACTCGGCTACAGCCAAAAATAGGTGGGGAAAGACGGGAAACTGGGTAAGCCACGGCCAGTGCCGCAGCCTATATTGAAGGTCAGGGAGTATGTGGTGCCCGAGGCCGGAATCGAACCGGCACGCCTTGCGGCGGCGGATTTTGAGTCCGCTGCGTCTACCAATTTCACCACTCGGGCCACATAACGCGACACGCATTATTACCGATTTGCCACCTCGCGGCAACCCTGCAGTAAATATTTAGGCTATGGGGCTGGGGCGGCAAATTGAAAAAAATGAGCGACTGGTAGCTTTTCAGCTAGAACCGGCAAGCGTAGGATGAACGACAGTCGACATGACACTTAGCGGCCTGCACAGGGCCGCAGCAAGCTGTGAGCCGCATCGGCGGCAACCACGGATTGTTCCCACAGCGCCCAGTCTACCGGCGGCGGCGCAGGGCACCAGGTTTGGACAGCCGGCGTGGATGCACCCCATCCGCCCCGGCCCCGAGCACCCACCCCAACGAGGGAATGGAAGCTCCCGGACAATATTGCTGCATACGACAGCAAGTCCTCCATACCGACCATGCAGTTCGTCAGCGCGCCATGCGTTCTATCCCTTAGAACGCGCTGTCTGTCGCCCGAAGCTGCACATCCGAACAATGCTTTGCTACCTTTGAATTGACCCCGCACCCTTTCTGACGGCGGGGCACCAGGCAAACAATCGGAGAAGATGATGAAAAAGCTGATGATGTTGAGTGCCGTGGCTGCACTTATGTTGGGTGGCAGCGCATATGCTGCCGATGTAAACGATCCTACCGTCCAGATCAAGGCCAATGCATCGGCCTACAAGCTGGCGCCGGCCGAGTTCAATGCCTATGCTGCGGGCTATAGCCTGAGTAATGGCAACTTTATCAAGTTCACCCAGACGGGCAACCGTTATTGGGCAACCCTGAAAGACGGCGACCGTGTCGAAATGTATGCCGTGCAGTCCGGCGTCTTCATGACAGCTGCCGGAGCCCGCATCGAATTCCAGGGGGAAGGCGATGCACTGGCGATCGACAACTATGAACGTCTGCCTACAGCACTGGCTATGAATGCCGTCAATGTGCGCGTGATTGCTGCGCGCTGATCCGACAATGCAGCGGCGGTGGCGCATCAAAGCGGTGCGCCACACCGCTTTATTCGAAGGAGCCGCACATGAAAACCCTGGCAGCGAGTGCTGCCGCATTCGCCTTGTTGTGCAGCGCTTCCGCCTTGGCGGGAGACGAACTGACGGTGCGCGTTCCAGCGCCCAACAGCTATCAGATGCAGCGCAGTGAGTTCCGCGACTACGCCTACACCTATGACCTGAGCAACGGCAGGAGCATCGAGTTTTCCCAATTCCGCAAGCAATTCTTCGCCCAGCTCGATGGCGAGCAGCGCGCCGAGTTGTTCCCGGTCGCAATGGGCGTCTTAATGACCGCTGCGGGAGCGCGGATTGAATTCGACCGCGATGGTTCGGGCGTCACCATCCGCAATTATGAAAAACTGCCGATGGCGCTAGCGCCGGCCGGCAGCAATATCACGGTTGTCGCTTCGCGCTAGCGAGGCTTATGCAGCTTGCTGCAGGGGCGCCGGGTCAAGGCGCTCTTCCAGCAGCGCAAAGATGTCATCCTTCGACAGCACATAGCGCTCCATCAGTTCCTGCTTGATGGACTCCATCACGGCGCGGTAGTCGCGCATGGCGGCCAGCGTGGTGCTGTACAACTCGTCGGCTTTCGCTTCGACCTGCACCAAGGTGTGCTCGTCGCCGGTGTCGCCGCGCAGCTGGCTGTAATCGAGCTTGGAGCGCGAGTACATGGACAGGCGGTTGACCATCATGTTCAGCATCTTGGTGGCCTTTTCGATATCGTTCTGGCTGCCCACGGAAATGCCGCGCGCGCCGTAGAACAATTCTTCCGCCGCCACGCCGCCGTACAGCTGCATTACGTCCTGTTCCATTTCTTCCAGGGTGCGCAGGGACATATCGTCGCCGGCGCTCAGCACATAGCCCAGCGCATTCATCTTCGACACCGCCTCGGTGGAAATCTTCAGCAGGTGCGATTTTTCCTTTACCTCCGCCAGCGGCAGGCCGGCGCGCAGGTATGGATCGATCTGCATGAAGAAGTGGCCCAGCTCGTGCAGGGCGATGCGCTCGCGCTGGCGGGTCTTCTCGGCGGTGGTGGCGCGGTCGGTCAGGCCGATGGTGGCGCGTTCAAAGGCGCGGAACATCAGGTCGGTGTTGATCACGGACTTTTCCTGGATCGAAATCATGGAGGCGCGGTCGACCACGGTTTCCAGCAGCGCAGGGCTGAGGTTGGCAGTGATGTCGGCAACCTGGTCCAGGTCCATATGGTTCCAGTCGACCAGGCCTTCCTGTTTGCGCTTGAGGAAGGAGTCCAGCAGGGCGCGGCGCTCGCCTTTGTTCGGCAGGCGGAAATTGATCTTCACGCTGAAGCGGCGCAGCATTGCTTCATCCATTTCCGACGAGGCATCGTCGAAGTTGGAAGCGACGATCCAGATCACGCCCTGGCCTTGTTCGCTCTTCACGCCGTCCAGCAAGCCCAGCAGGGTATTCGCGGTATCGTCTTCCCACTTCTTCTCGCCGCGGCCGCGCGGCATGAACAGGGCCTGCGCTTCGTCCAGGAAGATGATGCAGTTGCCGCGTGCGCAAGCTTTCTTGTACAGCGCGTTCAGGGCTTTCGAGCCGCCGCCCACGTAGCCGGATTCCAGCGCCGAACCGGAGGCCTGGATCAGCGGATAGCCGAGTTTCTTGGCCAGGTAGCCGGCCAGCTTGGTCTTGCCGGTACCCGCAGGGCCGGTCAGCATGACGTTGAAAGGCTTGTCGATATTGTGCTGCTTGTAGACTTCGCGGTTGCGGATCATGTCTTCCAGGTGCAGCACTTCCTGCTTGATGTCTTCCATGCCGATCAGGTCGTCCATCGAACCTTTCAGCTTATCCGGCGTGATCACGGAGGCGTTCGGGCCCATGCCTGGCACGCCCCACCTCAGCACGAACAGCACCAGGCCGACGACAAAGATGTCGAAAGCGTGGCGTTTCAGGAAAACTTGCACACTTGCCCACTGGCCGCCGTCATCCAGCAGCACGCCCTTGTGGGCGGCCAGGAAGTCTTCCTTGGCGATGGCGTAGGGGATGTTATTGCGCAGCAGGACTTCGCGCTCCAGGCTCTGGTGCGAGGTGCTGGGCACGACCACCACGTGCAGGGTGGCGTCGTTCTTATACTTGTAGATGTAGCGCGGCGAATCGGCCAGCGGACGCGCGATCAGCAGGTAATCCAGTTTGTCGCGCGCGGCCACCAGGGCGGTGATCTCGCCGATATTCTGCGAACGCATGACTGGTGCGCCATCCTGGGCCACTTCGCCGCGCAGCAGGGCGAAAGCAAGGGCGGCCGTGGCCAGCATCACCAGGGTGATGCGCACCAGAGGGTTTTTGAGGGCGAGTTGGAGCTTGTAGAAATTGAACATAGGCCTGGAAAACTCAAAGGTTTCGAGTGGGCCTATGGCCGGCGGCTATTGCCTCGGCTGGCCCCGATTGTCTGAAGTGCTGTACGGCAACACTTCGCATATGGGGACTATAACGGCGTATTCCAGCCTTGTGTCTAGTGCGTCCCAAAAAAACTTTAGTTGCGCAACAGTAATAAATGACAAGTCGTTTGTGGCTTTGCCATGAGTCGTAATTCTATGTCATGGCCCCTGTCTTGGCGGATGTTGCTACTAAGCTGCAACTAAGCCGGAAGAGTGTAACAGACCGTTACGAAAGGCGAAAAACGCTTCGTAGTTGCCGTGTGGAAATAGATAATTGCCCGCACACCACAACCATAAAGAGGCATATATGAAACTGAAATCCTCCATTGCAACCCTTTCCCTGCTTGCTGCCGCCAGCCTGTTGACCGCCTGTGGTGGCGGTGGCGCCAGCTCGCAGCCGACCGCAACCCTCGGCACGGTGGGCGTTTCCCTGACCGATGCCCCGGCCTGCGGCTTCGATGCGGTCAATGTGACCGTGTCCAAAGTGCGTATCAACGCCAGCGCTTCCGCCAGCGAGTCCGATGGCGGCTGGACCGACATCACGCTGTCGCCGGCGCGCAAGATCAACCTGCTTAACCTGAACAACGGCGCCCTGGACGCGCTGGGCACCGCATCTCTGGGCGCCGGCCACTACAGCCAGCTGCGACTGGTGCTCGACGGTGGCGCCAACGCCAATACCGTTGTGAAGTCCGGCACCACCGCCGAGATCGCGATCGATACGCCAAGCGCGGTGCAGAGCGGCATCAAGTTGGTCAACGAATTCGACGTGGCCGCCGGCCAGCGCGTGGACCTGGTGCTCGATTTCGACGCCTGCAAATCCATCGTCAGCAAGGGCAATGGCGGCTACAGCCTGAAGCCGGTGGTGAAAGTTGTGCCGACCACCCTGAACGGCATCAGCGGCTTTGTCGCCACCTCGGCGCTCTCGCATGGCGTGACCGTGTCGGCGCAGCAGAACGGCGTGATCGTCGCTTCCACCGCACCGAACGCGACCTCGGGGGAATTCGGCCTGACCCGCCTGCCAGCCGGCAATTACGATGTAGTGATTACGGCCGATGGCTATGCCGCCAATGTGGTGGGCGCCGTGCCGGTCACCGCCACCGCCATGACTTCGCTCAGCACGTCCGCCGCGCCAATCGCACCGGTGGCAGGCCTGACCAATACCATCAGTGGCAGCGTGACCCAGACCCCGGGCAGCGCTACCGAGCCAGCCCTGGTCAATGCCTCGCAAGCAATCAGCGGCGGCCCGACCGTGACACTGAAGTTCACCCAGACCCCCATCGGTGGCGGCGCTTACACAATGCTGGGTTTGCCTTCCGTGGCGCCGCGCTATGCTGCGTATAGCGCAACCCTGCCGCTGGCGTTCGCTGTTGCAACGGCTGTCCCGGGCGCGGGCCAGTACAAGCTGGATGCGTCTGCAGCGGGCTATGCCACCAAGTCGGTGGCCGCAGTCAACGTCAGCGCCGGCGGCCAGGCTAATGTCAACTTCAGCCTGACGCCTTAAGCGCGGTTCAGGGGATCATTTACGAGCAGGCCACTGCTCGTATTTCTTTTCCAGCCGGATGAACGTGCCGTCCTTGCGCATGCTGTCGAGGGCGGCATTCATGCGTTCAACCATGGCATCGGGCACCGAGGGGTTGCAGGCCAGGTAGACCTTCACATGGTGGAAGGTCAGCACCGGCACGATACGTTCCAGGTCGACGTTCTGTGCCAGCGCGCTGCGGTCATTGTTGCGCATGCCGACCGCCCACAAGTCGATGCGGTCGAGCAGCAGCTTCTTTGGATTGGCGTCGTTGTTGGGCGCGCCGTCGACCTCGAAGCCGCGTGCGCGCAGGAATTCATCGCGCGCATCGCCGTTATAAGTGCCGATGCGCAGCTTGCGGGCATCGTCAAGTGAATGCAGATTGTATTTGCGGTCGGCGCGGCCCATCAGCACCCATTCCGCTTCGTCGGTCGGGCCTACCCATTTGAACTGGAGTTCGCGCTCAGGCGTGCGCGAGGTGGAATACACGCAGGTGTAGGGATCGCGCTGCGCCATGGTGTAGGCGCGCTTCCAGGGCAGCACATCGATTTTGTAGGCAAAGCCGGAGCGTGCCAGCATTTCGCGGATCTTCTCGCCTTCGCGACCCACTACCTGGCCGTCGACCTTCATGCTGGCCGGTGGCGAATGTTCGGCGGTGATCATGAGCGATGGGGCCGCCAGCGCTGGTGCGCCCGCGGCAAGCAACATTGCCAGATACATTACTCCTACCGCCATGCCTACCTCTTTGCTATCGTCGCTTACAGGATAGCAGGGAGGCGGGGGCATCGACAATCAGTGTGTTTGTTCCGTGCGGCGCTTAAAGATGCGGAAACGCTCGCTGCGGTCCGAGGCGCGGCGGCCTTCCCATAGGAGCTGCCACTCTGGACCGGGCTGTTGCTGTTGGGCGCGCACTTTGATGCTATCCTGCAACAGCATTATCTGACAGGCACGATTTTCCACGCCATTGAACGGCAGCTTGCCGAAGAAGGCGAAGGAGGCGCGCTGGGCCGGAGTGGTATTGCTTTGCACGCAATCAATGCCGGCCGGCAGGGCGGCAGCAGCTTGCCGTGCCACGGTCGCGTAGCTCTTGCTGTAATTGACGTTCGGCAGGAAAAGGGTCATCAGCAAAATCCAGATCAGGATCAGGCCGCCGGACGAGAGCACCACGGCGCGCCACAGCACGGCCGGGCGGCGCGACAGGCGCCAGTGCACCAGCACGAACCAGCCTGCGGTGGCGCACACGCCCACCAGCAGGGACAGCCAGCTGATTTCAGGCGTGAAGCCCGGAATCAGCTTGAGCACATTGTGCGCGGGCTTGGCCGGCCAGCCGCTCAGCTGGGCGTAGTAGAAGATCCAGATCACGGCAGCGCACAGGGTCAGCACCATCACGCTGAACCAGTCGATGGCGTTGATGGCGCCGCGCTTCATGGTCAGCAAGCCGAAGGCGGCCATAATGGCCAGCGGCGGCAGCAGCATCAGCATATGGCCTTGTTCGGGCGCCGGGTTGAGCAGCACCAGGATAGTGGCGGCGGTGACGAAGGTGGTGGGCACCACGATGTGCAGCAGGTTGCTCTGGCGGCGCCAGGCCCACACGGCCCAGGCGGCAAACGGCCAGGCCGGCCAGAAGAACCAGACGCCAGTGCGGAAGAAAGTGCGCAAGCCTTCGAAGCCGCCGACCTTGAGCTGGGCGGCGTTCCAGGCCATCCAGGCGCTCAGCGGCTCCTGGCCGTAAGGGCGGGCCAGCAAGGCCGGCACGGCCCAAAGAGCGGTCACGCCGGCGGCCACGACGACGGCAAAGGCCAGGTCGCGCAGGGAGCGGCCGGCGGGCATGGCCAGGAAGCGGGTGCAGGCGAACAGGGCCAGCACCAGGGCTGCCGGGACCACCCAGCCACGCGCCAGCGTCATCAGGCCGAGGGCGAGGCCAGCCAGGGCCGCATTGCGCAGCGATGGCAGTTCCATATAGCGCACGCTGCGGTAGAGCGTGAACGCCAGCAGGGCCGTCTGCAGCGGCTCGGCCGTGGTTTCATGGCTGTGGACCAGGAAGCCAAGGCAGCCGAGGTAGATGAGGACGGCGGCATCGGCCAGGGTGCGGCCGAAATCGTTCGGTTCAGGCTGGCCGCCGAAGGCCAGGCGCAGCGGCTGCGCTTCCGGGCGGCGACCCAGGTTAAAGGTGGTGTACCAGAGGGACATGGCACCCAGCAGGAAGATGCCGAGGGTGGCCACGCGTGCGCCCAGCACGTCGCCGATGGCCCAGCCGGTCAGCTTGATGCCCAGCGCGCCGAGCCAGAAGGCCAGTGGGCCTTCGTCCGTCATCGACAGGCCGGCCACATTCGGCCACAGCCAGTCTTGCCAGACGCCGTGCGCCATGGTCCACATCACGCCGAAGCTGGCGGCGTCATCGTTCTTCCATGGCTCGCGTCCGATCAGGCCCGGCAGGATGTACAGCAAGCCCAGGGCGAAAAACGCCCAGCGGGGCAGGGTGCGGGTGGCGGCGGCGGGAAGACGGACTGGCTTCATCGGTCAGGGCTTATTCTTTGGAAAGCTGGAGTATGACGGGTAAAAAGAAAAAAGGCAGCCGCGGCTGCCTTTTTTTCGCTGCGACGGGGATTAGCCGTTTGCAACTGCGGTCTTGGAACCGACTTTGCCGAACTTCTGGCGGAATTTTTCCACGCGACCGGCGGTGTCGACGATCTTGTGCTGGCCGGTGAAGAATGGGTGCGATTCGGAGGAAACCTCGATCTTCACCAGTGGGTACTCTTTACCTTCGTGGGTCGCGGTGTCGCGGGTCTGGATGGTCGAGCGGGTGATGAACTTGAAGTCGCAGGACACGTCGTGGAACAGGACTTCGCGGTAATCTGGATGGATATCAGCTTTCATGCTTTTCTCTCAATATTGGTAGCCAAACAGCACTTCGTCGGTCCTTACTGCCTCTCGACCCGATTGCTGATCACTTGCCAGGGTTTAAATGAACTCGCGATTATACCTTAAAAACCCCGAAAACCGGTAAACCGGGGTACGACCCGCAGGGTCGGACCCCAGGTGTGTAAAAGCCGGGGGAAGGGTTGTGGGTCTTTGACTTTTTGAAAAGATCAAAGACGCAACCCTCACCCCCGGCCATGAGACCGTACGGGGTACGGCCCTGCGGGCCGTACCCCGGTTTACCGGTTTTGGACGGTTTACCCGCCCCGGCGCATCATCTCAAAGAACTCGCCGTTGTTCTTGGTGGCGCGCATCTTGTCGAGGATGAACTCCATCGCCTCGATCTCGTCCATCGAGTACAGCAGCTTGCGCAGGATCCAGATCTTCTGCAGCTGGTCGGCCTTGATCAGCAGTTCCTCGCGGCGGGTGCCGGACTTGTTCAGGTTGATCGAAGGGTAGACACGCTTCTCGGCCAGGCGGCGCTCCAGGTGCACCTCCATATTGCCGGTACCCTTGAATTCCTCGTAAATCACATCGTCCATACGCGAACCGGTTTCGATCAGCGCGGTGGCAACGATGGTCAGCGAGCCGCCTTCTTCCACATTACGCGCGGCGCCGAAGAAGCGCTTAGGACGCTGCAGCGCGTTGGCATCCACGCCGCCGGTCAGCACCTTGCCCGAAGCCGGGATCACGGTGTTGTAGGCGCGCGCCAGGCGGGTGATCGAGTCCAGCAGGATCACGACGTCTTTCTTCATTTCGACCAGGCGCTTGGCTTTTTCCAGCACCATCTCGGCAACCTGCACGTGGCGGGTGGCTGGTTCGTCGAAGGTCGACGCCACCACTTCGCCGCGCACGGAGCGCTGCATCTCGGTCACTTCCTCTGGACGTTCGTCGATCAGCAGCACGATCAGGGTCACGTCAGGGTGGTTGGTGGTGATGGCGTGCGCGATATGCTGCAGCATCACGGACTTACCGGACTTCGGCGATGCCACCAGCAGGCCGCGCTGGCCTTTGCCAATCGGCGCCACCAGGTCGATGATACGGCCGGTGATGTTCTCGGTGCCGGCCATGTCGCGCTCGAGGCGCAGCGGCACGGTCGGGTGCAGCGGGGTCAGGTTCTCAAACAGGATGCGGTGCTTGGACGCTTCCGGCGATTCGCCGTTGACCTTGTCCACTTTCACCAGGGCGAAGTAACGCTCGCCATCCTTCGGGGTACGCACCTCGCCCTCGATCGAATCGCCGGTGTGCAGGTTGAAGCGGCGGATCTGGGACGGGGAAATGTAAATATCGTCGGTCGACGCCATGTAGGAAGCGTCTGGCGAGCGCAGGAAGCCAAAGCCGTCAGGCAGTACTTCCAGGGCGCCGTCGCCGAAAATCTGTTCGCCGGCCTTGGCGCGTTTTTTCAGGATCGCGAACATCAGTTCCTGCTTGCGCAGGCGGGCCGCATTGTCGATATCTAGGCTGATTGCCATTTCCAGCAAAGCTGAAACGTGCATAGCCTTAAGTTCAGAAAGGTGCATAGCTGTTTGAGTGTCCCGTGACGGGAAAGTAAGGGTAGGGGAGGGAACTACGTGGGTCTATTTATTTAAGGGGAAAGGTTTTTGGGCACTTTCCCCGCCATTCAGGCGGGCTGCGGGCGCAGCACCGCCTATCTTACATCAAATATTGCTGTCGATGAAAGAGGTCAGTTGACCTTTTGCCATCGCGCCGACTTTTTGTGCGGCTGGCACGCCATTTTTGAACAGGATCAGGGTCGGGATGCCACGGATGCCGAACTTGCCTGGCACGGCCTGGTTGCTGTCCACGTCCAGCTTGGCGATGGTCAGCTTGCCATCGTATTCCTTGGCCACTTCTTCCAGGATCGGGGCGATGCTCTTGCAAGGACCGCACCATTCGGCCCAGAAGTCCACCAGCACTGGGCGGTCGGACTTCAGCACGTCGGTGTCGAAGGATGCGTCGGTAATGTGTTTGATCAAGTCGCTCATGGTTTTCCTTAGTTGTTAGTTCGCCCGGGAATATCCCTTGCCGTTATCGCCCATCTGGCGACGAACTGCACTAATTCAATACTGGGAAGTCAACAGGGAATCAGGGCGGGAATGGCCCAAATAATAACCGATTTTTTCAGCCCGTGTACTCATGGCGCTGCACGGCGGGCGGCGGCTTGCGCCAGCAGTTCGCCCAGGGCGGACGGGGTGGCGGGTTTGGCCAGGGTGCCGAGCAGGGACAGGCCGTGGGCGCGGGCCAGGGTGTCGGCGGCCTGGCGGATGCCGGCGTCCATGCCCGAGAGCAGGGCGACAGCGCCGCCAAAACTGCTGTCGGCGGCTTTGCGCAGGAATTCGATGCCGTCCATGTCCGGCATCGAGAGGTCGCACACCAGCAGGTCGGGGCGGAATTGCGGCAGCGCCAGCAGGGCCTGGCGGGCGTCGCTTTCGCTGCGCACATTGAGCTGGCCGAGGTCTTCCAGCATGTCGGTAAGCATGCTCAGCATGAAGGGGTCGTCGTCGACCAGCAGGATGCGCAGCGGGGTGGCGGGAGTGTCAGTCATCGTCGGCGAAAGTAGTATTGGTCATGATGTGCTCGCTCACGGCGCTGAGCAGCGGCCATAGCCGGTCGAGCAGGCTGCGGGCGGCGGCGGCGCCGGTGTTGGCGTCGGCATCGGGCGCCAGCTGTTCCATTTGCAGGCAAAGCTCGGCCATGCCGAGGGCGCCCACGGCACGGGCGCTGCTCTTGATGCGGTGGCCCAGTTCGCGCAGCTTCTGCAGTTCGCCGGCGGCCAGGGCGGCTTCCATTTCATTGAAGCCCGCTTCCGTCGTTTGCAGGAATTTGAAGGCGAATTTGCGGATCTTGTGCGGGTGGTAGCCCAGGAGCTGGGCCAGCACCGACAGGTCGATGATGGCCGGGTCGCCGGCCAGGGTGGGGCGGAAGGCGGCGCGGCCGGCGGGGCGCGGGCGGGCGTTGTCATCGTTGGCGGCGCCGGCTTCGCGCTCGGGCAGCCAGCTGGCGATTTTCTGGTACATCAGGGCCGGCTGGATAGGCTTGGCGATGAAGTCGTCCATGCCGGCTTGCAGGCAGCGCTCGCGGTCGTCCTTGGTGGCGGTGGCGGTCATGGCCAGCACGCGGGTGGCGGCCAGGGCGGGGTCGGCGCGGATGCGGCGCGTCGCTTCCAGGCCATCCATCAGCGGCATTTGCACGTCCATCAGCACGCAGTCGAAGTCGGCCTGGTGCAGGAGGTCGAGCGCTTCGGCGCCGTTATTGGCCAGGCACACCGAGGAGCCCGCTTCTTCCAGCATTTCCAGCGCGATCTGCTGGTTGAAGGTGTTGTCCTCGACTAATAAGATGCGCGCGTCCTTCAGGGCCGACATGGCGGCGCTGCTGCGCGCGCTGTCCAGCAGGGCGGCCGCAGCGGCGTTGACTTCATTGATCACGTCCGGCAGGCCGCGCGGCGAGACGCCCAGGCGCGCCGTGAACCAGAAGGTGGAGCCGGCGCCGGGCGCGCTCTCGACGCCGACTTCGCCGCCCATCAGCTGGGCCAGTTGTTTGCAGATGGCCAGGCCCAGGCCGGTGCCGCCGTATTCGCGCGTGATGGTGGTGTCGGCTTGCTGGAAGGCCTGGAACAGTTTGCCTTGCTCGGCCTCGGACAGGCCGATGCCGTTGTCGCGCACTTCAAAGCGCAGCAGGCAGGCTTCCTCGTCGGCCAGCAGCTGCTGCACGCTGACCTCGATGCTGCCCTGTTCGGAGAACTTGATCGCGTTGTTGACGTAGTTGATCAGGACCTGGCCCAGGCGCAGCGGGTCGCCGCGCAGCACCTGCGGCAGCGCAGGATCGAGCTCGAAAGTCAGGCGCAGGCCGCGGCTGGCCGCCTTTGGCGCGACCACCGTGGTCAGGGTCTGGATCACGTGGTCGAGCGAGAAGTCGACGTCTTCGATTTCCAGCTTGCCCGCTTCGATCTTCGAGATGTCGAGGATGTCGTCGATGATGCGCAACAGGTGTTCGCCGGCGAAGCGGATCTTTTCCAGGTAATCGCGCTGGCGCGGCTCCAGCTCGGTCTTCAGCGCCAGGTAAGCCATGCCGATCACGCCATTCATCGGCGTGCGGATTTCGTGGCTCATCTTGGCGAGGAACTGGCCTTTGGCGGCGCTGGCCTCCTCCGCTTGCTGGCGCGCTTCGTCCAGCTGGGCGGTGCGCTGCGCCACGCGTTCTTCCAGGTGTTCATTGAGTTCGCGCAGGGCCCGTTCATTGGCCTTGCTGTCGGAAATATCGATCGCCATGCCGATCAGGTAGGCCGGCGCGCCGTGCGCGTCATACACCGGCTTCTTGAAGGTGCGCAGCTGGCGCGACCGGCCCAGGGCCGGGTTCCAGATGGTTTCCTCGAAGTCGATCAGGCTGCGGCCGGCGAACGCTTCCAGGTCGCGCTGGCGGAAGGCGGCCGCTTCTTCCGGGGCGTGGAAGGCGGTGTAGTCGCCATTGTTCAATTCATCGAAGCTGTAGCCGAACTGCTGTTCGCAGGCGCGGTTCATCAGGAGCATGCGGCTGTCCTTGTCCTTGATGAACAGGCCGATCGGCATCATCTGTATGATTTCCTGCAAGCGCTGCTCGCCCTGGCGCAGCGCGTCTTCGCTGCGCTTGCGGTAGGTGATGTCGGTCAGGCTGGCCACCAGCATGCTGCCGGGGCCGCGCTCTTCGCGCAGCGGTTCGACGTTGACCGACAGCCAGCAGGTTTCGCCGCCCGCGCCGGCCACGCCCATCACCACGTCGCGCACCGGCTGGCCGGAAACCAGGGCCTGCGCCACCGGGTGTTCTGGCGCGCTGAAACGGCGCCCATCCTCGTGCACGCCGTCCCACTGCCCGGCGCCGCGGGCGGCGGCGCGCCCCAGCATGCGGCTGGCGGCGGCATTGCATTCGATGATATTGCCGGCGGCGTCGAACACCAGCAGGCCATTGGTGACGGCGTTGAACACCGAGGCCAGGCGCTGGTTGGAGTGGCGCAGCGCCAGTTCGGCCAGGCGCCGGTCGGTGATGTCGGTCACCATGGTCAGGGTGCCGGCATAGCTGCCGTTATCGGCGTTGACCGTGCTGGTCGACAGCAGCGCCCACAGTGAAGAGCCGTCCTGGCGGTAGAAGCGGCCTTCGGCCGGTTCGCTGGCGGCTGCGGCGCCGGGCTGCCGGCGCAGGCGCATGGCGGCGCAGTCGGGGTCCATGAAGTCCGCCATCGGACGCCCCATCATGTGCTCCACCTGGTAGCCCAGCATGCGCGCCATGGTGGGGTTGACGAAGCTGGTCTGCTCGTTGGCGTCGCACATCCAGATGCCTTCGGCCGCCGTTTGCACGATCAGGCGATAGCGTTCGGACGAGGCTTGCAGCGCTTCTTCGGCGCGCTGGCGCTGGGTCATATCGCGCAGCGACACCAGCACCAGGGCCTGGCCGCCCAGCTGCAGCGGCGCCAGCTGCACCATGGCGGGGAAGTATGCGCCGTCGCTGCGGCGCGCGGTCAGCACGCGGCCCGGCATTTTGGGGCGGGCGAACAATTCACGCGGGCGGCCCGGCGTGTCGCGCATGGCGTCCGGGATCAATTGCTCCATCGAGGTGCCGGCCAGCTTGCCCGCTTCAGCGCTGAAGACCGCTTCGGCCGCGGCATTGGCCTGGCGCACGCGCCCGCCGCGTTCGGCCAGCAGCAGGGCGCCGGGCAAGGCGTCCAGCATGGCGGCCATGCGTCCCAGTTCGGCCGCACTGCGGTCGGAGATATCGCCCAGGGTGCCGGACATGCGCAGCGGCCGGCCGGCGGCATCGCGCGCCAGCACCATGCCGCGCGCGAGCACCCAGCGCCAATTGCCGTCGCGGCAGGCCATGCGGAATTCCATGGTGAACGGGGTGCGGCCGACGGCCGGGTCGTCCAGCGCGGCGATTTCGGCGCCGATGCGGCTGCGGTCGTCGGGGTGCACCAGTTCCAGCCACTGCTCCGCGTTGGCGGGGCGCAGCTCACCCGGCGCGTAGCCCAGGATTTCGCAGTAGCGCGCGGACAGGTGCAGGGCGCGTTGCTGCGGCTGCCAATCCCAGGAACCTTCACCGGCGCCTTCCAGCGCGAAGCTTGCCAGGCGCTCGGCGTCGCCCACGCGCAGCTCGGCGCCGCGCAGGGCGCGCGAGACGCGCAGCAGGCGCCACAAGGCAGCGCCGGCCAGCAGGGCGAGGGCGACGCCCAGCGCCAGGTGCCAGGTCGGGGTGGCCGCGTCGTCGTGGTACAGGAAGCTGTCCACCTTGAAGCCCTTGGGCAGCATGACGGCAGCAGCGTATTGGTCGGCCATGGCCTGCCAGCGGTGCGGATTGCTGTAGCCGAATTCAATCAGGTTCTGTTCCAGCAGCGGCAGTATTTGCTGCGCTTCCCACAGCAGCGCTTCGCGTGAACGGCGCTCGGGGTAGCGCGCGCGCAGCAGGTCGACGATTTCCTGCGGGTGGGATATCGCATAGCGCCAGCCGCGCAGGGTGGCGGCGCGCAGGGCGCGGGCGCGCGCCGGATGGTCGCGCAGTTCGGCTTCGGTGGTGTACAGCACGTCGCCGTAGAAGTCGATGCCGGCGCTGCGCGGCAGCAGCAATTCATAGCGCAGGTTGGCGCGCTGCAGCTGGAACACCGCGCCGCTGCTGTACACCGACAGGGCCTCGAGGCGGCCGTTTACCAGGTCGTCCGGGCTGGCGCTGCGCGGCAGCAGGGCCAGTTCCTTCATGGGCACGCGCTGGCGCTGCAGCATCAGGCGCAGTTCAGCGTCGTCCGGCCCGAGCGCTACGCGTGCGCCTGGCCAGGCCGGGCGGGCGCCGTCGCCATCGAGGCGCAGCGCCAGGGCGACCGGAGAATGCTGGAACAGGGAGGCCAGCACCACCACCGGCGCGCCTTGCGCGCGGCGCAGCAGCAGGGCGTTGTCGCCGACGCCATACTGGGCCTCGCCATCGAGCAGGGCTTGCACGGTGTCCTGTCCCGGCGTGGCTTCGCGCAGCGTGACGTCAAGGCCGGCGTCGCGGTAATAGCCTTGCGCCTGGGCCGCGTAAAAACCGGCGAACTGGAACTGGTGCTGCCACTTGAGCTGGATGGTGACGGCGTCGACGGCGCTGGCCAAGGGAACTGCCGCCATCAGGGCCGCAGCCAGGGCCAGCTGACGCAGGCGCAGGCGAGCGCGGGCTGCGCTGGCAGGGCCGGCAGGCGCGCGGGCAGGGGCGGCATTCAGGCGCGGTGACGTCAAGGCATCCCTTTCTGGCCAGCAGCCGCTGGCGGTGCGGTCAACTATAGCATTGCTCAGGCCGGGACGCTCCCGCCAAATTGGTAGCGATGGCCGGGATGCCACATGGTGGCCAGCGAGGCGACGCGGCCGGCCGATTGGGTCTGGCGTTTCAGCACCAGGCAGGGCTGGCGCGCATCCATGGCCAGCATCTCGGCGATCTCGCGCGGCGGCACCAAGGCTTCTATGCTGTAAGTGGCAGCCTGCAAGGGGGCGGCGCGCACCAGGTATTCATTCGGTGTGACCTGGCTGAAATCCTGCACCATATAGTCGGGTGCGCACAGCGGGTTGACCCAGCGGTCTTCCACCTGGATCGGCACGCCGTTTTCAAAGTGGACGATGATCGAATGGTAGAGCTCGTGACCGGCCGGCAGGTCGAAGGCCAGCGCCTGCAAATCGCTGGACTTGGCGCGTTCGAGCAGTTGCAGCGCGCTGCGGTGGGCGTGGCCGCGCGCTCTGACCTCGTCGGCGATGCTCTTGATTTCCAGCAGGGTGGCCTGGTACTTCTGCTGCGCGACATAGGTGCCGGCGCCCTGGCGGCGCGTCAGCACGCCTTCGGCCGTCAGTTCGCGCACGGCGCGGTTGACCGTCATGCGTGAGACGCCGAACTGTTTGACCAGCGCTTGTTCGGAGGGGATCACGTCGCCTTCTTTCCAGGCGCCGGCGCCGATTTGCGCCAGCAGGAAGTCCTTGATGCGTTGAAAGATGGGGGTGTCGTGTTGTTGTAGTTGTTCTTCCAAACCGGGCTCCAGGGCTGCTTGGGTGCTTAGGGTGCGGCGATTGTAGCATCCGGGAATTCAATAGCAAGCGGCGGAGTGCCGTCGGCCGACGGGCTGCCTAGCATGGTGGCATACTACCGACTGGAGCTAACGATGAACCCGAAGAACCGTTTCCTGACCGACAACGAGCGCTGGGCCGCCGTGCAGGCGCGCGACAGCGCGGCCGATGGCCAGTTCTATTATTCCGTGCGCAGCACCGGCGTGTTTTGCCGCCCTTCCTGCGGCGCGCGCCCGGCCCTGCGCGAGAACGTGGCATTCCACGCCAGCATTGCCGCTGCCGAGGCGGCCGGCTTCCGCCCCTGCAAGCGCTGCAAGCCGGAGCAGTCGCCGCTGGCCGAGCGCCACGCGGCCATGGTGGCCCAGGTGTGCCGCCTGATCGATGCTGCCGAAACGGCGCCCGACCTCGAGGCGCTGGCGCAGGCCGGCGGCATGAGCCGCTTCCACTTCCACCGCGTGTTCAAAGCCCACACCGGCCTGACGCCGAAAGCCTATGCGGCGGCGGCGCGTGCGCGGCGCATGCAGCAGGGGCTGGCCGAGGAGGCTTCCGTCACCGATGCGATTTATGCGGCGGGCTTCAATTCCAGCGGGCGCTTTTATGCCGCCACGCCGGGCGCACTGGGCATGACGCCGTCGGCGTGGCGCGCGGGCGGGCGCGGGGCGGTGATCCGCTTTGCCATCGCCCAGTGCTCGCTGGGAGCGATCCTGGTGGCCAGTACCGAGCGCGGTATCTGCTGCATCTTGCTGGGCGACGACCCGCAGGCGCTGGCGCATGATTTGCAGGACCGCTTCCCGCAGGCGGAGCTGCGCGGCGCGGAGGGCGCGTATGAACAGGTGGTGGCGCGTGTGATCGCCTTTGTCGAAGCGCCGCAGATTGGCCTCGATCTGCCGCTTGATGTGCGCGGCACGGCCTTCCAGCAGCGCGTCTGGCAAGCCTTGCGCGAGATTCCGGCGGGCGAGACGGTCAGCTATGCTGAACTGGCGCAGCGGGTCGGGGCGCCCAAAGGGGCGCGTGCGGTGGCGGGCGCTTGTGCTGCCAATGCGATTGCGGTGGCGATTCCCTGCCATCGCGTGGTGCGCAACGATGGTTCGATTTCCGGCTACCGCTGGGGCGTTGAGCGCAAGGCGGCCTTGCTTGAACGCGAGGCTGAAGCGAGGGCGGACGAGGCGGCGGCATGACGGGCGATTTGTTTGCGCCGCCGCTGGTTGCGGCGGAAGCTTCGCCGCGCCTGGCTGCTTTCAATTGGCGGCAAATCGCTGCCGATCTCGATGAATATGGCTGTGCACTGGTGCGCGGCGTGCTGTCGCCGGAGGAGTGCATGCAGCTGGCGGCGGGGTATTCGCAGTTGGAGCTGTATCGCAGCCGGGTCATCATGCAGCGCTACGGCTTCGGCAAGGGGGAGTACCAATACTTCCGCTATCCATTGCCGGACTTGGTGGCGGAACTGCGCGGCGCGCTGTATCCGCACCTGGCGCCGATTGCCAACCGTTGGTACGCGGCCATGGGGCTGGAGCCGCGCTTTCCTTCAGTGCATGCGGAATTCATCGCGCGCTGCCATGCCGCCGGCCAGACCCGGCCAACGCCGCTGCTGCTGCAGTACGGGGTGGGGGACTTCAATTGCTTGCACCAGGATCTATATGGCGAGCATGTGTTTCCGCTGCAGGCGGCTTTCCTGCTGTCGCAGCCGGGCCAGGATTTTGAGGGCGGCGAGTTCGTTTTGACGGAGCAGCGCCCGCGCATGCAGTCGCGCGTGGAAGTGGTGCCTTTGCGGCAGGGCGATTGCGTGATCTTCCCGGTGTTTCATCGCCCTGTTCCAGGGGCGCGGGGCACTTACCGCGTGAATATGCGGCACGGCGTCAGCCGCCTGCGCGGCGGCCATCGCCATACCCTAGGCATCATCTTCCACGATGCCGATTGAGGACTCGCGAAAGGTGACCTTGTTTAGGGGGCCAAAACAAATTGTCTGAAACCTTGTCTGAATCTGCCTGAAACCGTTCTGAAATTGTCTGAACTTAGGTTTTCCTCCCATGTCTAAGGACTATTCGTTCAAGGGAGGAAAATCATGAGCCGCAAACTTGTGTCAGTGCAAATTTCGAGTGCACTATTTC
Source organism: Pseudoduganella sp. GW821-FHT11H04 (assembly GCF_058807935.1). Taxonomy (NCBI): domain Bacteria; kingdom Pseudomonadati; phylum Pseudomonadota; class Betaproteobacteria; order Burkholderiales; family Oxalobacteraceae; genus Pseudoduganella; species Pseudoduganella sp. GW821-FHT11H04. The sequence continues at coordinate 4,734 of NZ_JBXARE010000006.1, read as the reverse complement.
TCGAGTTAGCAAACTATCTGCAAGAATTTGGGGACGAGCGCGACCTGCTCGAGATCGTCGAAGGCGCGCTCGCTGCGTGGCTTGCGGCCGCGCGCGGCGAGACCAGCACCGGCGATAAGCCACTCCCCGGCTATCAATGGAAGCGGCTGTTCCTGCCCGAGGGAACGGAATTGAAAATGCTCTACCGGGGATGCCATGCGTTTGCGAAGGTCGTCGGTGATGCCGTGATCTACGATGGCAGGCCCATGACGCCGAACCAATTCGCCGCCGAGGTCGCGGGTACGGCTCGCAATGCATGGCGCGACCTCTGGTTGCGCCTTCCCGGCCAGCGCTACTGGAAGAACGCCGCCTTCATTCGCCAGGAACAACTGCGCAGCCCACGTGCGGAACCTGTTCCGGCATTTCGCCCGTATGAGCCCGCAACGGCGCCCGCTGTCATGGCGCAAAGCCTGCGAAACGCGCTGGCATTGATTGAAAAGGCTGCCACCCGACGCCAAGGCAAGTTAGAGCGGCGCACGGACATCCTTCCTGATGATTAGCTGTTTCAGACAATTTCAGGACGGTTTCAGGCAGTTTCAGACAAAGTTTCAGACACTTTGTTTTGGTCCCCTAAACGAGAACACCTCGCACGTGTTCTCGCCGCCGCCCTGAACGAACAGCTTAAGCGCCAGTCTTTTCGCGCACGCGCAGCTTAGCCTTGAACTCTTCCACGTCTTTGGAGCCGATGAAAATATCCTGCTCAAGCGGGCCAACCACCGTATAGTCGTCGACCTGCTTTCCGCCGTGGGTAACCAGGGCGCGCAATTGCACCTGGCCCTCGTGCGGCGTGACGACCAGGCGAGTACGCCACTCATCGGCCCCCTGGCCCATCGCGATCTCGGCCGGCTCGCCCGCTTTCATCAAAACGGTCGGATTGCTACCCAGCATGCTCAGCGTCACCAAGTAATGCTTATCCGCCGTAGTGCCGGCTTGCGCCGCCCAGGTAGCGAGGCTGCAGGCGGCCAGCAACATACCGGCGGCAAAACGGCCGGCCAGACGCTGGGCCGGGGTGATGGTCGACTTCAAGTTCACGATTCTCTCCTTCAGTGGATGGGCGGCCTGCCATTGGCAAGCCAGGGGAATGCCTTGCGCCGACAGCTGCGTCTTAAGCAGGGCGCGGGCATAAGTGGACGCCTGGCCGTGGCGGCGCAGGACGGTTTCGTCGCACGCCAGTTCCTGGTCAAGGCGGAAGCGTGCGGCAGCAAGATGGATCAGCGGATTGCACCAGGCCAGGCATTGCAGCAGCGCACAAGCCGCGTTAGCCCACAAGTCGCCGCGTTCAGCGTGGATGCGTTCATGGGCCAGCACCAGCCGCCGCTCCGCATGGACATAGTCCTGGCGGAAGCGGGCAGGCAGGACCAGCCGCGGACGCCACACGCCAAGCAGCACCGGCCCGCAGCCTGCCATCCCGCTGCGCAGCACACGCGCCGACGCAGGACCGCGCCGCAAGCCGCGCTGGTAGCACCACTGCTGCCAGGCAAAGCGGGCTGCCAATACAAGCGCGCCGGCCAGCCAGGCCTTGACCAGCCAGGTGTGCCACGGCCAGACGACAGCATTGGCGCGGGCCTGCACCGCCTGTAGTGCGGCCGGTGCGGCCGGCACGCCGATCGCCCAATGCACGGTAGCGTCGCTGTGCGGCAGCAGCGCTGCCAGCATGCTGGCCGGAACGATGGCCCAGGCAGCATAAGCCGCCCCGGCGCCGCACACGGCGCGCAGCGGACGGCGCAACAGCAGCATCATCGCGCTGGCGAACAGGCTGGCCAGCAAGGCGCGCCACAGCAATTCATTTGCCATCGTCCAGCTCCCCGATCAGGCGTTTCAGCTCGGCGATGTCGGATTTACTGAGCTTGCGATGGCGGCTGAAGTGGGCCACCAGCGGCGCCACCTTGCCGTCGAACAGACGGTCGAGGAAACCCTTGCTCTCGGCGGCCAGCCATTGCTCGCGCTTGAGTAGCGGCGCATACAGGTAGCGTCGCCCATCCTTCTCGGCGCTGATGGCGCCCTTGTTCAGCAAGCGGTTCAGCAGGGTTTTGACGGTGGCGTCCTGCCATTGCTGCGCCGCCAACGCCGCGCATATCTCGTCGGCGCCCTGCGGGTGTTGTTGCCACAGCACCTCCATGACGAGTGCCTCGGCTTCACTGATCTGGATGGACATATTCATTTACGCGTGTAATCGATGGCGCATGATTACACTTGTAATCGATCATGTCAAGGCGCTGCTCAGGGCAGTTCGGACGAAGAATGCGGATCGATGGAATAGGGATGGTGCTCGTTGAGGAAGCCAGGTTGCGCCCGCACCCGCTCGATCCACGCGCAAACGTGCGGGAACTCGCGCAGCGGCAGTCCCGCCTCGTCCGCGCGATGGGTGTAGGCGAACAGCGAGATGTCGGCGATGGTGTAGTCCTCGCCCGCGATGAACGGTCGCATCGCCAGTTCGCGCTCCAGGATCTGCAGCGCCCGCAGCCCGCCCCCGCGCCGCATCGCTACCAGCGCCGCCGGCCGGCGCGCCAGCTTACCCGTCATGGTCCAGTGCCGCAGCGAAGCGATGCTCAGCACGTAGTCCTGCTCGAACGACATCCACTGCTGCACCTTGGCCGCCGCGTATGCGTCGTCCGGGTAATAAGGGGTGCCCGTTGCGAGGTAGGTGAGGATGGCGTTGGACTCCGCCAGCACCCGTCCATCCTCCAGCTGCAGCGCCGGCACCGCGCCGGACGGGTTCACCGCGAGGTATTCGGCGCGCTGGCCCTCACGCTCGAAGATGCTCACCAGCTCCGTGCGATAGGGCAGGCCAAGGTGGGACAGCAGCAGGCGGACTTTGTAGGCGTTCTGCGAAGGCAGGTAATCGAAAAGCGTCAACATATTCAAGGCTCCATTGTGCAAAGCGACATTGGACCAGCGCACGAAGCACGCTACACTCTGGATCTTGCTTTCAAATTCGAAAGGACCGAATCCATGCACTTCCGCCGCACCCTGCTGGCCGCCGCCGCGCTGGCCCTTTCCGCCACTGCCACCGCCGGCACCATGATCGACAACGCCAACGGCTACACTCTTAACGCCAAAGGCCAGCTGGTGCAGTTCAAGGCGCTAGCCTTCGACGACAAGGGCAAGCTGGTCGCAGTCGGCAGCGCAAAGGAAGTCGCCGCCAAAGCCAAGGGCTTTAAGCGCATCGACGTGCAGGGCAAGACCGTGCTGCCTGGCCTGATCGACGCCCACGGCCACGTTTTCGGACTGGGTGAAGTAGCCACCAGCGCCGACTTGTACAGCCCGACTTCGCTGGCGGCGGCGCAAGCATCGGTCGCCAAATTCGCGCAAGCCAACTCGCAACGCAAATGGGTGATCGGCAAGGGCTGGAACCAGGAAATCTGGAAGCTGGGCCGCTTCCCGACGGCCGCCGAACTTGATGCGGTGGTGAGCGACCGCCCTGCCGCCATGGAGCGCATCGACGGCCACGCCATGTGGGTCAACACCAAGGCGCTGGAAGCAGCCGGCATCACGCGCGACACCAAGGATCCCGAAGGCGGCAAGATCGAACGCGATGCCAACGGCAACGCCACCGGCATCCTGGTCGACACCGCGATGGAGCATGTCTACAAGATCCTGCCCAAGCCGACCGAGAGCGAAGCGCGCGCCATGCTTGACGGCGCCCTGGGCATGCTTTCCAGCGTCGGCCTTACCAGCGTGCACGACGCCGGCATCGACGCGGGCTCCGACCGCCTGTTCCGCGACTACGCCGACCACGGCAAGCTCACCACCCGCGTCTACGCCATGATCGGCGACGTCGGCCCCGACTTCGAAAAGCTGTCGAAGAACGGCCCGCTGAAATCCTACGCCGACGGCCACTACGCGCTGGCCGCCGTCAAGCTGTATTCCGACGGCGCCCTGGGCAGCCGCGGCGCCGCGCTGATCGAACCATACAGCGACGCGCCGCACACCCGCGGCCTGCTGTTCAACACCGACCTCGCCATCCACGACAAGATGGAAAAGGCCATGAAGGCCGGCTACCAGGTTAATGTGCACGCCATTGGCGATGCCGGCAACAAGCAAATCCTGGACAGCTTCGAACAACTGGGCAAGCAGTACCCGCTGGCCGCCAAGCGCCACCGCATCGAGCACGCGCAGGTCGTCCAGCTGAGCGACATCCCGCGCTTCAAGCAACTGGCCATTGTGCCCTCGATGCAGCCAACCCACGCCACCTCCGACCAGAACATGGCCGAACAGCGCGTCGGCCCGCAGCGCATCAAAGGCGCCTACGCCTGGCACACCTTCCTCAAGCAGGGCAGCCGCATCGCCTGCGGCTCCGACTTCCCGATCGAGTCGCCAAATCCACTGCAAGGCATCCACGCCGCAGTCACGCGCCAGGACATGCAGGACGTACCGACCGGCGGCTGGTACAAAGACCAGGCCATGACGCTGACCGAAGCGTTCCGCTGCTTCACCCTGGACGCCGCCTGGGCCGCGCACCAGGAGCAATCCGTCGGCTCGCTGGAAAAAGGCAAATGGGCCGACTTCATCCTCACCGACAAAGACCTGTTCAAAGTCCCCGCTGAACAAATCGGCAAAATTAACGTTTTAGAAACCTGGGTCGGCGGCAAGCAAGTCTTCCGTAAATAGCGGGATAAAAGTCGGGGTCAGGTCGAGCAAACGGACACGGGCTCTGCCGCAAGCGGCAGAGCCCGTGTCCTTTCTCTTCTACAC